>JAJDVJ010000006.1 GCA_022826205.1 Silicimonas sp. | reverse complement strand
CTGTTCGACATTGACTGGCAGGGTGCACAGCAAATCACGCGCTCCCAGCTTGCACGCTTTGTCCTGTCGATCTTTCTCCTGCCGCCGTCCATTGACGAGCTTCGCAGCAGGTTGGAAAGCCGCGGACAGGACAGCGCAGATGTCATCGCGCAGCGGATGGGGAACAGCTGGGACGAAATCAGCCATTGGTCCGACTATGACTATGTCTTGGTCAATGACGACCTCGACAAGACGGAAGAACGACTCAAGAACATCGTTATGGCGGAACGTCTTCGACGTGTGCAACAACCGGGACTCGCCGATCACGTGCGTCGGCTGCAGACCGAATTCGAGGCACGGAATTGACCGTGTACTCCCTCGGCGTCCGGCATCCGTCCCTGCCGGACGATGACGATTTCTGGATCGCGCCGGATGCAAATGTCATTGGCGACGTTCGGATTGGCCGGAAGTGCTCAATCTGGTTCTCGACCACGCTCCGGGGTGACAGCGAACCGATCGTGATAGGCGCGGGTTCAAACGTGCAGGAAAATACGGTGATCCATACGGATCCGGGCTTTCCTTGCTTGATCGGTGCAAACGTCACGGTCGGCCACAAGGCGATGCTTCACGGCTGCACGATCAGGGACAATGCCTTGGTGGGAATGGGCGCGACGATTCTCAACGGCGCGGTGATCGGCACGAACTGTCTCATCGGAGCGGGAACGCTTGTCCCCGAAGGCAAGGAGATACCGGACGGCTCGCTTGTCATTGGCATGCCGGGCAAGGTCGTGCGCCAGGTCGAGGAGCGACACGTCGAGATGATTCGGGAGGCAGCCGAGCACTACCAGCGGCGTCAGCGGGAATACCGAGCGGGCCTGGCCGTGGTGGAACGCTGAAGTTCAATTGCCGGAATCCCGTGTTGCCGGGCGTCATGTCCCGGGCTGGCCACGAGGTGCAAGAGCGATGCAACCAGATGCCAGGCTGGCTCAGGGGGCAGGGGACCTGACAGGCCCTTGGTGGCGAGAGACTCGACATGAGGCGGCGTGAGGCAGGCCGGGCAATGTTCCATGGCAGAAGCGTACCGGGTGGCGGCTTCAACCCTGATGTCGCATGCGGTAACATGACGGGACAGGCACGAACGGGCCATGGACATGTCGGACAGCATCGTCGAAGCGATTTCCATTCCCGGAATTCTGGTCGATCAGAGTGGCCGCATCAGTGAATCCAACGCGGCCGCACGGCGGCTATTCTCGGATCAGATCAACGGACGCCACTACATTGCCGCATTGCGACAGCCATCGATTCTGGATGCGCTGGAACGGGCATTGGCGGCAGGCGAAACGACGTCGGCTCAGTTTCTTGCTGCGGACGAGCGCGGTGACGTCGCATTCGAAGCGACCTGCACTCCCGTTGGCGACACGGGGCACGTGCTGGCTTGCTTCGAGGATCGCACCGCGATGGAAGAAGCAGGGCAGATGCGGCGAGATTTCGTGGCAAATGTCAGTCACGAACTCCGGACACCGCTGACATCGCTCGTCGGGTTCATCGAAACCCTGCGCGGGACCGCGCGCGACGACGCGGCGGTGCGTGAGAGATTCCTCGGCATAATGGAGCGAGAGGCCAGTCGGATGAACCGGTTGGTCGCCGACCTCCTGTCGTTGAGTTGGGTCGAAGCGGAAGAACGGTTGCAGCCGACGGATCCGGTCCAACTCCCCGCCGTCGTTCACTCCGTCGTAAATGCGCTTGGACCGCTGGCAGCCGAGCACCATGTGCGAGTTAGTACTTCCGGCCTTGAATGCGAATTCAGCGTTCCAGGCGATGCCGATCAATTGGCTCAGGTGGCGACGAACCTGGTTGAGAACGCCATCAAGTATTCGGGGCCGGGTGCTGCCGTGGATGTTTCCGTGCAATTGACGGACGCACATCCGATGATTCAGGGCGATGCTGCACTCTTGGTCGTGTCTGATACCGGTGTCGGCATCGACGCCCTTCACGTTCCCCGATTGACCGAACGGTTCTACCGGATCGACTCGCATCGGTCGCGCGAGATGGGTGGCACGGGGCTCGGGCTTGCGATCGTGAAGCACATCGTCAATCGACACCGGGGACGGCTTCGCATCGAAAGCGAGATGGGCAAGGGCAGTCGTTTTTTGGTTGTTCTGCCACGTGGCGTGGCGCACGCGCGTCACGAAAATTCGGACGAATTGTCATAAAACATTTATGGAGATGTAACAAAAGCGCAGACAGCGACACTTAGATGGCGGTCACCGGACTGAATGGTGCGGTCCAGGGTGACCAGGGGAAGGCTCTATATTGAACGCGAAAGTGACCGCCCCTGAAGCGGCGAGTCTCGCACTGTCATGGCGCGCCGCCAATACCCGAGACCAGGTTCATGTCGCGGGTTCGCCAAAGCTGATGCCACTTGCCTCGATCGGTTCCGAGACCCTTCCTGCCGAAGGTCGGGCCGTGCTCGTCTCTCAATTCAATTGCAGCCGCCCGTGTCGCGAAAACCATCGACGAGTTGATGCGGAACTCTTCGATCGCTATCTTCACGGACTTGATTCAGCAGGCGGCCAAGGGAAGGCAGGAGACTGCCTTTGCCATCGCGTCGGACACGTGGAGATTGGCGGCACTGGAAAGATGATAGCCGGACCCGAATGCCGCCGGGCGGACAGCGACATCATCGGCCGAAATGGATAGGAGCACGGAAATGAACGAGCAACACATTGCCTCCGCGTTCGACCGCGACCTTGAAGCGCTCCAAGGGATGTTGATGAAGATGGGTGGCTTGGTTGAAAGCGCGATCCTTGACAGCGTCAAGTCGCTTGAGGTGCGTGACATCGAGCTGTCCAAGAAGGTCAGGGACGAGGACGCGGCAATCGATGAACTTGAGGAACAAATCAATGATGAAGCGACCCGCATAATTGCGCTTCGGGCACCCACGGCAGGCGATCTGAGAACCGTTCTGACAGTGATAAGGATCAGCGCCAATCTCGAGCGTTGCGGCGACTATGCAAAGAACCTCGCCAAGCGAACGCAGGTGCTGGCGGAATCTCCGCGTGTCGAGGACGCGGATTTGTCGATCAAGCGAATTGCGCGCGAAGTGCAATTCATGCTCAAGGACGTTTTGGACGCATTCATTCAGCGCGACGCCGATCTGGCAGAGCGGATCATCTTGCGCGACGAAGACGTGGATCAGTTTTACAGCTCGATCTTTCGCGAGCTCTTGACTTACATGATGGAGGATCCACGCAACATCACGCCGTGCATGCATCTCCACTTCATCGCCAAGAACATGGAGAGGATCGGAGATCACGTGACCAACATCGCGGAGCAGGTGGTTTACATGGCCACCGGCACGTTCCCCGATGATTCAAGACCGAAGAAGGATCGGACTCCCTACATCAACGAAGGATCCTGAGAAATGCCGGCCAATCAGCCATGCGTACTGGTTGTCGAGGACGAGGCTGCCCAGCGCGAGGTCCTGGCGTACAATCTCCAGGCGGAAGGCTTCGAGGTCGCCAGGGCGGAAAGCGGTGACGATGCGCTCCTGCTGGTGGAGGAAGCGCCACCGGACGTGATCATTCTTGACTGGATGCTTCCTGGGGTCTCGGGCATCGAAATCTGTCGCCGCCTGAAGTCACGTGCCGAAACGCGGAATATTCCCGTCATCATGCTGACGGCGCGGTCGGAAGAGGGGGACCGTGTGCGCGGCCTGGAAATCGGCGCCGACGACTACGTTATCAAGCCATACTCCTTAGCTGAACTCATGGCGCGGGTCAGGACGCAGTTGCGGCGCACTCGTCCGACGACGGTTGGCATGCGGCTGCAATTCGAGGACATCGTGCTTGATTCCGAGACGCACAAGGTCACGCGCGACAAGAAACCGATCAAGCTCGGTCCGACAGAGTTCCGCCTGCTGGCAACGTTGATGGACAGGCCAGGCAGGGTCTGGTCGCGAGAACAACTGCTCGATCGCGTCTGGGGCCGGGACATCTACGTGGACACGCGTACGGTCGATGTCCACATCGGCCGGCTCCGCAAGGCGCTGTGCAAGCACGGAGGGAGCAATCCGGTTCGCACCGTGCGCAGCGCAGGCTACGCCTTGGGCTGACCAATTGGGCGCATAATAGGCATTATGTTAAATATTGTGCTTGCATGCGGCCGAATACGGCGACTTTGGTTCGTGCAACGCCCCTAAAGACACTATTTATATCAAATGATTACCTCCTGATGTTCAGGTAATTCTGTCGAAGTGACGGTTGGCGGGTATCTTCGGCAGCGCGAGCCGATCAGCCATACCGAACGCATTGACGGCCTGCCGGATGCGCCGAGCCAGCCTACGGCATCGCGCGCAATGACGCGGCTGTTCGAAAAGGGAATCGTTGCGCGCAAAGGAAAGACGAAGAACTCGCGCCTTGCATTGTCCGAGGGAGTCCAGCGTTTTGCCACTCCGCCCGAGGCGCGCCTTCCCAGCCATTCGATGCCTTCAGGATCGCATCGCGAAATGCGGCCAGATTCTCCCGTCAGGCATCAGGCTCCTCGTCGTGCACCGCGGGATCCTGCACCGCCTGGGCAGTCTTCGCGACTTCTGCCGCGAAATCCTCTTCCTTCTTCTCGATGCCTTCACCGACTTCGAGGCGAATGAAGCCCGTCACATCGATTCCAGCCTCTTCCGCCGCCTTGCCGACCGTGAGATCCGGATTCACGACAAATGCCTGATTCAGGAGCGTGGACTCGGCAACGAACTTCCTCATCCGACCCTCGATCATCTTCTCTATGACAGCCTCCGGTTTCCCGCTTTCCCGCGCGATCTCCATCTGGATGTCGCGCTCCTTTTCGGTCGCGGCCGCATCCAGGCTAGCTTCATCAAGCGCTGCGGGATTGATGGCCGCAACGTGCATGGCAACCTGCCGCGGAAATTCGGAGTCCGCACCCGAATACGCTACCACGACCCCGATCTTTCCCATGCCTTGGGCCACGGCGTTATGCGTGTATGAGGCAACCTGTTCACCATTCAGGCTGGCCATTCTGCGAAGCTGGATGTTCTCTCCGATCTTGGCCACGGAATCGATGATCACTTCCGAGGCAGGCTTCCCGCCAAGGTCCGCGGACTTCAACGCTTCGACGTCGTCGACGGTGAGAGCAGCCGTGGCCAGGTCCGTGACCATCGACTGGAAATCCTCATTCTTGGCGACGAAGTCGGTCTCAGAGTTCACCTCTACGACAACGCCCCTGCCCCCGTCTGTCCTGACAGCAACGAGACCCTCGGCGGCTGTGCGGCCCGATTTCTTGTCTGCCTTCGCCAGCCCCTTCGTTCGCAGCCAATCCGCGGCGGCCTTCATGTCGCCTTCGGTTTCCGTCAGCGCCTTCTTGGCATCCATCATGCCCGCGCCGGTTGCGTCGCGAAGCTCTTTCACAAGTGCTGCAGTGATTGACATCCTGGCTCTCCTTGATCGCCTGTCCCGGGCACGCTTACCCGCACCCTGGTTTCCGTTTTTCTGATACGGCTTTAGCCGGCTTTTTTGATGTTGGCAGGCTTCTTCGGCTCCGCTGCCCCATTGGCCTCGGGCTTCTCTGACTCTGCAGTCGCGGTGTTTGCCGACGCATCTTTCGTGGCAGTTGCATTCTGGGCTGCGGTCGCCGTCGCTGGGACGGTCTTGGCCGACGCCTTCTCCTCTACTGCATCCGCGGCACGCTCTGGCGTTCCTTCTGGGGCATCCGCACCCTTGACAGCCTTCTGTTCAGGCGCCTTTTGGGCAGGCGCTTCTTTGGCTGCCGGCTCCTCCTTCTCCGCCGAAGGCGCCTCCTTGTCGCTCGTGGCGTCGTCAGCCTTTGCCTCTTCCGTCTGCGCAGTCTCGGCGACTGACACAGCGTCCGGCGCATCTTCGGTCGCCGGCGCGCTGGCGTCTGCTGCGAGAGCCGCTTCCTCCACAGCCGTTTCCATTTCGCCAATGTCAATTCCGGCAGCGCCAAGCTGGGCACTCATGCCATCAAGTGCAGCGCGGCTCACGAGATCACAGTAGAGCGCCACCGCCCGCGAGGCGTCGTCATTGCCTGGAATGACGTAGTCAATGCCATCCGGCCTGCAGTTCGTGTCAACGACTGCAACAACCGGAATGCCAAGCTTCCTCGCCTCGGCGACCGCAAGGTCTTCCTTGTTCACGTCGATCACAAAGAGAAGATCGGGAACGCCGCCCATTTCGCGAATTCCGCCAAGCGACGCTTGAAGCTTCGATTGCTCGCGCTCGATGCCAAGGCGTTCCTTCTTTGTCAGGCCCTCTGCCCCGTCCGTCATCTGCTCGTCAATTTCGTTCAGACGCTTGATCGACTGTGAGACTGTTTTCCAGTTGGTCAGCGTGCCACCAAGCCAGCGATGGTTCATGTAATACTGCGCGCACTTTTCAGCCGCCTCGGCAATTGGCTTCTGCGCCTGCCGCTTCGTGCCGACAAACAGAATGCGACCGTTTTTTGCCACAGTTTCACGGACGGCGTTCAACGCCGCGTCCAGCATGGGAACGGTCTGCGTCAAGTCGATGATGTGGATGCCGTTGCGTTCACCATAGATGAATTCCGACATGCGCGGATTCCACCGCTGTGTCTGGTGACCGAAGTGCACGCCAGCTTCCAGAAGCTGGCGCATAGTGAATTCAGGGAGCGCCATGTCCGTTTCCTTTCCCGGTTTGCGCCTCGGCAGGACGTCAGAGATCTCTCCCAACCGGCGGACCAAGCGAGGATGCATTCCTCGGCGGCCCAAGCCCTGCCTGTGAAGTGGGCGCGAACTATGATGGCGCGCCGACAGTTGCAAGCCCAAAATCAAAGGTACCTGCAAGTTGAAATTGCAGACAGATGGCATCGCAACGGAAAACGGCGGACATCGCCTCTGTCATTGCGTCACTGGACATGCCGCATCTGTGGTCGGGAACATGACCGCAACATCAGGGTCACCCGGAACAACAGATGGCAGAGCGTTTCGAAGATGAAGGCGTCAGTGCCGGCTGTGGCGGTCTGCACAAGACGGGCACATTGCTCGCAATGGCCTGAGAATCAGGAATCCCCCTCCTCAATGCGGAGAGCAGTCACTCTTCCGGGCGGTCGTAACCCGATGCCGCGATCAGGTCCTGTGCGCTTTCCGTCGCCAACCAGTCCCAGAATGCACGCGCAGCCTCGTTTCCAACGGCTCTGGTAAGAAAGGCGGCATGCTGTGGAATGCCCGGAATCAGCTGTTCAAGATCGAACACGTCGGGCGCATCAAGAAACGGGACTTGAGACGCCGCAACGAAGGCGGCATCGGCGTTGCCTGTTTCGAACAGGGTGGCTACCTGGCCGACGTTTATGACCAGAAGAGTCCGAAAACTGGCAGTGTCCAGCTTCAACCGTTCCATCGCTCTCGTGGATGCCTTGCCATAGGAGGCTGCAATGGGGTCGGCCAAGGCAACGGTCTTGCCTTCCAGGAGCTTGGCGGCGGACTTTCGCGTCAAGGGTTCTCGTGAAACCAATGCAAGACGGCCCACCGCATATGCGCGTGTCTCAGATGCCCGCCCATTGGCCAACAACATCGCCGGACGTTCGTCATCGCCTGCAAGAAGCATGTCGAAGGGGGCGCCGCGCACGATTTGCGTATAGAGGTGTCCGGTGGCGCCATGGCCGACAGCGACGGAATGTCCTGTCTCGCCTTCGAATTCGGCAACGAGCTTGAAGGCCGTCGTGACGAAATTCGATGCCACGGCAACGGTCACGTCGGCCGCCGTCGCGAGACTGGCCCAACATGCAAAGACGCAAGTGGCAAGTGCGTGTTTCATGTGAACTTGAGGTCGCTTCCTGTCCAACTTTGTCCTTCAACGCACCTGCCAGAACATCTTGGCGCTTTCTGGTGCCCGAGGCGAGACTCGAACTCGCACGACATTGCTGCCGGCGGATTTTGAATCCGCTGCGTCTACCATTCCGCCACTCGGGCACATTTCGGCGCATTTAGGCCATAGCCGACCCAAGGCGCAAGACGTGTTGCGAGGTATAGGCGCCTGATTCTGTCGCAGTCCTGTCGGAATCGGCTTCAACTGCGTGCTTTTGAAGCCAAATCTCGCGCGACAGCAAATGCGCCCCGTACCCGATCACCGGCCTTTCTCCAGTCTCGGCGCACGATAAGCTTGTTGTTCCTTATCTTCGCCAGCCCGTTCTGATCGTGAACGAACTCCACGAGACCGTCCGGATTCGCGAATCGGTCTTCATGAAACTGGATTGTCGCCCCCTTGGGTCCGGTGTCGAGACGTGCAATTCCGGCTTTCCTGCATTCGCTCTTGATGCGCACCACCAGCAGCAGAGCATTCACCTCTTTCGGCAACTTGCCGAATCTGTCTATGAGTTCAGCGGCAAAGCCCTCGATTTCGACCTTGGACGACAAGCTCGAAAGGCGACGATAAAGGCCGAGGCGGACATCAAGGTCGCGAACGTAGCTTTCCGGGATCAGCACTGGCACGCCGAGCCTGATCTGCGGCGACCACTGGTCTTCAGTATCGGCGAGACCTTCGGTTTCACCAGACCGGATCTTCGCAATCATGTCTTCCAGCATGGAGCGATAGAGTTCAAAGCCCACTTCGCGAATGTGTCCCGACTGCTCCTCGCCAAGAATGTTGCCGGCTCCGCGGATGTCCAGATCCTGGGACGCGAGGGTGAACCCTGCTCCAAGCGAATCCAAGGAGCCGAGAACCCTTAGCCGTCGTTCTGCCTGCACCGTGAGCGTGGCATTTGACCTCGTCGTAAGGTAGGCATAGGCGCGGGCTTTCGAGCGCCCTACTCGTCCCCGAATCTGGTAGAGTTGCGCGAGCCCGAACATGTCCGCCCGGTGGACGATCATGGTGTTGGCAGTTGGAATGTCGAGTCCGGATTCCACGATTGTCGTGGCAAGGAGAATGTCGAACTGGCCTTCATAAAAGGCATTCATTCGACCATCGAGAGTGCTTGCCGCCAGTTGTCCATGGACGACGGCATGGGTGAGTTCAGGAACCTGCTCAGATAGCCAGGCTTCGATCTCGGGAAGGTCGCTGACCCTAGGAACCACGAAAAAGGATTGCCCGCCCCGGTAATGTTCACGAAGCAATGCCTCTCGGAGCGTAACACTGTCGAACTCGCTCACGTAGGTGCGTATGGCAAGGCGATCGACGGGCGGAGTTCCGATGACGGACAGGTCGCGCACGCCCGTCAGTGACATTTGAAGCGTGCGAGGAATCGGTGTTGCCGTAAGCGTGAGGACATGGATGTCCGAGCGAAGCTGTTTCATTCGCTCCTTGTGTGTCACACCGAAGTGCTGTTCTTCATCGACGACCAGCAATCCGAGATTCTGAAAACGTACGGACTTTGAAAGGACGGCGTGCGTTCCAATAACGATGTCCACCGTTCCATCGGCAAGTCCGTCGCGTGTCCTTGTGGACTCCTTCGCGGAAACAAATCTTGACAGTTGCCGAACTACGAGCGGGAATCCCTGGAACCGTTCGACAAATCTTGCCGCGTGCTGACGAGCGAGCAGCGTGGTCGGGGCGATGACTGCGACCTGCACTTCCGACATGGCGGCGGCAAAGGCCGCGCGCATTGCCACTTCAGTCTTGCCGAAGCCCACGTCACCGCAGATCAACCTGTCCATCGGCTTGCCCGATGCCATGTCGTCAAGCGTTTCGCCGATGGCTGTAAGCTGATCGTCGGTTTCCTGATAGGAAAACCGCGCCAAAAAACCTTCCCAAAGGTCGTCCGGTGGCACGATGGCCGGAGCCTTTCGGAGATGCCGTTCCGCGGCAATGCGAACGAGCCTGTCGGCGATTTCGCGAATGCGTTTCTTGAGACCCGCCTTTCGGGCTTGCCATGCGGCACTTCCCAAGCGATCCAAAAGGCCCTCATCTTGACCGTAACGACTGAGAAGCTCGATGTTCTCAACCGGCAGGTACAGTTTGTCACCACCGGCATATTCGAGTTGGATACACTCATGTGGCGCACCTAGGGCTTCGACAACCTCAAGACCCTTGTAGCGGCCGACGCCGTGTTCCACGTGAACAACCAGATCCTCGGGGCTAAGCGATCGAGCTTCAGTCAGGAAATCGTCAGCCCGACGCCTCTTTCTGGGTTGGCGAGTCAGACGATCGCCAAAGATGTCCTGTTCGGAGATGACCGTGAGGCCTTTGCCGCTCTCGAATCCATGCTGCAGTGCCCATACGGCCAGAAAGACACGTCCCTTGCCTACGGGCACTTCACTGAAATCGGAAATCGGATCGGCCCCCAGAATGTCGTGGTCCGCAATGAGGCCCTGCAGACGTTCCCGCGCGCCCTCCGAATAGGACGCGATGACCACTTGGTCCGAGTGTGCCCTTGCCCTGATGTGGTCGGCAAGAGCTTCAAGGAGGTCTGCAGATTCCCGTTGGCGCTCTGGGGCGAAGTCGCGACCGATACGTCCGCCTGCGTCTGTCCTCCCCGATTCCTCCGGTTGTGGTGAAACGGCAAGCTGCAGGATCTTGCGTCCCTTGGTCGCGGCTTGCCACGAAGCACCATCAAGATAGAGCTCGCTGGGCGGCACCGGCTTGTAGACGCTGTCCATCGCACTGACGGCAAGCCGCGCTTCCTGGCGCGCCTCGTACTGAATGTTCACAGCTTCCCAGCGGGCCTCGTGCATAGCCGTCGTACGGTCATCAAGCGTAATCTTTGCATCGGGCAGGTAGTCGAAGATCGTGTCGAGGCGCTCATAGAAGAACGGCAGCCAATGCTCGATGCCTGAATGTCGGCGCCCCGAGCTGATCGCCTCGTACAGCGGGTCGCCCGACCCGCCTGCCCCGAATTCCAGCCTGTAGCGTTGCCGAAAGCTGGAGATAGATGTCTCATCGAGGATGACTTCGCTGACCGGTGCAAGCTCGACGGCCGAAAGCTGCGCAACGGTCCTTTGCGTGACGGCATCGAAGCGCCGCGCGACTTCCAGCACATCCCCGAAGAGGTCGAGTCGCACCGGACCGTCCTCTCCTGGCGGGAATATGTCAATGATGCCGCCGCGGACCGCGTAGTCTCCGGGTTCCGCCACGGTCGGGGCCTGCACGAATCCCATGCGCGTCAGGAATTCCCTCAGCGCCGTCTCGTCTACCTTCTCGCCGACCTGAGCGGTGAAGGTGGATGACCGGACGAGTTCGCGCGGCGGAATTCTCTGTGTGGCCGCGTTGAGGGTCGTGAGCAGGATGAAGGAACTTGGAGCATCCTGGACAAGGCGCACGAGAGTTCCGATGCGTGCTGCCGAAATGTCCACATTCGGAGAGACACGTTCATAGGGGAGGCAGTCCCAGCCCGGGAACCTGAACACGCAGGCGTCCGGCGCGAAGAATGCCAAGGCCTCCGCCATTGCTTCCAATCGCTTGTCGTCTCTCGCGACATGACAGATCCTTGGCGTGGCTTCCAACTCACGCAGGACTAGCGTGGCGTCAAATCCTTCTGGCGCGCCTGAGAGGGTCTTCATGAATGGCATCGGCATGGCGCCGACGTAAATGCTTGGTCTCCCGTGTCAACGGTTGTTCGAAATTGCACTCACACCGCGAGAGAAGCACCATTGCAGCTGAGCCCACCCCTTCAAGGTCATCTTGCAGTCATCTGCCAATTCGATCTTCGACGCCGACTTCACGGATGCTGTGAGTGCCCGGCTGGTCGCTTGAACAATGAACACGCGCAATGCCGCAGTCTTGGAAAAGCCTCGTGCACGGATACGAGTCCTTCGGGAGACCTTCGTACGCCTTGCACTTCATCCAGACTTCTTCATCTGCGTTGCGTTCCTTCGCTTGCCGTGCGAGGCCCCGATTGCTTTCTGCCTTTCCCTGTGTGGCCCAGTACCTGCGGCCTTCCCGAATCTCCTGGTCGACTGTCTCTCCGTGATGGACAAATCTAGAGCCGAGAGCTTCCAACCACCTTGCAACCCCTCTTGGTTCATCGAGCGGTTCATCAGGCGCCGTCAGGTCGAGTGTAACCCGGACAATGGTCGTCAGGTCGAATTCCTGACCCTCGTGGCGGATGAATCAGCTTCGGGCAGGTGTAACTCCGAGACATTGGAAATGTGTGCCTGGTTCCATGCTGCCGAATGTCGCGATGGCCTCCAGAACGGCTTCGCGAGTCAATTCTTCAATTTCTGTCACTCCGCTTCGACAAAGTGCAGCACGCGCTTTCAGTTTACAATTGATGCAGCGACCTGCAATCATCACGCTGAACCCGCGTTGACTGCGGACAAGGACGTCTGGCAAACGGCCCTTTGCCTGACGGCTTGTCACAACGGTTCGCCGGGTCTGATCTTTCAGTGGAATCTTGTCTGTTTGCCGCATCTGGAAAACATCGTATGGCTTCGTCCGTTGTGATCGGATTATCAGGCGGATCCCGCATGCTCATCGGCTACGCACGCGTATCGAAGGAGGAACAGAACTTCGACCTGCAGCATGACGCGCTGAGGGCGGTGGGCTTCGAGCGAATCTTCGATGACAAGGCGAGAGGCGTCAGGATGGAACGGTCGGGCCTGGATCGCGCCCTTGAGCAGCGCTGCGCGACGGCGACACGCTGGTCGTATGGCGGCAGTACAGGTTGGGACGATCCATGACGGATCTCATCGCCCGCGTCGAGGAGCTGAAGGAAATGGGTGCCGGGCTGAAATGCCTCAAGGAGTCGATCAACACCTCGTCGAGCGCCGGCCACCTGGTCCGAGGCCCGGCATTCGAACGCCTTCCGGCTGCGGCCGGAAGAGGCGGAATACTGGAAGTTGACAGTTCAGAGGACTCGTTGAGTGGACTGTTCAATCCAAATGGCAACAGTCTGGAAGCCGGCCGCTTTCCGGTCCCGCCC
>JAJDVJ010000106.1 GCA_022826205.1 Silicimonas sp. | reverse complement strand
TGCACGGATTGCCGACCGCCCCAATGATTGACCTCGATGTGACCGACCAGATGAAAGCGCCGTCCCTTTCCCCCGGCGAGTGCGGAACCCAGAGGTCCCGAGAATGCGTTAAATGCAATTGCGTCAAGGCGCGTGCCAAGTTCGTCGCCGAACGAGAACTTTAGATGGCCGTTTCCAACCTGTCGAGCGTAGTGGATCGCCACGTCCGGAAACGCAAATCTCGGCGGTCGGGCATCTTGTCCAAACGGGCCTGCCCTTTCGATCTCCTGCATGAGTTCGATTGTCGCCGCCGCCGGCATGAGAGCCGAGTCGATTCGGAGTTCCCTTGCACTTTCAATGGCCGCAGCCTGACGGGCCACGTAGTTCGAGAGACGATCCATCGCGTCAGCTAGCTGATCCCGTTCAACCGTGAAGCCTGCGGCCATCTTGTGGCCGCCGCCCTTCACGAGCAGCCCGTCCGCCTGCAGACGCTGTATTGCATAGCCGAGATCGACACCCCTGATCGAACGGCCCGAACCCTTGCCAAACTGTCCGTCAAACCCGATGACGACTGCTGGTCGCCGCGTCTCCTGCTTCAGGCGCGCAGCGACGATCCCTACCACGCCGGGATGCCAGTTGTCGCCCGCCGCCCAGACCAGCGGGCCGTCGAGTCCCCTCTCGTCAGCCTGGGCAAAGGCCGCCTCACGCACCTGCGTCTCGATCTCGCGGCGCTCGCGGTTCAACTGGTCAAGACGTTCTGCCAGCGCCCGGGCTTCATCGGGGTCGCGAGTTGACAGGCACCGCGCTCCTAGATCGGAGCGCCCGACGCGCCCTCCCGCATTGACGCACGGACCCAGAATGTAGCCAAGATGGTACGCGCTCGGTGGAGCAGTTAGCCTCGCCACGTCCGCGAGCGCAGCAAGTCCGGGTCTCCTGCGTGCACTCATGACCCGCAGGCCTTGGCGGACAATTGCCCTGTTCACGCCATGCAGCGGGACCACATCGGCAACAGTTGCCAGCGCCACGAGGTCCAGCATGTCCATGAGATTCGGTCCGTCACGTCCGCTGTCCCGCAGTTGCCGATTTGCCTCGACTAGGACCATGAACGTAACGGCGGCAGCGCAAAGATGCGAAAAGTCACCGCTTTCGTCCTGGCGGCTCGGGTTCACGACCCCGAGCGCGCAGGGCAGGGTCTCGGCTGCGAGATGATGGTCAATGACCACGACGTCCGTTTCCGGGACTGCGGAAATCGCCCCGAATGCATGGGTGCCGCAATCCACGCAAACGATGAGGTTGTGGGATTCGGCGAGCTTGCGCATGGCGGACGGGTTGGGTCCGTAACCCTCGGCAATTCGATCGGGCACGTAGAGAGTCGCGTCGTGACCCTGTTGCCCGAACCAGTCGAGAAGAAGCGCGGCAGATGCGCCGCCGTCCACGTCATAGTCGGCAAAGACGGCAATCCTTTCCTTGTCGGCCAAGGCGCGAACCAGCCGCGCCGCAACGATGTCGGCATCTCGAAACTTCCTGGGATCGGGAAGGAGGTCGCGGAGCCTTGGATCAAGGAATTGCCCTGCGTTTTCGGCCAAGATGCCCCGATCCGCGAGAATGCGGCAAAGGGCGTCGGGTAATCCGGTCTCTTGCCCAAGCGCGTCTGCCATGCGGAGTGAATCAACGTCCGGACCGATCCATCGCCTGCCGGTCAGGGAATCTTCGACACTGAGAAAGGCTGGCGCTGGCGGATCTATCGGATCGTCTCTGGACAAGGTCTTCCTGGATCAGACGGGCTTGGAAATGGATACCTGAGCGAGCCGGAAGGTGAAAGCCTGCTTCCGGGCCTTGACCAACGAATCGTGGATGATCGGATCCTGCGTCACGTTTCAGACGGCTCGGGCATGCAGCCGAGCCCTTGTGCCGATGCCGTCAATCTTCCACTGGGTGGCGATATGTCATCCGTCGCATGGAACCTGTCTTCGAGCGCATGAGAATCGTTTCCGCAGTCAGCCAGCCCGGCTCACGCTTGATTCCAGGCAGCATCGAGCCATCCGTGACGCCGGTGGCTGCGAAAATCACGTCGCCTTGCACCATTTCGTCTTTTGAGTACACCCGGTCGAGGTCCTTGATGCCGGCCTTTCTCGCACGCTCCTTCTCGGCATCATTCCGAAACCGCAATCGGCCAAGCATCTGCCCGCCCATGCATTTCAGCGCGGCGGCAGCCAGCACGCCTTCTGGCGCTCCGCCTGCACCCATGTACATGTCGATGCCGGTGTCCGGTTCCGCGCAATGGATCACGGCGGCAACATCTCCATCCGTGATCAAGCGAACGGCGGCCCCTGTGGTCCGGATGTCCGCGATCATGTCCTCGTGCCGAGGACGCTCCAGAACGCAAACCGTGATGTCTTCGGTTGAACAGCCTTTCGCCTCGGCAATTGCGGCAACGCGTTCGGACGGACTCATGTCCATGCTGACGACGCCTTCCGGCAATCCCGGGCCGATCGCGAGCTTCTCCATGTAGGTGTCCGGAGCATGAAGCATCGTTCCGCGCGGACCCATCGCGATCACGGCCAGCGCGTTCGGCATGTCCTTGGCCGTGAGCGTCGTGCCCTCGAGCGGATCGAGCGCGATATCCACTTCGGGGCCCGAACCCGTGCCTACGCCTTCGCCGATATACAGCATTGGCGCCTCGTCGCGTTCGCCTTCGCCGATGACGACAACTCCCTGGATTTCGAGCTGGTTGAGCTGTGTCCGCATCGCGTCCACGGCTGCCTGGTCCGCAGCCTGCTCGCTTCCTCGACCGATCAGGCGGGCGGAAGCCAATGCAGCGGCCTCGCTCACGCGGGCCAGGCCCAAGGACAGCATCCTGTCATGAAATTCCGGAACGTCAGGCATCTCAAATTCCTTGCTGAATTCTTCATCTGCCTAGCGAGGCGCCGTCGTCTGGACAAGATCAATCGGTGCGGGTGCCGGCCTCCGGCGGACAGAGATCTGGAGTCTGAGTACGTTGAACTCGAAGAGGAATGGGCGATCTGGAATTGACGTCATTCTCAAGCGCAGCACATTCGCCCTTTTTCGCCGTGCGTGGTCTCGCTATAGAGCGGACGTTTGGCAGGAGGTGCCCGTGGCAAACGTGGTCGTGGTCGGCACTCAGTGGGGCGACGAAGGCAAAGGCAAGATCGTCGACTGGCTGAGCGAACGTGCAGATGTCATCTGCCGGTTTCAGGGCGGACACAATGCCGGCCATAC
>JAJDVJ010000019.1 GCA_022826205.1 Silicimonas sp. | reverse complement strand
TGATAGCAAAGCGTTTTTAAACTGTTTTTCTCGGGCAAGGCATGCCTTATAATACGATCCGCCTCTCGCTGTCTTACTTGGATCGCTTCCATGCTCTGCACACGAGAAGCGACGGTCTCATCATGTTTCAACATTTCCCGGAACGAGCGATTCCAGTAACTTTTCATAGATCCCATCCCGCCAAGATCGAGTGCTGAAGGCATAGGTATACGTGGCGTGTGCTTAGATACCCATTCAGCAAAAAAATACTCGCTAGGGTGCGTTCTCAATTGAGTTTAAGATGTAGAAATATTATGTAGTATCATAATGTTTTTCAGCAGAGAATGTTATGGCACGAGAACTGCTCGAAGATGATCAATGGGAGCGCGTCAAGGAGTTGCTGCCTAGCCAAGCCAGCGATTGCGGGGTCACGGCAAAAGACAACCGGAAGTTTCTCGAAGCGGTGCTGTGGATCGTCCTACGGACTCGCCGTGGCGGGATCTACCGCAGAAGTTCGGCCATTGGCACCGGGTATATGTGCGGTATGACCGCTGGTGCCACAAGGCCACTGGGCGCGGATCTTCGAGGCGATGGCGGGCGATCCGGACTGGCACCTGATACGGGAGTATCGTGCGAGTCCATCAGCACGGGGCGGCAAACAAAACACCGCCAGGAGGAAGCAATGGGTAAATCGCGAGGCGGCCTGAGTACGAAGATTCATGCGACGGTGGATGCCTTGGGGAACCCGTTTCGTCTCATACTGAGTCCGGACCAAAGCGGCGAAATGCGACAGGCCCAGGCCCTGATCAAGAGGCTCCGGTCGGACTATGTGATTGCCGACAAGGGGTATGATACCGATTCCTTAATCCAGGCTGTCAAGCACAGCGGGTCCATACCAGTGATTCCGCCAAAGAGCAGCCGCAAGCCCCCCGGACATTACGATAAATACCTGTATCAGGAACGCAATCTGGTGGAACGCGTGTTTCTGAAACTCAAGCACTATCGGCACATCGCCACTCACTATGAACACTTGGCGGTGACCTATATGGCCGGGTTATGCCTCGTCTCCACCGTTATCTGGCTTGATTGAGAACGCCCTCTAGGCCAAGTCATATCAAACGGGACGAAAAGCACTAAGAGGCATGGCGGCGACACACCAGATCCGGCGCATCCTGGAGGAGAACCGCACCATCGCGATGGTCGGGCTGTCCGCCAGGTGGCACCGCCCCAGCTACTTTGCCGCCAAGTACCTGCTCGACCATGGGTATGCGGTGATTCCCGTCAATCCGAACCACGATTCGGTCCTGGATCAGGCCTGCTATCCGGATCTGGAATCCATCCCCTGCAGGGTCGACCTGGTAGATCTGTTCCAACGAGCCGAAAGCACGCCGGACTACGCCAGGCGGGCCGTCGCCATCGGTGCCAGGGCGGTGTGGCTGCAACTCGGCATCACCCATGAGGAGACCCGGCGCATCTGTGCCGGAGCCAGCCTGGACTACGTGGAAAACCGCTGCATGAAGATCGAGCACAGCCGCATATTCGGGGGACTCAACTTCATTGGCGTCAATACCGGGATCATTTCCTCGGCGCGCCTGAAAACCATCGCAAACTGACAGCAGTCCATACGCTGGACCCGCCGGGGAACCCGCCGTTCTTCGCCTGGGCACGGGAAACGCATGAAATGGCTGAAGAGACACCTGTACCGAGTAATCGCGCAGTATTCAGCGCCCGGCCGGGGCGCAGGCATGCAGAATTCCGGGACAGGCCACCCATGCAGCCCCGGGATTCCTGAAGGGGAGCTGTTCCGGATACATCGGGTTACCGGCACCGGTTCCCCGGGAACGCTTGACTCGGTGAAAAGAAATGCGATTAAATCAACTTGATTGGGTAATTAGAGAAATACCGGGAGGAACCACATGACCCTCAAGAACATGAAGAACGTACTCCGTACGACCAGCGCAGCTGCACTCCTTGCGGCAGTCGGCGCTCACGCCGTCTCGCACGCCGATACCGTCACCATCGCGACCGTCAACAACGGCGACATGATCCGGATGCAGAAGCTGACGGATGACTTCACGTCCCGAAACCCCGGCATCACGCTTGAATGGGTAACGCTCGAGGAAAACATACTGCGCCAGCGCGTAACCCAGGACATCGCCACCAGGGGTGGCCAGTTCGACGTTCTGACCATCGGCACCTACGAGGTTCCGATCTGGGGCAGGAACGGCTGGCTCGTATCGCTCAACGACCTGCCCGCCGAATGGGACGTCGACGACCTTCTGCCAGCGATCCGCTCCGGCCTGACCGTCGACGGGAACCTCTACGCGGCACCGTTCTACGGTGAAAGCTCCATGGTGATGTACCGGACCGACCTGATGGAGAAGGCCGGCCTCAGGATGCCCGAAGCACCGACCTGGGAATTCATCCGGGAAGCGGCGGCCGCCATGACTGACCGGGACAATGAAACCTACGGCATCTGCCTGCGCGGCAAGGCTGGCTGGGGCGAGAACATGGCGTTCATCACGGCCACGTCGAACGCATTCGGCGCTCGTTGGTTCGACGAGAACTGGACGCCGCAGTTCGACAGCGACGCCTGGTCCACGACGCTCAACTTCTATCTTGACCTGATGGGCGATGCAGGGCCTCCGGGAGCCTCAACAAACGGCTTCAACGAGAACCTTTCGCTGTTCCAGCAAGGCAAGTGCGGCATGTGGATCGACGCGACTGTGGCGGCATCCTTCGTGACCAACCCGAATGACTCGACCGTCGCGGACGAGGTCGGATTCGCACTGGCGCCCGACACCGGGCTTGGCAAGCGCAGCAACTGGCTTTGGGCTTGGGCGCTGGCGATCCCGGCGGGAACCCAGAAGGAAGCTGCGGCAAAGCAGTTCATCGAATGGGCCACTTCGAAGGAGTACATCGAGCTCGTGGCTTCAAAAGAAGGCTGGGCGAACGTACCTCCGGGTGCCAGGAGTTCGCTCTACGAGAATCCGAACTACAAGGACATCCCGTTCGCGCGGATGACGCTTGAGAGCATCCTGTCGGCTGACCCGCTCAACCCGACCGTTGATCCGGTGCCTTACGTGGGCATCCAGTTTGTGGCGATCCCGGAATTCGCCGGAATCGCAACGGAAGTCGGTCAGGAGTTCTCTGCCGCCTTGGCCGGGCAGCAGACTGCAGCCGAGGCGCTGGACAAGGCTCAGGCCTTGACCGCCGACGCGATGGAGGCAGCTGGCTACTGAAGCCAGACACACATTCCGGAGGGCGGCATCCGCCCTCCGGTCGACGACACTGGCAATGCGATCCGGAAACTGAGACGGCAATCCGTCAAACGGGGAGAGTGTCCATGGCAACCAGGCATTCGCGATCTGCCGCCCGCATCATGATGGCACCTGCAGTGATCCTGCTGCTCGGTTGGATGCTGGTGCCTCTGACAATGACCCTCTGGTTTTCGTTCCGGAAGTTCCTGCCCTTGCGTGGTGGAGATCTCGGCTGGGCCGGCTTCGAAAACTACGTGCGCTTCGTCAGTTCGAGCTCTTTTTGGCCGAGCGTGCAGGCGACGCTGATGATCGTCGGTGGCGTGCTTGTCGTCACCGTGATCCTGGGTGTCCTGCTGGCGTTGCTGCTTGACCAGCCCATGTGGGGACAGGGCATGGTCCGCGTACTTGTCATCGCACCATTCTTCGTCATGC
This sequence comes from Silicimonas sp., assembly GCA_022826205.1. Taxonomy (GTDB): domain Bacteria; phylum Pseudomonadota; class Alphaproteobacteria; order Rhodobacterales; family Rhodobacteraceae; genus JAJEFO01. Next base: position 7,620 of record JAJDVJ010000019.1, on the reverse strand, counting down.
CGACCGTCTCGGCGCTGGTCTGGAAGAACATGTTCATGGACCCGGTGAACGGCGTCTTGGCGCATCTCTGGAAATTCTTCGGGGCGACGCCCGTCGAGTGGCTGAGCCAAGCGTCGCTGCAATCGATCATACTCATCGTGTCGTGGCAATGGCTGCCCTTCGCGACATTGATTCTCCTGACCGCAGTCCAGTCGCTGGACAGAGAGCAGCTTGAGGCGGCGGAGATGGACGGGGCGCCATCGCTGAAGCGATTCTGGTTCATCATCCTCCCGCACCTGAGCCGGGCGATCACGGTCGTGATCCTGATCCAGACGATCTTCCTTCTGTCGATCTTCGCGGAAATCTTCGTCACGACCCAAGGCAGTTTCGGTACCAAGACGCTGACATACCTGATTTTCCAACGTGTGCTGGAAAGCCAGAACGTTGGTCTGGGCTCTGCGGGCGGCATCTACGCCATCATTCTCGCAAACATCGTGGCGCTGTTCCTGATGCGCATCGTGGGGAGGAGCCTTGATGCCTGAGATGCGAACGCTGCTCCTGCGGACCCCTCTCGCGCCGCTCCCGTGCAGAGTGCCGGAGGTCGGATCGGAACATTGGGGAGGCAACTGACATGGCCCGTGCCGTCACGCCCCGCCGCAAGGCACTGAACACGTTGATCGCATGGGCGATTGGCCTGATGATCTTTTTCCCGATCCTTTGGACGATTCTTACCAGTTTCAAGTCGGAGGCGCAGGCGATAAACGATCCGCCGCTGTTCCTGTTCTTTGACTGGACCATTGAAAACTACGGCGTCGTGCAGGACCGTTCCGACTACATGCGCTACCTCTGGAATTCGGTGATCATCGCGGGCGGCTCGACGCTTCTCGGCGTCGTTGTCGCCGTGCCGGCCGCGTGGTCGATGGCCTTCGTTCCCTCGAAGCGCACCAAGGACATCCTGCTTTGGATGCTCTCGACCAAGATGCTGCCGGCCGTTGGCGTGCTCTATCCGATTTACCTGTTGTTCATCGAGCTCGGGCTGCTCGACACGCGCACGGGACTCGTGATTGTCCTGATGCTGATCAACCTGCCGATCATCGTCTGGATGCTGTATACGTATTTCAAGGAGATCCCCGTCGATATCCTTGAAGCCGCGAGAATGGACGGCGCAACATTGCGTGGAGAGATTCTTCACGTCCTCATGCCGATGGCCGTGCCCGGCATTGCCTCAACCATTCTCCTGAGCCTGATTCTGGCTTGGAACGAGGCGTTCTGGACGCTGAACCTCACGGCGGCCAAGGCCGGACCGTTGACCGCGTTCATCGCCAGCTACTCGAGCCCGGAAGGCCTGTTCTTCGCCAAGCTCAGCGCGGCGTCGACAATGGCGATCGCACCGATCCTCATTCTCGGCTGGTTTAGCCAAAAGCAACTTGTTCGCGGCCTGACATTCGGTGCCGTAAAATAGGGTGGAGCCATGGGACGTATCGTACTTGACCAAGTGTCGAAGAGCTTCGGGGACGTTGAAGTCATCCCGCCGCTGGAACTGCTGATCGAGGACGGGGAATTTGCCGTTTTTGTCGGCCCTTCAGGCTGTGGCAAGTCAACACTGCTTCGCCTCATTGCGGGTCTTGAGGACGTGACCGGAGGCAAGATCGAGATCGACGGCCAGGAAATGACTAGCGTGCCGCCGGCAAAGCGCGGCCTGGCGATGGTGTTTCAGTCCTACGCGCTTTACCCGCATATGAGCGTCAGGAAGAACATTGCCTTTCCGTTGCGCATGGCGGGACTCGACAAGGAAGAACAGCAGCGGCGCGTCGCGCATGCGGCGAGCGTCCTGAATCTCTCCGATTATCTGGAACGCCGCCCGGGCCAGCTTTCAGGCGGTCAGCGTCAGCGGGTCGCGATCGGACGCGCCATCGTCAGGGAACCGGCCGCATTCCTGTTCGACGAACCGCTCTCGAATCTTGACGCCGCACTTCGGGTCGGAATGCGCCTCGAGATCAGCGAACTGCATGAGCGCCTTGGGACCACGATGATCTACGTGACGCACGACCAGGTCGAGGCGATGACAATGGCGGACAAGATAGTCGTTCTCAATGCCGGGAACATCGAGCAGGTTGGAAGCCCGCTGGAACTCTACCGCGAACCGCGCAACTTGTTCGTCGCAGGATTCATCGGCTCTCCGCGCATGAACCTGATAGAGGGAAAGGAAGCCGCCCGGCACGATGCGCATGCCATCGGCATCCGCCCAGAGCACATTGCAGTTTCGGGAAGCGAGGGTAACTGGTCAGGCGTCGTCGGTGTTTCGGAGCATCTTGGCTCCGACACGTTTTTTCATGTTCACGATACGGGAGTCGCCGAGACGATTACCGTTCGTGCCGATGGCGAGGTCGGTTTCCGGCACGGTGACAGGGTGTATCTGGCCCCAAGGCAAGACGCCATTCACAGGTTCGACGCGAAAGGCCTCAGGATTTGAATCGACCCGTCGGCATGGCCGCGTTGGTGACGGGCGGTGCAGACGGGATCGGGCGGGCAATCTGCGAAGCCTCTTCGGCACTCAAGTCGGAAAGCTGGTCGACCGTGTCGGGATGGTGGAGATCCCGGAACTCCTTCGTCCTTGTCATGCCCGATCCGTCGAAACCGGGCGCTGGCCATTCAGTCGATCTGTTTTCGGGTACTCGCTTGCCGCATCACGACCAGCTTCCGATTCGCTGGCAAGCACGAACTTGAGATGCACCTTGATGCTGCGGCCATTCTACGCATCGTAGTCGCTGCTGCGACACGTGCTGCGCTTGACGACCGACCTGCCTCCTGCAGACTGTCCATTTTCTGATCTGGCCCAGCAAGGCCTGCCTTGTGTGGCATGACTTCAATGCCCGGGCGGCAGCGCGGTGACTTTCACGGCGTTTTCGCCTGTTCCTTTTGGATCTTGTCCCCGGATTCCACGCGACCGGATTCCACCACCCGCGCATTGATGCCGCGAAGGCAAAGCTCCCTCCCGCGCCGGGAGTTCACGAACTTCAACGCCTCGACTCCGAAGCGGGACATGAACTTCTTGCATCCGGTATGCGGGACTGCGGTCACCTCTACTGTTGCCGAACCCATGACAAGCCTGGTCCCGGCTGGAAGATTCTCCTTCGATAGATCCAGGTCAACGTATAACTGATCGCCTGCGAGTGCCCAACGGTCTTTGGATCCGGCAAGAAGCGATATGGTCCGGGAGTTCATCAGGGTGAGTTGCATGTCCGGATGTGCCGACCCGTCCTTCGTCATTCCGCTTCCGCGAGTGTGCCAGTTGTCACCGATCAGCCCCTCATCGACGTCCAGTTCGCCGATGTTCAATTCTTCCCGATTGTCCGTGTCAGGTCGGCGAACGATCATCGCGACCACCCCTTCGTCCTTCGGTGAGGCCTGAATGCAGGGCAAGCCTGCCTCGAGTTCGTCTGCACTTCTATAGCACACTGCACTGTTCCTCTCTCTGACTTCAGGTGCCGAAATTGGGGCAGCGATTTGCAGCAGCACCGGTTCGTGTTGCCGAAGTTGCTGGATTGATATGCGTGCTGCTCGGTATCGATCCCTGCCTCAACGGACGTCACTTCTAGGCCATGGATCGCCTGGGTGCCAGATCCTTCCGAAAGTGGTGCGAGGCACCAGCCCTACCGCGCAATGCACAAATTGGGTGGCTTGCCGGAAGTGGAGGTCCGAGCATTATGGTATGGTGGGCCTGCGGGCCAACGCAATGCGGCTGGTTGGCCAAGTGGGCGGATCGGGACTCAGGCGCCGAACAGTGACCGGAGAACATGGATGCGCCTGGGACGAGCGCGCGGGGTCCCGCGCGTCCTTGATGCCGACACGCCCGATTTCGGCAATCAACCCGCCATGTCTTCCAGAACATGACGAAACGTGTCGGCGGGCTCATGTGCAAGAGTGGCCGCCGACGTGCCCGCGGAACTCTCGATGTAGCGCCCAACCATTGCATAGCCCAGGGAGTAGCCTGCCCATCTTGGAAGGTCTCTCCAGCCGAAGTACCACCGGACATGATCGTAGGCGTCAGAGTCCCAGGCCGACAGTGCGGCCCGTGCGCACTCGACAAGTTTCGACCCGCCGACAGCGCTTTCCCACAATTCCGGCGGCGAGCGAAAGAGCTGCTTGCAGAATTGCCCTGCCAGGCCTTCGGATGCCAGCGTTTCGCCCAGCCGCTCGCCATAGCCCGGACCGCGCCATCGGTGCACGTGGTGAAGCTCGTGGGCGACCATTCGTGCAATTGGCTCGCCCATGTTCTTTTGCAAGGCGGCGTTGTCAGGATCAAATTTCAGCCGCATCTCGGTTGCTGACGGCGTGTAGCCGACGTACCCCGTCTCTGGGATGACCCAGTCTGAAGTCGCCTGAACGACGATTTCGACTGCAACCGGCGGCGTCACCAATTCGGCGCGCTGACGGGCATCATCGATGTCCGCTCTGATCCGGTCAGCGAAACCGTCGAGCCGCCCGCCTGCGTCGTCAAAGCAGATTCGCCAGCATGCCATAGTCGTGCTCCGTTGCGTCCGATTGTCGGTTCCATGCAGCATATGCGCTTGACGCCAATACCACGATGCAAGGTGGATCCGGAAAGTGCCTTTAGGAAATTCCCTGCTCGGTCTGATTGGCCGCAGGCACTCAGGTTCGGCACAATGGTCGGCGAAAGCAAGTTCGCGTCAACCCCACAACAGGCTGTGACTCAACCAGATCGAATTCTGCGGGAGTTGCTGTGGATGCAGTCAAGCGGTTCGAATGATCCCTGCGCGGTGGCTCAACCAATGTACTGACGTTGCCACGGTTCGCGTGACGATCCTTCTCTGCATTGGAGCATGCGAGCCAGACGCGAGGTTCGAGGGCAACGAGTTCTATTGGGTCTGCCAAGTGGTTTGGGTGTCCGCGAATTGGAGAATATCGGTTGTAAGAGTCCCAATCATCATGCTATTGGCTTCCAATTATCATGCTCTTGACTTCCAATCATCATGTAGGTTATTCCCGATTGTCATGGATCTGGAATCTGCACATGTACGATCGATTGATCAAACACAAAGTCGAGGAAGCCCTTGAAGACACGCCCGTGGTCTTGGTGGTGGGACCACGCCGGGCCGGCAAGACCACTCTGGTGCAAGCCATCAAGAGAGGCAGCCGGACTTACTATACGCTCGACGATCCGGCGACCCTCGATGCCGCACAATCCGATCCGGTTGGCTTCGTGCGGCGATTGGAACGGGCGACGATTGATGAAATCCAACGCGCGCCGGATCTGTTGCTGGCGATCAAGAAGTCTGTGGACGAAGGCAAGCGTCCCGGAAGGTTCCTGCTCACTGGCTCGGCCAATGTATTGACGTTGCCGCGTGTCGCCGACAGTTTGGCTGGCCGAATGGAGACAATCCAGATGCTTCCATTGGCCCAAGCCGAAATCATTGGCACCGTGCCGTCCTTTTTGGAACGCTTGTTCGAAGGGAAGCTGCAGGGTGTTCGGAACAACCATGTTGGCGACGACATCGTTCGCAGGGCCATGAGCGGAGGATTTCCTGAAGTGCTCGATCGTGAGAGCGAGCGCCGCCGCATAAGTTGGGCGCGTTCCTACCTTGCATCGGTTCTGACACGCGATCTCAGGGACATTGCCGACATGGAAAAGTTGACCGAGCTTCCAAGATTCGTGCAGCTGTTGGCCGAACACTCCGGACAGCTCGTAAATTTTTCCCGGATCGCTGCCGGCATCAATGTCAGCCACAAGACCGCACAACGCTATATCGTGCTGCTTGAACAGATATTCCTGGTTTCGGCATTGCGGCCTTGGCATACAAATGCGCTCAAGCGGATCGTCAAGACTCCAAAGCTGCACTTTCTCGATTCCGGCTTGTTGGCAGCAACTCGAGGACTCAGCATCGAACGCGTGACGAAAAGTCGTGATCTGTTTGGGGCACTGCTCGAAAGCTTCGTTTACTCGGAGATCAGGAAGCTGATGACCGCATCGGATTTGTGGCTGAGCCTTTTCCATTTTCGTGACCATATGAATCGCGAGGTGGACATCGTTCTTGAACGCAATGACGGCTTGATTGCAGGCATTGAAGTGAAGGCGTCCGCAACGGTAAGATCGAGCGACTTCGGCGGCCTGAAGGTTCTTGCGGAAACTTGCGGAAGCAGGTTCGCCTTCGGTGTCGTGCTTCATGACGGCACTGACATCGTTCCTTTTGGAGAGCGGATGGCCGCCGTCCCCCTGTCGGCCTTGTGGTATTGACGCATCGAACCTCGTGCCCGGAGGCACGGCGCGTCTTGATGACCAATGGCATTGGATCATTGCCGGTAACCGGGACATGCGTTGCCATGGTATCGCGGAGCACGCTGCCTTCAGCATTGCGGTTTCGCAGCGTGACACCCCGTGCAATCCGTCATGCACTTGTTGTTTCTGCCAAGGCTCCGTTGCCGACGACGAGGATTGGCTATGGTGCCGCGCCATGCGGGACGGCATGCCGCCAATCAAAGTATAGTGGTCCGGGCGGCGCGGGATCCTCTCGAAGCGGCTATTCCTTCTCCTTGTCGTCCGAAACGCGCTTGACGTCCTCAAGCGCGCCGCCCATCGACAGGCCCAGTTCATCCCCAAGCGATTTCAGGGCGGGGAGCTGCACCGCCATGCCGAGTATCGACTCCAAGGCCTGATTGACAGGAGTCTTGCCAGCATCCCCACCGTCGCCGGAGTTTCCGCCACCCAATCCGGTGACGTTGTGAATCTTGATCGTTTCGATCTTTTCGGCTGGCCTGACCATTTCCGATATGGCCTTTGGCAGGGTCTCGATCCGCGCCAGTTCCTCCTTCATCTCGACAAGGCGTGCGTCGAGCGCGTTCTCCGCCTCGTGGAGGGCTTTCTGGCCCTCGGCTTCGGCCAGCAGCGCCTCGCGCTTTGCGGCCGCGCGTTCTCGGTCAGAGTCGGCTTCCGCCTTTGCTGACTGCAGGCGGGCGGCTGCATGGTCCACGGACGCATCTTTTTCGGCCTTGGCCAATGTCCGCAGGCGTGCGCCTTCGGCTTCCGACTTCTCCTGGGCCGCGATCAATGCCAGCATCTTGTCCCGCTCGGCCTCGGCCAGGCGCTGCGCCGTGGCGATCGACGCCTCCGCCTTGGCCGCTTCAGCCCGGGCGACGTCCGCGGCGGAACGCGCGGCGCTTTCCGCCTTGGCCTTTTCGGCCACCGCGATCTGCCGTTCCTGCTGCTTCAACTGCAAGTCCCGTTCCTTGGCAATCTCGGACGCCTGGACTTCCAGGTCACGCGCAATCTCGGCGGCGCGGATTGCGCGGTCTCGGGCCACTTCCGCTTCGCGAACGGCCTTCTCCTTGGTGATGCGCGCGGCTTCCGCCTCGCGCTCCGCATCCGCCCGTTGCCGCGCGATTTCAGCCTGTTGGCCGGCCTTGAGCGTCTCGATTTCCTCTTGCTGGCTGATCCTGGCCTGCTCCTCGTCGCGCTCGATTTCCAGCTTTCGGCGCGTAGCTTCCATCGACGACAGGCTGACCGACACTTCAGCGTCAGCGTCAATCTGCGCGCGTTCCTTCTTGGACGTTGCTATGACCTCGGCCAGCTTGCGCATGCCGACCGCGTTGAACGCGTTGTTTTCATCCAGCGCGGCAAAGGGT
>JAJDVJ010000157.1 GCA_022826205.1 Silicimonas sp. | reverse complement strand
CTTCGCCCATCTTCCATATGCCATAGAAGACGACGCCAATTTGGCCGAGACCGATGACGAGGCCTACGGGCACCATTGCCATAGTGGCGAGCGCGGTGGCCGCATGCGGGTAAGCCATTGTCCAGGAGATGAGACCGCCGGCTTCCATTGCGTTCACGGATTTAGTCCCGTTGGGCAGGGGTTGCAAGAAGGAGGCGGACTGGCGGTCGCGTGCTCGGGGTGTCCGGAAATCCTCCGGGTCGGCTCTCGATCGATCCGGCAGATACCAGGCGAAGGAGGCCGGGAGGGATTTCGAGAATCAGTCATGAGGGCGAGAACTGCGCCGGCGAGGCTTCGTCCACTGTTACTCGGCGCTGTCTTCTGGTCTATCTGTTCGACGTGACCACAACGGTTTTGCGCGCATGCCGGCGCCCAAGAGCCACGCCGAACGACTATCGCCAGTAGCGTTCAATCCGAACCCAAAACTCAAACGCGATTTCACCGTTTCCCCCGATCCGTGCGAATCTGCTCGAAACCGGCTAAATTGGCAGAAATCAGTTTATTTTCGGAAGGATCAGTGCTATGTATGAGTCCACTAGGTTCAGGCAGGTTCCTCAATGGCCCGAAGCGATCTCATCGTCGACCTTGTCAAGGCCGGCGTTAGTGGGGATCAGGAGTCCGCCCGAGTGACCGCCGAGGCAATCGCTGCGAACGAGCGCGCCAAGAAGCACACCGTTGTGGCGGAGCGGATCGACCGAGTGCTGACCACGCCCCCACGGTCCACTGGGATCGGCTCGCCCAGGCCGAGTAGCTTGCGTGTCCGCGATGGGTCCGGGGGAATTCAGCGGCGCCACCCGGAGCGATCGCTGTCCAGCCTGTTTCTCGCGAAGTCCATCCGCAATGCGTGTCACGAACTAATCGAAGAACAGGGCCGTGCAGAAGTTCTGCGCGCCCACAGCTTGGAGCCCCGTCACCGCGTTCTGCTCACCGGACCACCAGGAAACGGCAAAACCTCCCTTGCCGAGAGCCTTGCCTTCGAGCTGGCTCTCCCGTTATTTGCCGTTCGGTATGACGCAGTGGTGACGAGCTATCTGGGAGAAACAGCCCAGAGGCTAAGGCGTCTCTTCGATTATGTGCGAACCGAACCCTGTGTCTTGTTCTTCGACGAATTCGACGCCATCGGTAAAGAACGTGGCGATCTTCACGAGACCGGCGAAATCAAAAGGGTCGTCACCACCCTGCTTCTGCAACTTGATGACCTACCTTCATATTGCATTCTCGTTGCTGCCACCAACCATCCAGAGCTACTTGACCGAGCCACATGGAGACGCTTTGAAATCAAGCTGGAGCTGGGGAGGCCGACCGAAGACCATATGACGGATTATTTCGCTCATCGGCTCCGGGAGTTCCAGGAGAAATCGGGATATACGGCAAAACGGTTGCGTTCCGCTGTTTCGCCGAAGAGCTTTTCGGAGGCTGAGGACTTCTTTCTTGATCTTCACCGTCGCTACGCTCTGGCGCAGGGTAACCTGACTTTCAGGACGTTGGTGAAGGATCGAGTGAAAGCCAGGAACGACCTGAGCGAACAGCAAAGTCGATACATTACGAATGACCGATCGACCGATCCTGCGCCTTCCTGATTCGCGGCCAACGCACAGGATGACCGGTGCGCCGGCTCGGTTCCCACGCCCCCGAGGGGCTGGGCGCCGCCGGCAAGGAGAACGATTCCGCCAGGATTTCGAGCGCCTCGAAGCGGCGCTCGCTCGTGATGATGCAACACTTGAGCTTCGGCGGGATCCATTTGGCATTGCGCCTGAGCGTGCTCTCGTCTTCATCACGGCGGTACCGATCGGCGACTTCGCCCGTGCCGCCAGGTTGGTCGGCCTGGAAGTCCTCGCCGAAATCGAACTGGACGACGAATATGACCTGCCGAACGACTTGATCACCGAACATCCGGGCACCGTATCCCCGACCCTTTATGCGACCATGCCTACCCAGGACGCCTTCGACCAGCTCCTGCGACTCTGGCGGCGTTTTCAGGCGAATCGCGACGCGGAGCGCGGATACGCCCCCTGGTGGCGCCTCTTCGACATGCTTGCCGAATTGCGTCCCTGGGGACCGGAAGATCGGCTGTCTGCCGATAACCGCACCGAACTTGAGAACCGGCTGCCGTTCGATGATGCTGCTGAAGTAAGGCTGGAACTCGAACATTGGCCAACGCGAAACTTGGGGAGGCTTGACGAGTGGCGCCGGGAAACCGAAGCAAAGGTCGATTCTCTCGGCGGTCGTATCATCGACAGAAGCTCGATTCACGCGGGGAGCTTCGTCTACGATGCCATTCTCGTTGGGCTCGCTGCGGGCGCGGTGCGTAATATGCTGGACAATCCGTCCGCACCGAACGGGCTCGCGACGCTTGATGGCCTTCAATTTGTTCTGCCCCAAACCATTGCTCAGTCTCTGCCTGCACATTCTCCACCGACGGACGTTGACCGGGATGACTTCGAGGATTTCGACGTAGCCAGTCCTTTCCGCGCTGTCCTTCTGGACGGCACGCCGATCGCCGGTCACCGCAGCCTCGATGGCGGCGTTGCCATTGAAGACGTGCATGATCTGGTCGACCGATCGATCGTCGCAACCCGTCGCCACGCAACGGCAATGGCTTCACTCATCTTGAGAGGTGACCTTGACTCGGACGGGCACCCGGTTCTTGACAGCCGTCTTCTGGCCATTCCCCTTCTGATTGACAGCGAGAATGGGGCGACCTCTCCCGACGACCGCCTTTTCGTGGACCTCGTTCATACCGCCCTTCAGCGTGCATTTCGTGGTGATGATCCCGTGGCTCCAGACGCGTTTGTCGTGAATTTTTCGATCGGGGTCCGTGGTTCGCATTTCGCAGGTCGGATCAGTTCACTGGCGCGCCTGCTCGACTGGTGGTCAGGTGAAGCAGGAATCCTGTTCGTCGTTTCCGCCGGCAACGTTGAGCACGATCTTCAAATTCCCAACATGACCATAAGCGGCTTCGAGAGCTTGTCTCTGCCGGAGCGTCGAGAACATGTCCGTGCCGCACAACGACGGCACCGATACGAGCGCACCCTTCTGGCCCCAAGTGAAGCGCTCAATGTCCTCACGGTCGGCGCCGCGTCAATGGATCTGGTTCCTTCCAACATGGACGCCGTTCCGGGAACAATCGAGGTTCAGGCGGACGGCCACGCACTACCGGCAATTTCCAGTGGATTGGGCCTCGGCCCGTTCCGAACCATCAAGCCCGACCTCATCGGCGTCGGCGGACATCATGAGGTGCGAGCCGACCCGGCCGGCAATGATCTGAGACTACGGACCGTTCCTATCAGCGTGCGCACCGGATTGACCGTTGCGACGGCCGGCCTTGGCGTATCGCCTCAATCGCGGTCCCGAGGAACGAGTTGCGCCGCTGCTCTCGTAACGAGATCCCTGCTCAATGCCGCCGCTTCGCTCTTCGAAGAAGGCGGTCCCTATGAGGGGATTGAACTGTCTCGCAATGGCTTGGCGTTGCTGACCAGGGCGTTGGCGATCAACGCCGGCAGGTGGCCCGACGCGGCAAAGTCACTCTATGCCATTGAAAACTCTGCACTTGGCGGCAAACGCTTCCAGCAAGCTGCGGAAGAGGTGGCTCGTCACTTCGGATACGGCTTTCTGGATCCCGAACTCATGCGCGAGGCTCCACTTCACGGGGTGACCCTGGTTGGCCTGGGTCACGTGCGAAAGGATCGGGGGACGATCTTCGACATGCCGCTGCCTTCGTCCTTATCGGGCGACATGGTTCACCGTTCAATGTTGGTCACATTGACGTGGTTCTCGCCGGTAGAGCCGGCGCGAGCAAAATATCGCCTGGCTGCCCTTGAAGCCATTGCTGCAGACGGCGACGTGCTTGAAGACGACGCCGAGGACAAACATTGGAACCTTGCGATGAAGTCGCAGCCCCCTGCTGTAACACTCATTAAGCGCGGCACTGCCTGGTCCCGCCGTCTCGTGCATAACCGCGTCCGCGCCCCGGATTATGACGATGAAGCAATTCTTCCAATCCGGGTTCAGTGTCGCGATGCCTCGGGAGGTGGTCTCGATCCTGATTTGGAGATTCCCTTTGCCATCGCCGTCACACTGGAAGTCGCGGCAACCGCAGAATATGACGTGCATGAAGAAATCCGCGATAAACTCGTGATCCGTCTACGGGGAGAACAGAGGATCTAGACCACTTACATGCTTCGAAGGCGCTGGTCAGGGGCAAGGGCCTCACGATGATCGGCAACGGGTTCGGTCATAGTGGATTGCGAAATCGGACTCCTTTCTACGCGGTGGCCCAAAGCGCAGAGCACTTCCGTGAGAGCCGAGTCCGCCCGAGACCCGGGATACCGGCTCTGACCTTTTGTCGACGCCGCCCGAACCCGTCCGGTGGTGGTCTGGAAGCACGGCCGTCCGGTAGCAGTGGTTATGGCCGTGGAAGAATTCGAACCGCCAAGGGCACTCGATGACTCGTCATCCGGCAAGCCGCAGAAGTATTGAGGGGGAGGAACGATGGTCGAGCAGGCGCAAAAGGACGAATTTCTGGCTGCTCTAACTAGGCTGGGAGGCTCGGCCGGGAACAAAAGGCTACGCGAAACGCTCGGCTGGGATGGCCGAACGTACGACGACGTCAAGCAGGCTCTGATTGACGACGGCGCAATCGCGCCAGGTCGTGGACGTGGCGGCTCCGTATCTGTTCGGTCGGAAAGCCTGACCGTACCGGCTGCGACACAAGGCGCATTGGTCGACCACGAAGTCCGGGCGGTTCACCCGAACACCTCGGCAGCCAATGTCGGCTACGAAGCCGAGCTCTGGCGGATGGCCGATGCGCTGCGCGGTAGCATGGATGCGGCAGAATACAAGCACGTCGTTCTCGGACTGATCTTCCTAAAGTATATCTCCGACGCCTTCGAGGAGAAGCACGCGGCACTGCAAGCCGAGCGCGATCAGGGGGCCGATCCCGAGGATCCCGACGAGTATCGCGCCCAGAGCATTTTCTGGGTGCCGCCCGAAGCGCGCTGGGCGCATCTCAAGGCGCAAGCTCGTCAGAGCACCATCGGTCAGTTGGTCGACGACGCAATGACAGGCATCGAACGTGACAACCCGGCACTGAAAGGCGTTCTGCCGAAGGAATACGCTCGGCCCGCGCTCGATAAGGCTCGGCTGGGTCAGCTCATTGACTTGATCTCGAACATCAGGGTCGGAGATGCTGAGGCCAGGGCGAGGGATTTTCTCGGCCGCGTCTACGAGTATTTCCTGTCTCGGTTCGCCAGCGCCGAGGGCAAGAAGGGCGGCGAGTTCTACACCCCCCGCTGCGTTGTCAAGCTGCTGGCCGAAATGCTGGAGCCCTATCGCGGTCGGGTTTACGACCCCTGTTGCGGATCGTCCGGCATGTTTGTCCAGTCAATGGAGTTCATCCGCGCCCACGCGAACGGAAATGGTAACGGCGGGAAGGCCAAGGCCGATATCTCGATCTACGGGCAGGAGTCGAACTATACGACTTGGCGGCTGGCGAAGATGAACCTCGCCATACGGGGCATCGACGGGCAAATTGCCCATGGCGACACGTTCCACAACGACCGCCACCCTGACCTCAGGGCCGATTTCATTCTCGCCAATCCACCCTTCAACATCTCCGACTGGGGTGGCGAGCGGCTGCGCGGAGATAAGCGCTGGCAATATGGCGACCCGCCCGCAGGCAACGCCAACTTCGCCTGGGTGCAGCACATCGTGCATCATCTCTCCCCCACCGGCGTTGCCGGTTTCGTGCTCTCTAACGGCTCGATGTCGTCAAACCAATCGGTCGAGCGCGAAATCCGCAAAAGACTGATCGAGGAAGATCTCGTCGACTGCATGGTCGCCCTGCCGGGGCAGCTGTTCTATTCGACGCAAATCCCGGCCTGCCTCTGGTTCCTCGCTCGCGACCGCAAGAACCACAAGTTCCGCGACCGCCGCGGCGAGGTGCTGTTCATTGACACCCGCAAGATGGGCTTCATGGTCGACCGCACTCATCGAGACCTGTCGGACGAGGACATAGCCAAGATCACCGGAATGTACCACCTCTGGCGCGGCGAGACCGAAGTGCCGGCCGAGTCGGTGAACGGTCTGACCGCCTACAAGGACATTCCTGGCTTCTGCAAGGCCGCTTCGCTGGAGGAGATCCGAAGGCACGGGCACATGCTGACCCCAGGGCGTTATGTGGATGCCGAGACCGCGGAAGAGGACGGCGAGCTCTTCGCCGACAAGATGGCTCGGCTGGTTGCAGATTTGCGCGCGCAGAAGAAGAAGGCCTCTCAGTTGGACGCCGCCATTGCTGCCAACTTGCGGGAGCTTGGGTATGGCGCTTGAGGCCCTCGACGTTTCGGTGAACCGGGCATGGCTTTACCAGCCAACCTTTCCCGAACACTGGACACCATGCGCCCTGCACTCGATGGCTCGTTGGGTGAACGGCATAGCCTTCAAGAACATACAGTTCACGCCGACGGGGCGGCCCGTTATCAAGATTGCTGAGATCAAGGGAGGTCTCAGCGGTCAAACGAAGTTCACGCGGCAGACGTTCGATGATTCTGTTCGTGTGCGGTCGGGTGATCTTCTGTTTTCTTGGTCCGGGCAGCCCGAGACCTCCATTGACGCGTTTTGGTGGCGTGGGCCGGAAGGCTGGCTCAATCAGCATGTTTTTCGTGTGACGCCTGAAGACGGCATAGATGCAGTCTTTTTCTACTACCTGCTTCGTTATCTGAAACCCAACTTTATCGGCATAGCGCGAAACAAGCAGACGACCGGGCTTGGTCATGTCACCAAGCGGGATTTGGAGAACCTTGAGGTTGCGTATCCCGAGCCGCGCGAACAGCGCGCCATAGGGCACATACTCGGGACTCTGGACGACAAGATCGAACAGAATCGGCAGATGAGCGCCACCCTGGAGGCAATGGCGCGGGCGCTGTTCACGGCATGGTTCGTCGATTTCGAGCCCGTCCGCGCCAAGGCGGACGGCTACGAACCCGACCTCCCGCCGAACCTTGCCGCCCTGTTCCCCGACCGTTTGCTCGAAACCGAGTACGGGTTGGTTCCCGAAGGCTGGCAGTTCTTTCCATTGCCCAAGTTGTTTGAGATTAACCCAACGCGTTCATTGAAGAAAAACGCCTTGGCACCCTATGTTGGTATGGCGAATTTGCCAACAAGTGGCCACACGCCCTATGAGGTGGTAGAGCGTCAGTTCGGCTCCGGGACGAGGTTCATGCAGGGGGATACCCTCGTTGCGCGGATCACACCTTGCCTCGAAAACGGCAAAACTGCGTTCGTGGATTTTCTGCAGGATGCTCAGATTGGCTGGGGCTCGACCGAATACATTGTGTTGCGACCAAAGCCACCCTGGCCGGAAGAAGCAGGTTATCTGCTGGCACGTGACCAGCGGTTCCGTGAATTCGCTATACAGGGCATGACGGGGTCCAGCGGACGGCAAAGAGTACCAGCCTCGGCTCTGGACCACTTCCTGTTCGTGTCACCGACGCCCGAGATTCTTCCCGAATTCGGCTCCGCTGTGAAACCTTGGTTCGCGCGTTCGAGCGCTGCAGTGCGCGAAGCCCGCACCCTGGCGGCACTCCGCGACGCGCTGCTGCCCAAACTGATCTCTGGCGAACTGCGCGTAAGGGACGCCGAGACCTTTCTCGAACGGGTGCTGTGATGGCCGCACCTGCCTCCCAACCCTTCGTCATGCACGGCGCTCGCGACGCCATGGCGGGGGGCTTGGGGCATATCGAGGAACAGGTAAAGGGCATCGAGCAGGCGGTTGTCGAGAACCCCGGTCTCGCATTTGATCTCGCCAAGACGTTGGTCGAGAGCACCTGCCGTTCTGTTCTGGGCGAACGTTCCGTTGCCTATGCGGCCACGGACGACCTGCCGAAGCTCTTCAGATCTGCCACCCAAAACCTGCCGTTCCTGCCCCCAACGGCGAGCGATGCAGCCGATGTGCGCAAGAGCCTGGCCCAAACCCTCGCAGGATTGAACATGGCCATTCAGGGCATCTGCGAACTGCGCAACCAATGCGGGTTCGCATCCCACGGAGCGGGCGAGCCGCGGCCGGTGATGGAGGCGGTCCAGGCGCTGCTTGCGGCCGAGGCCGCAGATGCCATCGTCGGCTTTCTTCATCGCGTGCATCGCCAGGATCGGACATCTCCACCGCCTTCCGGTCCAAGCTTCGACGAAAACGGTCCCTTCAACGACCATGTCGACGAGGCTTCCGGACCGGTTCGCATCTTCGAGACTGAGTTCCGCGCGAGCGAAGTTCTGTTCCAGATGGAACCCGAGTCCTACCGCATATACCTTTCCGAATTCGACGAAAACAACTCCGACGCTGAGGATTTGGCCGACGAGGAGACCCAGCCATGACTGACACGGGTGTCACGGAGTCCGTCGTCGAGCAGGCAGCGCTTGCCTGGTTGGAAAGTGTTGGCTGGCAGGTCATCAATGGCGCGGAGATCGCGCCGGAGGAGCGCTCTGCCGAGCGACAGAGCTATGGGGAGGTTTTTCTCGAACGTCGCTTGCGTGACGCGTTGGTGCGGAACAACCCGACACTGCCGTCGGAGGCGCTCGACGACGCCCTGCGAAAGCTCCTCCGTCCCGAGGGTGTCGAGTTGATCCTGCAGAACCGAGGCGCGCACCGGCTGCTCGTCGACGGCGTTACGGTAGAATACCGCCATGACGGTGGCGAGATCCGCGGCGCGCAGGCGCGCATCATCGACTTCGACCGGCCCGAAGCGAATGACTGGTTGGCCGTCAACCAGTTCAGCGTTGTCGAAAACAAGCAAGTGCGCCGACCCGACGTGGTGCTGTTCGTCAATGGCCTTCCGCTCGGCGTGATCGAACTGAAGAACACCGCGGGACAGAACGCGACAATCTGGAGCGCGTTCCAACAGCTCCAGACCTATCAGTCCGAGGTTCCCTCGCTCTTCGTCACCAACGCGCTGCTCGTCGCCTCCGACGGCGTGCAGGCCCGCGTCGGCGCAATCGGCGCCGGGCGGGAGTGGTTCAAGCCGTGGCGCACCATATCGGGCGAGGCTCCGGCCGACACGCATCTGCCGGAATTGCAGGTTGTGATCGAGGGCCTTTGCCACAAGCAGCGCTTTCTTGATCTGATCCTGCACTTCATCGTTTTTGAGGACGACGGCACGCGCATCGTCAAGAAATTGGCGGGATACCACCAGTTCCACGCCGTCCAGGCTGCAGTGGCCGAAACGCTCCGCGCTGCAGAGCTGCTCCGTGTCGATTCAGACCTCGACATCGGCCGACATGGAGGGAAGTCCGGTGATCGCAGGGCTGGCGTCGTCTGGCACACACAGGGCTCGGGCAAGAGCCTGACAATGGCGTTCTACGCCGGGCGAATCATCCGTGAACCGTCGATGGAAAACCCGACTGTCGTGGTATTGACCGACCGCAACGATCTCGACGACCAACTCTTCGGCACATTCTCCCGCTGCGCCGATCTACTGCGGCAACCGCCCGCACAGGCTGAGTCTCGTGCAAACTTGCGCGATCTGTTGGCGGTCGATGTCGGTGGCGTGATCTTCACCACTATTCACAAGTTCTTCCCGGAAGAGAAGGGCGACAGGCACCCAACGCTGTCGGAGCGGCGTAATCTTGTGGTCATTGCGGACGAGGCTCATCGCAGCCAGTATGACTTCATCGACGGCTACGCCCGGCACATGCGCGATGCTCTGCCCGGCGCTTCGTTCATCGGCTTTACCGCAACGCCCATCGAGCTTCAGGATGCCAGCACGCGGGCGGTCTTCGGCGACTACATCAGCATCTACGACATCCAGCGGTCGGTGCAGGACGGCGCGACGGTGCCGATCTACTACGAAAGCCGCCTCGCAAAGCTCGGTCTCGACGAGGCCGAACGACCGAAGATCGATCCCGAATTTGAGGAGGCGACGGAAGGCGAAGAAATCGAGCGCAAGGAAAAGCTCAAGTCCAAATGGGCGCAACTCGAAGCCGTTGTCGGATCTGACAGGCGACTGGATCTGGTCGCGCACGATATTGTCGAGCACTTCGAGAGGCGACTCGAGGTGATGGACGGCAAGGGGATGGTCGTCTGCATGAGCCGGCGAATCGCCGTGGACCTGTACCGTGAAATTGCGAAGCTGCGTCCCGAATGGCACGACAACATGGACGAAGCGGGTGCCATGAAGGTGGTGATGACAGGCTCCGCCTCCGACCCACTCGATTGGCAGGGCCACATCCGCAACAAATCCCGCCGCGAGGCTTTGGCTAACCGCTTCCGCAATCCCAAAGACCCGTTCCGGATTGTGATCGTCCGTGACATGTGGCTGACCGGCTTCGACGCGCCCAGTTTGCACACCATGTACATTGATAAGCCGATGCGAGGACACAGCCTGATGCAGGCTATTGCTCGGGTCAACCGCGTCTTCAAGGACAAACCGGGTGGATTGGTGGTCGACTTTCTCGGCCTGGCACAGGAGTTGAAACAGGCGCTGGCGACCTACACGGAAAGCGGCGGAATGGGCCGGACCGCACTCGACCAGGACGAGGCGGTCGCCTCGATGCTGGAAAAGCACGAGGTTTGCTGCGCACTCTTCCATGGTTTCGACTGGTCGAAATGGACCACCGGAAGCCCACAGGAACGTCTCGGCCTCCTGCCGCCCGCGCAGGAGCATATCCTCGTTCAAGAGAACGGAAAGGACCGGTTCCTCCGTATCGTGCGGGAGCTGTCGCAAGCGTTTGCCTTGTCGGTGCCGCACCATGAGGCACTTCGGATCCGAGACGATGTCGCGTTCTTCCAGGCGGTGCAGTCTGTGCTTGCCAAACGCGCACCAGGCGATGCCCGGCCAGAGGAAGAACTGGACCATGCCGTACGGCAAATCATCTCACGCGCGGTGAATCCCGAAGGTGTAGTTGATATTTTTGCCGCCGCTGGCCTTGAGAAGCCGGACATTTCTATTCTGTCGGACGAATTCCTGGTTGAGGTCCGGGGGATGCCGCAGCGCAACCTCGCTGTTGAGCTCCTGCAAAAGCTTCTCAAGGGCGAGATCAAGACGAGGGGCCGGAAGAACGTCGTGCAAGCGCGCTCCTTCGCCGAGATGTTGGAACAAACGCTTCGCCGGTATCAGAACCGGGCTATCGAGGCTGCGCAGGTCATCGAAGAACTGATCGCACTGGCGCGCGACATGCGCGCGGCCGCGACCCGGGGCGAAAAACTTGGCCTGAGCGAAGACGAGATGGCGTTCTATGACGCGCTGGAGAGCAACGACAGCGCCGTGCAAGTTCTTGGCGACGAGACGCTTCGCGGCATCGCACGCGAACTGGTGAAGACCGTGCGAGAGAACGTCACCATCGATTGGACGATGCGCGAAAACGTGCGCGCGCAATTGCGAGTCCTGGTCAAACGTATCTTGCGGAAGTACGGCTACCCCCCAGACAAGCAAGAGAAGGCGACGCAGACAGTCTTGGAACAGGCGGCACTTCTATCCGGTGGTTGGGCCTCGTGACAAGCATTATCGGTTGACCGGCGGGCTATTTCCGCGCTATACAGCGCCGTAAGTAATCGTTCCCGATCATGGTTTCCTGGGATACAGACACCATTCCGTCGGGAAAATTAGGATCGCCGGTCAGTGCGGTAAGTGCTTCCGCCGCAGCTCACGAGTGTAGTTAAGCAATGTGTCTCCACCGCATGGAATTTCCTAAGATTGATGGCCTTCGGCGCCGATCGGCATTGAGACCTTGCGCCGGACAACGCATTGTGGCCGGCGAACAGTGCGCTTTTGCCATTCAAGGCAATCCGCGGGACGAGATTCTCGACGGCTTCGCTTACAAGTAATCCGACAAAGCCGGCGTCAGACAATCCGAGAAACAACACTCGCCACAGCAACCGTGCTAAGCGGGCACTTATTCGGGCTCGGAGAGCTTCACCACGGATGATTGCAGCTGATCGATGAGACCTTCATGCACCGAGAGGATAGCGCTGGCCTGCGCACGAGTGTCTGCACCCAAACGCTTCTGCTCCGCCAACGCCGCCGCAAGTTCATCTTGCTTCTCAATCAAAGTGTGAGATGAACGACGAAGCTCCCTTTCGTCCTCCGTGATAGCTGCATCCTTGGCCTCTATGGATTGATCGAGGCTTGCGAGTTCTGCTTCCAACTGTTTCGCCTTGGCTTCGGTCAAAGCAATTTTCTGCATGATCTGCTGCCGATCATTATCGGTAATGTCGCCTGCATCAAGTTGCATCTGAATCTTGGCAGTTTCGCTACGCAATGTCTCCCGATCAGCCTTCTTGTCATCGCGATTCTGCGCCAATCCGTTTCGCTCACCCACGAGCGCCCGAAAACCAGCTTCCGCCGCTCGATGCGCTTGCTCAAGTGCCGGGACCAGTTCGTTCAGCTCATCTATCCGCGCGTTGAGCGCACTGGCCCTCCGTTCCTGACGGGCCATCAAATCGTCGAGTCGTTGTGCGGTGTTCGTGTGCAAGGACTGGATGGATTGCAGCCCCTCTGCACCTCCACCCGATCCCAGTGCGACATCATTCGCAAACTGCATGACGTTCCCGAGCTCAGCGCGCGACCCCGGTTGACCCGCGAGGCCGGCGGCCGTAGACAACGCGGCCAACCCGATTTTCTTGTACGCATTGAGTAATTCGGTCGGATCATTCGAGAACGATTTCAGGTTCCAATTGCCGATATCGTCCTTGATGAAGACCATTCGTACATCACCCTGCCCGGCCGCAAACACGGTATTGATCTTGGACCAGTGTGTGTCGGTGATGAGTCGCTCGATCATGCGCACGCGGTCGAGTTTCGTGGAATCCGGCCTGTCCACGGCGGCGTCGAACCAGGTGATCAGATTCAGGTAGTCAGTTGCCCCACTGTCTTGCAGATAGGTGCTCGTCGGCAAAAGCTCGCGGGTGATCCCTTCGGGTCCATTGCCGAGGGAACGTTGCTTAAGCAGCGCATCGGCACGGGCTGCAACCTCATTGCCGAGTTCCGCGGCGGTGTTCGTGAGCTCGACGAGCCCGATTCTGGCCCGTCGAGAACTCGAGACGATGCCGATATGTTTCGTTGCCCAGAACTCAGCGGTGGATCGCAATTGATGGCCCAGCCTGGAGGCACATTTCAGAAGTTCCATTTCCGGGTCATTTGGGCACCCATCAAATTGCCCAGACAGTGACTGGGCATCGTCTTTCAACTCGACAATCATGGGACAGACCTGAATCAGAGAGTCCTGCTTGTTAGTTTCGATTTTTCCTTCAGTTTCCGAGGTAGTGTACTTCGGAAAGAACAGGCGCTCCAACAGGCTCGAAGGTTGTTCGTCCTTTGGCGCAAGTGTCCGTGTTTGCACTGGGAACGCATTGAACCAGATTCCTCGATTATTCCCTTTACAATCTCCGTCCGTTTCGCCTCGACAACCGAGCCGGCATTCACTAATGAGCAGGCCGTCCTTAACGACATCTAGCGCTCGCTTCGCGTGTTTGAGACTGCTCTTGAGCTCGGCGAGTTGTGCCTCCTCGGTCTTGGCGAGCGGCCCGTTGTAAACCTCGACGTCGATTCGCATCGACGCACTGCTCTCGAGCACGGTTCCGCACCCGGCGTTCGCGAAAACCGCAAGGGACAGTAACGCTGCCGGAAGCACTCGAAGCGCAGTGTTCGTCCTCATTCCGATCTCCCGCCCACTCCGTCGGACTGATTGAAGGCTGCGAGTACGGCGCGAATGACCTCTTCAGGGGATGCGTCTCGCGGCATCTGCTCAAGCTTGTGCTGGGCTTCAACGGTGCGCAGGCGCTCTTGCGCGAGCGGTAGCAATAGCGCCTCGTTTCGGCCACGCGCGTTGAGTACCCGGCCTGAGAGCCTGACCCAAAAAGAGTTGAGCGGTTTCAAGGGATTGTGATTCAGTTCGGTTATGCAGCTGAACGGAGCCACGAATGCCCTGGACCGAAACCGCTCGCCGGGAGTATCGGCGGGACTGCCCACGATATGCAA
>JAJDVJ010000188.1 GCA_022826205.1 Silicimonas sp. | reverse complement strand
GTTGGGGTTGGTAAAGGGCTCGGCATCCTGGTTGATTCCCAGCCAGACATAAGCGAGCGATGGCTTCTCCAGCACCACTGAACCCTCGGGCGGGTTCTCCTTGAGTCTTGGCAGGGACGACACCGAGGTCCAGGTGTAATCTAGGTCGCCTGCCTCAAAGCCGCGCTCGGCAGTGGCTGGATCCTCGATCGGGATGATCTGGATTTCGTCGAACCCGCCCGGCTCATGCGCCCAGTCGGGATTGCGTCTCAGAATCGTCTTCTGCTTGGGCTGCCATTCCGCAAGCAGGTACTGGCCGGACTGGGCAACAGGGTTCGTGGTGATCTTGTCGCCCAGCTCTTCCATGGCCTTCTTGGAAAGAATGCAGGACGCCGGCGTCGGAAGCGTCGTGCTCCAAAGTGGCACGAACTTGTTCTTCAAGTGGATGAGGCCGGAAAGCTTGTCCTTGACCTCGACCTCTTTCAGGGCATTCCAATCGCCCGCATACGGGCTTTCCAAGGCCGGATCAGCAATCCGCTCGATCGAGAATTTCACGTCCTCGGCCGTCATCTGGCCATAGCCGTCGGTGAAGCCGATATTGTCCTTCAGCTTGAACGCAACGGTCACATCGTCGAGCTGTTCGATCGAGTCCACGGCGATTGGCTTCCATCCCCAGGTGTCACCTGCCTGCGGTATCACCAGTGGTGCAAAGATCGAGCGGATGATGTCGTCTTCCGGCAAGGACAGGCGGAATGCCGGATCAAGCACTTGCAAGTCCGAATAGGATCGCAACGTCAGGACCTTGCCATCCTGGCTCAGTGCGGCTCTTGGTGCCACCATTGCCGCTGCGCCAAAGGCGCCCAGCGCGGCAAAAAATGATCGGCGGGAAACATCGCCCAATAACACGTTCTTCATGGTCTACTCCCTGATGCATTGTACTCTCGAGTGATGCGGAAGTGCCGCACAGGACCGGACTGGCCAACAAATGACCAGGCCGATCCGGCATCAAGCACCTGCGCTGAAGTGCGGATCACGTCGGCCAAAGGGTATCGCGTTCGAAGGGGCTCACGTCCGCAACCAGAATGACGGCCTTCCGAATCACGCCCATATGGCGCATCTTCAAGCACGTGCAATTCGGGAACCTTTATGTAGTTCGAATCGCCCCAATCCAAGATTCCAGTTGCGTCATTCAATTGGCTTCCCCCAAGTGCCGAACGAGTCGCATTCTGAATTCTCGCACAGTTTGACGTTGTCACAAGGCAATTCTTGAGACTCTCCCTTGCTCCCTTGGGCTTGGCCAATAATCTCTGAGTCCGAAGTTCTCGTGCGGATCAGGAATGACAGCAGATCTCGGTAGTCAGGTTTTTGAATTCGACGAAGTCGAGCACCAGTGGATTCCGATGCCTGACGGAGTGCGGCTTGCGGCGCGGATTTGGCTGCCACGCAATGCAGGAACAGTCCCCGCGATCCTCGAATACATCCCGTACCGCAAGCGAGACATGGTCCGTGCCCGGGACGAACGGAACCACCCTCACTTCGCGTCCAACGGCTACGCATGCCTTCGCGTGGACATGCGCGGATCGGGCGACAGCGAGGGCCATATGCCCGACATGTATTCGGATGATGAACTGGCTGACGCCCGACACGTGATCGACTGGATTGCCGAACAACCTTGGTGCAACGGTTGTGTTGGAATGTTCGGAACCTCGTGGGGCGGCACTGCCAGCATGCAGGCCGCAATCAAGGCCCCGCCTGCGTTGAAGGCCGTGATGGCGAATTGCGCGACCACTGACCGTTTCGAGGACGACATTCACTGGATGGGCGGTTGTCTCCTGACCGACAGCTTCGAATGGGGTGCCACGCTGCCAGCGATCCTCGCCGCACCGCCGGACGCGGCGACAGTCGGTCCTTCCTGGATGGAAATGTGGCGCGAGAGGCTGGAGGGGCTGAGCTTTCCGCTTTCTGCATGGATCGATCACCAGACGCGCGGGTCCTATTGGCGGCGCGGTTCGGTGAAGTTCAGCACGGATGATCTGTCCTGCCCGATCCTTGCGATCGGTGGTTGGGCAGACAGGTATTCCAACTCCGTGATAGGTCTCGTCGAGGCGCGGCCCGATCTCTGCTACGGCATCGTCGGACCTTGGGGACACCACTATCCCGATCACGGAGAGCCGGGACCAGCCGTGAGCTTCCAGGACGTTGCGCTTGCATGGTGGGATCACTGGCTGAAAGACGCGCCCCTGCCGAAATGGCCCCGGCTGCGTCTCTGGCAGCGCGCCTTCGACGTCCCGGAGAACCGGATCACAACGAGGGCGGGGCAATGGGTGTCCACTGACGCCGACAGTGCGGATGCGACGGAAACCGTCCTCTTCCCGGGCGAAGCAGGGCTTTCGTGCCAAGCTGGGAAGGGCACAAGCTTCTCAGTGCCATCCGACCTGCAGCATGGAGCCTGCGCCGGGGATACCGGGTATTTCGGACGGGTCGGCGGTTTGCCGCTCGATCAGTCTCCCGATGACGCGCGCGCGCTCTGCTTCGACA
Organism: Silicimonas sp.; assembly: GCA_022826205.1. Classification (GTDB taxonomy): domain Bacteria; phylum Pseudomonadota; class Alphaproteobacteria; order Rhodobacterales; family Rhodobacteraceae; genus JAJEFO01. The sequence continues at coordinate 7,449 of JAJDVJ010000188.1, read as the reverse complement.
CCGAACCCCTGGAGGCGGATTTTCTCCTCGTGGGGCATGCGGAGTTTCGCTGCGGCATTGTGCGGGACATGGAGCAAGCGCAACTGGCGTGCCGCCTGTGCGAGGTCGATTCGTACGGGCGATCAAACCTCGTCACGCGGCAAGTCCTCAACCTTCAACGCAACGACACGTTGGACGGCGACGCGCATTTTGTCCCTGGGCGGCCCTCTCATCTTTGCATGCACTTCCCCTCAACCGCCTATCGTTTCTCGAAAGGAAACCGCATCCGTCTGTGCGTCGCTGCTTCGTACTGGCCGCTGGTCTGGCCTGTTCCGTGCCAGGCATCTATGCAGGTTGACACGACCGACGCCCGGCTTGTCCTGCCGTGCCCATCAGACATCTCTCCAGCGGAATCCTTGCCGCTGCCTCACATCTTGCCTCCCAATCCTTCTCGGGAAATCCACTCCGACGGCCCGCTGTACCGTGAGACGGGTGAGACGGCCGAAGGAGAGGGCTTCCATCTTTGGCGGCAGCCTTGGTCAACGACCCAGTTCCCGGAACTGGATTTGAGCTTTTCGTCGAAGACCGAAATGAATTGCACAATGCCGGCCGAGGACCATGCCATTCAGAAATGTATCGTTTCGGTCGTCTACGAAATCGAACGACCAGACGGGACTGCACGCATCGAAAGCAACTTGTTCGGACGCAACGACCCTGACGGCCTGTCCGTTGCGTTGAAGCTTGTCGCTAGCTGGGACGACGAGACCGTGACCAAGCGCTCATGGAAGTACGGTCACGGAGCCTGACCTCGGTAGTGGCCCACGCGTGCGGTTCTTCCTTCAGGGCTGCATGATTGCCTGACACGTGGATCAATGCGGTTCGAAAATGTCAACTTTACAGCGCTCGCGGGGGCAAGTTGCTGCCAGCGAAGCCGTCCGCCCGGACGGTCAGACATTGCATCCTGGCGAAGGCCGAGAGATTCAGCCGCGGGTGGTTGGTCCATGCAGTCGCGGTCAAGGTCCGGTCCGCGAATTGGTTCTGCTGCCGTTCCTTGCCATCAAGTCGCACGCCTCACTCGTTCACCGCCGCAATGATCGCATCGCGGGTGATCGGCAGATTGCGCACCCGAATGCCCAATGCCGCCCTCACTGCATTGCATACTGCAGCGCCCGTCGGTCCCTGTGAAATTTCCCCTGCGCCCAACGGCAACGCATCGGCGCGTTCGATCAGTGCAACCGACAGACGCGGAGCTTCGCTGAATGTCAGAATTGGATAGTCGGCCCACGATCCCGCGGTGGTCGAAGACCCATCAACCGGCACGGCCTCCTTCAGGGTCCAGCTGATCGACTGCAGCATGCCGCCCTCGACCTGATTCCTGACCCCGTCGGGACTGACGGCTTCGCCGACATCCGCAACGGCGAAGGCGTCCGTCACGCGCACATCTCCATCCACCTCAACGCGTACCATGACGGCACAATAGCCCCCAGTGCCCTTGTAGCGTGCAAAACCCAGGCCCCATCCTGCACCCTCCGGCAGTGGAACCTCACGAACCTGCCGGGTTTCGGAATCAATTCGTTCGAGGACGTCCCGCGAGCGTTGGTCGTCGATGTGCTGCAGGCGAAACTCAAAGGGTGGCATTCCAATATCAAGGGCGATGTCATCCATCAGGCTCTCGATGGCAATGACGTTGTTGAAGGCCCCGAGCGACCGAAGAGAGGACGAACGGTACGGCAGGTCGTGAACAAGGCGCCTCTGCACACGAACGTCGCCCACCTTGTAGGTCGGCACCGCGTTTCGGTTGGCACCGCCTCCCCGAGCCAAGGGGACGTCAGCCGAGCGAGCGGGCTGGATCGGATTCGCCAGGTAGGCTGCGGCACGCAAATTGGGCGTGCCACCCGCTCCTGGACGATTCGTATGGGGTGCCGAGTTCACAATGACATCAAATGCCGTGAGATTGTTGTCCGGACCAAGAAGAGCGCGGACGTTGGTTGCCATGGCGGCACCCATTGGCGCTGCGTGGAACTCATCCCGACGCGACCAGACGACCTTGACGTGCCGACCTGGCACGGCGCGAGCCATGAGCACTGCATCGAACGCCACGTCGTCGGCTCCGTTGTGACCATAGCAACCGGCACCTAGGCAGTGAATTGCGCGAATTTTCTTCTCCTCCAGCCCGAGCGCCTTGGAAATCGCCCTGCGAAGCTGGAACACGCCTTGGCTGTGGGTCCAGACCGTTACCTCGTCGCCCTCCCAAAGCGCTACGGCAGCGGCAGGCCCGATCGAGCCGTGGAAAATGTAGGGACGAGTTACGGTTGTCTCGTACCATTGGCCAATGTTGCGGTTGACGTTGCCTGTGTCGACGATGGTTTCGGCATCTGCCGTCGAGCTGGCAATGAATTTGACGGGGTCTACCGCTCCAACCGGCTTTGTCTCCCACGTACCGCGCTTCTGTGCCCATTCGGCAGCGCGTGCTGCGGCAAGCGGCGTATCGGCAACCACACCGACAAAGGAACTGTCGTGAACAACCTCGACGACACCGGGACGCACCTTGAGCGCTTCAAGGTCAAGTGAAACCAGTGCTGATTGCATGCTCGGCGGGTGCACGGGCGCACCGTGGAGCATGTCTGGCGCGGTCATGTCGTGGACGAAAGGTGTGCCGACCATGCATTCCTTCAAATCCATTCGCGGAATGTCCCGAAAGGTCTTCCAGCGTTCTCCTGCGTCTTTGGGTCTTGCCAGATCGGCGACCCGGCACGACAAATCGGCGGCAGACACGAAGTCCAGCAAATTCAGGCCGGTCGACGCGTCATTTCTCAGGATCTCGCCACTCTCGGTTCGCAACTCCTGGGGAGCGCAGCCAAGACGTTCGCTTGCTGCGTCAAGCATCTGAACCAAAAGCGCCGATGCCGCCCAGCGTAGCGCCGCGCCTCCGAACGTGATCGACATGCTCCCCGCGGTGAGACCCTCGTTCGGCGTCCGATCGGTGCGGGCGGTTTCCAGCGTGATGGCATCGGCCGAAACGCCCAGTTCATCGGCCGCCATCATCAGCAGAGCCGTGGAGCTGCCCTGCCCCAGCTCGACCCGCCCCGAAAGAAAGGTCACGTCGCCTTCCGGTGAGATTGCGATCCAGTCGCGCATGTGCGGGGCATCCGCAAAGGGTGGCGGCACATCGACCGTCATGCCAATGGCCCACGATTCATGTGTTTCGCCGCATCCTCAATCGCATCAAGAATTCGGGCATGCGTGCCGCAACGACACAGGTTTCCATCCAGCGCTTCGGCAATTCGTGCACGACTTGGTGGAGTCGGCTCGCCCTCGAGCAATGCCCTGGCGGCCATCAAGATGCCCGGCAGGCAGTATCCGCACTGCCCTGCCTGATTTTCCAGAAACGCCGCAACCAGGGGATGTGGCGGATCGCCGTCCAGGCCCTCCGCTGTCTCGATCCGCCTGCCGTCAACCTGGCCTGCCGGCAAATCGCAGGACATCACGGCCTGCCCGTCGACAATGACGGTGCAAGCGCCGCACGTGCCTTCGCCGCAGCCAAAGCGCGTCGCCTTGAGATCAAGGACTTCACGCAGGACATGAAGAAGAGGCATCGTCGGGTCGACAACGAACGCCCGCATTTTGCCGTTTATTCTGCAGGAAACCTCTTGAAGTTCCGACATTGTGCGTAAACTCCCGTGACCGGCGCTTAGACAGTACTGGCGAGAGGCATCGCCATCAGTGTCCGAAGGCTGGTGACGGATCTGGTCGCGTCCACGCTGTCGTAACGGGTGACCGCAGGCATCTGCAACTGTGCAGCCGAGAGACTGGCGGCTGCCACTTCGGCCATGCGGGTCAGGGGTTCCATGCTGACCGCACCCAATTCGCAGTGATCAACTTTCTCGCTACCTGTCGAGCCGCTAGGCGAAGCTGCGACAGTTGGCGACGAACTGCCAGACGGCGGGTCTTCACGGACGACGGTTTCGCGCAGGAGCCACGCCACGAGGGCATCGATGTCAGCGCCCCTTTCGCGGACAAGCCGACGATCGGAAGGACTTGCGACAACACCCACCGCCTACCACTCGGTCGAGATGTACTGGGTTTCCTGGAATTCGAGCATGCCTTCCTTCCCGCCTTCGCGCCCCAGACCCGACTGCTTGACGCCGCCGAAGGGTGCCGCCGGATCGGATACAAGACCGCGATTCAGTCCGATCATGCCAAATTCAAGCCTTTCGGCCAGTCCCATGCCTCGACGCATGTCCTTTGTGTAGAGGTACGCGACCAGGCCGTACTGCGTGTCGTTTGCCCGAAGGATGACCTCGTCCTCGTCCCGGAACGTCTGAATCGCGGCAACCGGCCCGAATATCTCGTCACGAAGGCACTCCGCATCGTCCGGAACTTTGGTCATCACGGTTGGCGGATAGTAAAAGCCGGGACCATTGGGCCGGACACCGCCAAGTTTCAGGTCAGCGCCCTTGGCCACCGCGTCACGCACGAAGTGATCAACCTTGTCCCGGGTCTCTGCGTTTACGAGCGGACCGACATCGATGCCGTCCTCAAGGCCGTTGCCCATCGTCAACGCAGCCATCCTTGCCGTGTAGAGATCAACGAATGCGTCCTCGATCTTCTCGTGGACGTAGATGCGGTTCGCTGCGGTGCAGGCCTCGCCAATGTTGCGCATCTTGGCAACCATCAGCCCGTCTGCGGCCGCGTCCAGATCGGCATCCCTGCAGACGATGAACGGCGCGTTGCCGCCAAGTTCCATCGCCGGCTTGACGACATTGTCGGCTGCCGAGTGCAGAAGCTTGCGCCCCACCTCCGTCGAACCCGTGAATGACACGACCCGCACCCTGGGGTCGGCCAGCATCTCGCCCACAACCGCCCCGGACGATCGCGAGGGCAGCACGTTGACGACTCCGGGAGGCACCCCTGCCTCTTCGAGGATCGGCATAAGGGCCAGCATGGTCAATGGCGTTTCCGATGCCGGCTTTATGACGACGGGACAGCCTGCCGCCAGGGCAGGACCGATCTTTCGCGCACCCATGGCAGCCGGATAGTTCCACGGCGTCACCAGAACAGCTACGCCCGCTGGCTTCTGGTGAACAACGATGCGGGCGCCGGTCGCGGGCGCCATTCCGACATGCCCCGCAGACCGAACTGCCTCCTCGGCGTACCAGCGAAAGAACTCGGCGGCGTACCGCGCCTCGCCTGTCGCATCCGCGCCCGCCTTGCCGTTCTCCAGCGTGATCAGGCGTGCAATGTCGTCGATCCGCTCTACGAAAAGATCGTAAGCGCCACGAAGAACTTCGCCTCTTTCGCGCGGACTCTTGGCACTCCAGTCGGCAAAGGCGGATTCGGCGGCATCAAGACAAGCCATGGCGTCTTCGACAGTTCCTGATGCGACGGTGGCTAGGACAGTTTCATCGGCGGGGTTCAAGACGTCGAAACTGCTGCCGTCAGAAGCGTCGCGCCATTGACCGCCGATGTAGAGCTTGTTCAGAAATCCATTCACTTGCGATCCTCTTCGGGTGCGGGCAGCTTCGACCAAATCCAGACGCATGAAATGCGTGCCCTGGAATTATTCCCTCAGCCATTCTCTCAATGCCTCATTCGTTTTCGCGGGCTGTTCCAAGGTCGGCAAGTGCCCTGCGTCCGGAACTATTACCAGCCTTGAGCCATGAATCTCGTCGTGCATGAATTCGTGCCTATCCACTGGGCAGAGCCGATCTTCCTGCCCGCACATTACTAGAGCCGGCACTGCGATACCACGCAGCATTTCACTCTGGTCCGGTCGGGACTGAACCGCACGAAACTGCTCGGCGAAGACCTCCGGCCCGAGAGCTTCCGCCATCTCCAGGCAGAGCTTCGGAATCGGCCCCTTCACAGAGCCGTCCGCGAGATAGTTCGGCATGACCTCTTCGCACATGACCTTGCGGAGATTGCCATTCATGACTTTCTCGATCAGCGCTTGCCGCAGCGTGGCTCTTTCAGGCGGTTCCGGGAACGGGTTCGTGTCCAACAGGGCTATGCGCCTGATACGATCAGGGGCCTGCCTGATCAGCTCCATGGCGACGATTCCACCCATGGAAAGACCCGCGAGCGCAAATGTCTGCGGAGCGAGATCAAGAATGCACCGCGCAAGATCTGAAATCGTGACCGCACCCACGGGCGGCACGATCATCACCGGTCGTTCTGCCGAGAATTCAGCTATCTGCGGAGCAAAGAGGCGCCCATCGCACATCGCGCCGGGTATGAGTACAAGTGGATCCAGCATCAGTCGTGTGCATGCACCTTGCCAGCGAAGTCATCGAAGCCCTTTAAACAGAAAGTTCTGGCCTCGACCCTCCTGCTATGGGACCTGTGGAGTCCTGGGTAGCCCATGGTCACGCACTCAGGTCCTGATCCGGCTTCCCGTGTTCGGGTCGAACAGGTAGAGGTGTTCCGGATTCAGCGCGATGCCGATCATGTCATCCTGCTCCTTGCGCAGATACCTGTCGCCCTTTGCGATCACCCGTTGCCTGCCCCACTGAACGGTGAGGAGCGTTGCCTCACCCGTGTTCTCGAAGGCGTAGATGGGCACGTCAATGTTGCCGTGTCCGGCCTCGGACACGCGGATGTCGTCGGCGCGCACCCCAAGGACCACCTCCTTGCGATCATCGCCACCAACCGGCACCAATTGAGTGCCCCCGGTCGTGACGAACTGGCCACCCTTGATTGAGCCGTTGATCAGGTTCATTGCTGGCGAACCGATGAAGCCGGCAACGAAGAGATTCGCGGGGTCGTTGTAAATCTCGTCCGGCGAACCGAGTTGCTGGATCACGCCGTCCTTCATCACGGCCACTCGGTCAGCGAGCGTCATCGCCTCGATCTGGTCATGGGTCACGTAAACCGTGGTGACCTTTAACTCGCGGCTGAGGTGCTTGAGCTCTGCCCGCATCGTGACCCGCAGCTTGGCGTCGAGATTCGAGAGCGGCTCGTCCATCAGAAACACCTTGGGCGTACGAACGATGGCCCGCGCCAGCGCAACGCGCTGACGTTGGCCGCCCGAAAGAGCCTTGGGCCTGCGCTCGAGGAACTGCGTCAATTCGACCTGCTCGGCGGCCTTTCTTACGCGCGGTTCGATCTCGCTGCTTGGGGTGCCTCGCACTCTCAGCGGATATGCGATGTTGTCGAAGATCGTCATGTGCGGATAGAGACCGTAGTTCTGGAAGACCATGGCCACGTCGCGGTCCTTTGGCAGGTCGTCGTTGACCTTCCTGTCGCCGATCCAGATCTCGCCTTCCGTGGGCTCCTCCAGCCCTGCGATCATGCGCATGGTGGTAGTCTTGCCGCAACCGGACGGACCCAGGAGGACCAGGAACTCCTTGTCGGAAACTTCAAGCGACTGGCCGTCGACGGCGACGAAATCGCCCCACTGCTTGGTCAGGTTCTTGAGAATGACTTCAGCCATCAGCGCACTGCCCCCATGGTCATGCCTTGCACGAAGTA
>JAJDVJ010000132.1 GCA_022826205.1 Silicimonas sp. | reverse complement strand
AGCATCCCTTTCTGGCCGACGCGGGCCTCGTCCTGGAAATGCACGAGGACGTCTGCAAGGGACACGCCGTCGGGAACGGCCTCCTCCGCCAGCCGCGCGAAACCGTTCCGGAATTCCTCCTGGGCCTCGGGCTTCGCCCGGGGATGGACCGGTCGGGGGGACACGTGCCGGAAGCCCAGGCGGCGGATCAGCCGGCGCACGCCCTCCAGGGTGTAGCGCACGCCGAAGCTGTCCATGATCCGCTCCCGGATGTCGGCGACGGTCCAGCGGGACGGTTCGCCCGCATCGGGGTCGGGCCCGGCCGCGAGCCACGTCGTGACCGCAGCGCGCCGCTCAACGTCAAGCAACGACGGACGCCCTGGCCGGGCGTTGTCGCGGAGGCCTTCAAGGCCCTCCTCGTTGTACCGCTTCACCCAGTCGCGCAGGGTCTGGGCATCGACGCCGGCATTGCCGGCGATCTCGGTCCGGGTCAGCCCGCCCTCGATCGCCAGGGCGATGGCCCGAAGCCGGTGGCGGCAATCCCGGAACTTGTGCTTCGACGCCAGTTCGCGTAGCTCCTGAGGTGTGTGGTCGGTGCGCGAAACCATGATCTTGGCGGGCATGCCGTTCTCCTTCTGCTTGTAGCCAAACACAGAATACAGGACGGCTGGGCCGATCACACGCAACATGATGCGGCGCATCACTACATGATGTTCCTAAATTGTTCGTGAGTCTTTATTTATTTGGTTTGGTATTACATGGTCGGTCGATACGACAAGGACGCGGTCCGTCCTTGCTCCTTTCCCTCTGGGTTCAGTGCACCGCCGGATAGTGAAGGGCGCTCATTCGAAAGTTGCAGATTTCGGTTGCATTTCGTTCCGTGCGTCCCTAGAAATGAAACTTGTTCCTTTCAGTTTCTCCATGGTTTGAACTCATTGGAATCGTGCATGCTTACTCCCAGCAGCACGGTTCCTTCTTGTGAATCAGGCGGTGTGCACGAGGTGCCTCACTTCTTGGGTCGCAATCGGCCTGCTTAGGATTTTCCATTCGCGGTTGCTTTGATCTGTTGCCTGCAGCCGCGCCGGCGTCGTCGGCCACATGCTCGGTTTGCGGCCCATTCAGCTGTGAATCGGGTCAACGCTGGACCTGTTTTGCGCCAATAGCGCGCCAGGGGAAAGCGGTGGAGGAAATCCTCCCGCCCGCACCGCCAGCCTGAACCGCAGCTCAGGTCGATTTCCTCGTCGACGGGGTGTATTGCTGTTCAGCCTAGATGTAGTTCAAGGAGGCAATCACTGTATGAAATTCACTGAACACCCTGCCACCGAATCGCCTGACCCGAGCCGGGATGCGGCCATCGCCACTTTGCTTGATGCATGTTTTGGTGGAGTGCATGGGGGGCGAACCTGGTTCAAGCAAGTCCCGCATGAACGTATACTCGTCTGGAGCGGCAGCGATCTCGTAGGACATGTGGGGATGGAATACCGGGTCGTGCGCGTTGGCGAGGCCATCGTGCCCATTCTCGGGATCGTCGATCTTTGCGTTGCTCCTGCAGCACGGAAACAAGGAATTGGTGCCGCGTTGCTGCAAGGAACGGAGGAACGGGCAAAAGGACAGTCGTTCGCGCTTGCCATGGCTGATGATCCCAGGCTCTACCAAAGAGCCGGATACAGTTTGCTCCATGCCCCGAACGTGACGTTTCTGGCCATCGACGAGTTGCGTTGCCACAGTGTGATCCGCCGGAACCTCAGCGAGATTTTCATGGTCAAGCAGTTGACCTTTGACGCGTGGCCCGATGGGCCGATAGACCTTCTGGGCCACCTGTTCTGATCATGACCAGTCGGCAATTGTTTGGTCGAGCCTTGGAGGCACCTCGATCACTGCCACGCTCCAAGCGGCAGGAGGACGTAATTCAAGACGGTTCGAACGTGGTCGACCTCCACTCAAATACGACAGCACGGCTGGATCGGGCGCTTACCACCGAGATTCCCACGAAGCGGCACTTTCGTTGTTCCTGAACGGCTTTCACCGCCAGGCTTTGGAAATCCGGTAATTCCAATTGAATTCCCATTGCCAGTTCATGCGCGGGATCTGGAACCAAACGGTCCGAAATTGCCTCATATTTTCAACTGATCAAAGTGATTGCGGGGCTCGCAACCATCGAGACCGACACTTGATTGATATCTCGGTCTGATGTGTCTCAACACTCTGATCTCTTGAGAGAATTTGGTCTTTGGGGCATGACTGTCCGGCCGCCGGTTTTCTCATGTGGAAAGCTTCGGCACATCTCAGAGCGTGCCCGACCCAGTTGGAAACATTGGGGATTCCCTTCCGGAGGGAGGTCTGATTCGATTCGCGCATCGCAATCTGGAGACCCCCGCAATGCCCAGTGCAAAATCCACCGATCTTCGCATGCACGTCAGTGACGGAAATCCTCGAGTCGGCGATCCGCAAGCGTTACGCATACCCGCGCTACGCCTTTGCGTTCGATGTGCCTGCCGTTGCGGGCAGTTCAACGTCCCGCAGCGCCGATGCCGTGGCGGTTGGTCTGACGTGGGAGACCGGGCACGTCGTGACCGGTTTAGAGTTCAGGTTCTGCTGCAAGGAACTGGAAGACGCGCTGCGCGACACGGCGGAAGCGGTCAATCAATACTGCGACTACTGCAATTTTGTCGTGCCGGAACCGGTCGTGCAGGAGACCGAATTGCCCGACGGCTGGGGCTTCATGTCGGTTGTCTGGAAGAGCGGAATGCGGCTGGTGAGGCAGGCGCCCGAGTTGCTGCGCCTGCCGTGGCCGCGTGAATTTGTTGCGGTGTTCGCGAAGGCGGCATGTCGGCCATGAACCAGCCCCATCGTGCCGCCAGCCTCGGTGCAGCCGAGGCCTGGAACGGCCGCTTTCCGGGCGTCGTCGGGCTTCTTCCGCCTGGTGTTCCGGAAGTGCGTCACTTTCCCGTAGACCTCAATGCCAAACCGGGAGGGTCGCATAGGTTGGACCGAGACCTCCCGCGAGTGCCATGAACAACGGATGGGCAGACACGAAACAGTTGCGACAGACGCCGAATGGTTCGTGAAGCAACCGCTCCTCCCGCCTCCCCCAGGCGTCCCTTGCATACCCGACATTCGGGAGGTTTCCAAAGCGGACATCTGGCATTGCCCGATTCGGAAGGATTGCTGGTGCAATCTCAATCGGCGGAACCATGCCTGGACGCGCATTGTCTTCTTCTCATCACCCGAGACTTGAACGGTCGCCCGGAAGGCGAAAGCGACGCAGGTGCGGACGGGAACAATTGGCGACCGGGGGTGGATCGAATTTGATGACTATCTGCTTACGAATTGAAGAGCGCCAAAACCGAGGAAGAACAGTGAGACTCGACCCAAAATGCAGCACCTTCTGGTCTTCCGGTGCATTCGCGCGTATCTGAGTGTGCAAGGTTCATCATCATGCCAAGAGCAACTCTCACGAATTGACCAAAGTACCGTGCGACCGGAGTGCCCTGGTTGCAGGCGACTGTTCGAGACCGAGGCGTTCCGTTGTTGGCATGATGTCACCCGATTGCAGAGGAGGCAGTCCATGACGCGGCAATTCCTGATTTTGATCGCGAGCATGCTCGCGATTCCCGCCTGGGCAGACGATGACCCGGCGCATTTCGACTTCGGAGGAGACTCTTTCCGTGCCGGGGTGTCTGTGAGTCACGATGCAGCCGGTGCCGATGATCTGTTCCTGGCCGGCGACAGGGTGACGGGGAAAACCGACATCACTGGATCAGCGTTTTTGGCAGGCCGTAAGGTCACAATGGAAGGTGCCGTAGCCGGTGACGTGTATGCCGCTGGAGAGGGCGTCGCAATTCAAGGCGATGTGTCTGGAGATGCCAGCCTGTTGGGGCGCACCGTGTCGGTGGCGAACGTGGGCGGAGACCTGCGGGTCGCGGCATCCGAATTGCGACTGACTGGCATTATCGGAGGCAACGCGATCATTGCGGGAGATGACGTCACGTTCGATTCCGAAGTCGGAGGCAACGTGGCTCTTGGGGCACAGAGAGTTGACTGGGGTGATGCCGCCTCGATTGCCGGGCAACTGATCGTCTATGAGAAGGAATTGGGCAGCCTGGAAGTGCCTGAACGGGTGGCGTCCATCGACAGGGTCGAGCGGCGCATAGCCGAGAAGCAGGACGAACCGCCGCAGTCGACTTGGCGGCCGTCGATCGACGATTTCCTCTTTGAAGTGATCGTTGTGGCTGTGCTGGCCATTCTGATCGCTGCGCTGATGCCCACGCGCCTTGCTGGGATGCAGAACCGGGTCCTAGCACGTCCACTCCATACCTTGTGGCTGGGCTTTCTGTCGCTATCGGCGGTGACCGGAGCGAGCGTACTGCTTGCCATCACGATTATCGGGCTGCCGCTGGTCGCCGCGTTGGCGCTGCTGGCAATCATCGGCATAATTTTCGGATACGTGATTGCGACGTATGTCTTGGGTGTCAGGTTGTTGCTGGCTGCAGGCAGGCCGGAACTGGACAGCATCGGCAACCGGGCAATTGCTGCAGGCGCTGGCGCCTTGGCGGCAGCTGTCATTGGCCTAATCCCGTTTCTTGGCTGGCTTGTTGCAATCGCGCTGGCGCTCGCGGGAATCGGTGCGATCACGGTGCAGTTGGTCCGGCCGGCGTTCTTCGCCGAGACCGTCTGATTTTAGTTGCGACACCGGCTCGCCCGATACAGGCAATTTGACAAACTTGAGCGCAGCCAGAACTTGGCTTGCATGTCGCAGTCAGCACGTAGTGCCGGGTCGGCCACTGCGTGAAATTCGGCAGACACGCCGCTGATTGGCTGTTCGGTCAGATCGGCGCGCAATTCCGATTGCCTTCAAGTGTTTCGCACAAGCGATTCAGAAGGCGAGAGTCATTTGCGGAACGTCATCTTCATTCCGGTACGCTACCCATCTGTCCGATTTCCGGGCAAACCTCTGGCAATGCTCAGGGGCGTGATCGGCGATGCGCGGCCGCTGATCCGAAGGATCCGGGACGTGGCCTGCGAGGTTGCTGGCATCTGCGCCGTATACGTCCTGACCAACGACCGGCTCTTCCCGCTCACTGGCCTGCAGCACCGTGAGCATGAGCGTCGGGTAGCGCTTATGCTTGGTGACCGGCGGCCGGACGGCCATGCGCCGGTAGGAAAGTTCAACCTGCGTGGTGCCAGGATTGCCCTTGTCATCGCGGACCTTTTTCTCGGTTGATCTCTTCCACCGTGCGAGACCCGTCCTCGACGAATCTGTTGGAACAGCGTCTGATGGGTCGTGGGCACGTAAGAATCCCCAAATTTCTCGTCTCCATTCGGCTCGGACTTTGAACAGTGTGCCGCTTTTCAACCAACTTCGGCACCGCACAAATTCGTACAGGTACCGAGGTCTCTTCAATTTCGCTGTCGGCACCGTCGACAGCTATCGCCAGACACAGGAGGTCGCGACGGTATCCCTGCAGATCTTCGTCACTTGCGCCGTTTCCGGCCATTTTTGCCTTCAATCTCAGCACCCAGTAATGAACTCTGACGCGCACGGCCGCTCGACGTGGTCACCCGGCGTGGCATCGAGGTCCGCTTCCAGCCGATCACCGAGCGCCATGGTCCGGTGCTCGCCGACCAGTGCATGTCTTTCCCGCGATCAGTCCAGTGCCAGTCCTGCGTCGATCATGAGGGCCTGCGCAAATCGGCTGAGTGGTGGTTGGCTGGCGGACCCTATCACCCGAAGCAGCGGATGCGGATGCCGTCCCCGGCGGAGGTGCTGCGAAAATGCCCCTTCTCGGGGAGGCTGGGCTGGGACGCACGCTGACGGCTGGCGCCCGATGACATGCTGCAATTCGTCAAGACCAGTCAATCTCACTTACCCCGGCATTATCGTTGTCGGGCGTGGCGGTAGTTCGCTCGTCTCCTGCCTTCCTTGTCTGACATTGCACATGAGATCAGCGAGTTCGATACCGGCAGCTAAGGTGTGGTTGCGGGCTTCAATCCAAATTGCGGCCAGTTGCCCGGGCGATTTGGCCGCAACCAGCTTCATGATGTGGTCCTTGCTGACGCCGATGCGTGTTCTTCAATCGTCGAAGTGCGGCGGCGGATTTTGCCGATCCGGCAGCGCAGAGATGCCGCAACCATCCGATACCACCTTGGGCCTCGCCGTGCAGTTCTCGATGATCCAGCGCCGAAAGCTCGGGATCGGGGTCCCGACCCTCATACCATCTTCCTGGATTGCACCGCGATGGAGGATGTGGCGGTAGTAGTCCCCAGTGCCCATGCCTTCGGGCAGATGCCACCTGACGTCATCCGAGGCGGGGTCGGCATGTCGGTTGACCAGATTCACGACCTCGCCTTCGTCCAGACCGTCTTCGAAATCCGCCATCACTGCACCCAGCAAAAGTCTCGACCGTTTCATCTCGCCGCTCATGCGCGCCTCATAGTACTCTTGCCGGCGCTCGTGCGCACCAGTCGCGACGCGCGCCATGTCAACGCAACCCATGTCGCCCGTGACCCGAACGATCTCCTCGGCGAAAGCTGCCAGTGAATTATGGACATGCGCTGGCCAGAAGCTTCCCGTCTCGGCCAGTTCAAGCATGGCAGCCTCCCATGGCCCGGATTTCGGCAGGCCGTAATGCGCGCACCAACGGTCGACAAGGTCCCGAACGTCATCATCCGCAAGGGCGCCGAGCGAATGCCCAGCCCGTACTGCGCGCCGCGAGATACCGAGCCTCTCCGCTGTCTCGATCGTGTCACTCAGGCCGGCAACCAAGACCATGACCGGGGCTGCATAGTCTTGGGCATGCAGTTTGCGCAGCACCATGGCGTGCGGCGATGCCTCATCACCCGCCGCGGCCTGGAATTCGTCGACAGGAGTTCCGGGACCAGCCCGCCGAGCACGACAAGTTCCGGCCTTTCGCCATAGCGGTGGACGACGCGCATGAGCGCATTCTCTGCCGCTTCCCGCGCCGCCCGGAAACGGGCGGTGGCTCATGGACCACACATTGTCTCCTTTAGAGCTTGAATCATTGAGCGCCGAGCTAACTGGCGCTGGGGTAGCCGGTGCAAGTCCGGCAGGAAGGAAAGGTCAGCCACCACTTCCACCGCGAGCCGTGCGCGTGCGTTCGCGAGGATGCATGCGAAGCGTCGGTAGCGGCGCGTGTGGCCGGGATGATTGAGCAGCGAAAAGACCGTTATCCGGAGTGCCGAGGTCCTTATGATGACCGAAGGCAACAACTGCAGAACCGCGATGGCGAGGGACTGCCGGGCTCCGCGCTGTCTGAGGAATCCAGGGACGCACGTACACCCCACGCCAGGACCGCGGAAGAAAGGAGATAGTCTGAATCGATGACGAACGGATTGAAGCAGTCGGATCCGGCCATAGTACCGGTGAAGTCGGCGAACAAGGGAGCGCGAGTTCCTGCGGAGCCGATGGAGGGAAGGGCTGGAACCAAGGGGAATCCGCGAGGCCAAGGCATGCACCGGACACAGCGCCGGCCTTCACAAGCCTCGCCGACGATCTCCAGGCCGCCTGGAACGCGCTGACGACTACCATGTGCGCGCGCCAGTAGCTCCTGCGCACCCTGATTGCCTACATCGTTGCCGATGTGGCCAAGGCCGCCCGCGAGGCAGTGCTGGCCATCCACTGACAAGGGGGGCGGCATTCCCGGCTCCGGGTTCCGATGCCCGCGCCGGGACGGCATGACAAGATCACGCCGGAGGAGGCCGCCAAAACGATTCGCAGCATGGCCGGGCATTGGTCCGACACCGACATCGCGGCGGCGTTGAACCGCATGCGCGTCACCACCGCCCACGGCCACACCTGGACTGCGGATCGCGTCAGGCGATACAGGTGGGAGTACAAGCTTCCGTCCCTGAAGACCCGGACAGGAGGCGACGAGATCCTGACCTTGGCCGAAGCTGCGGACAGGCTCCGCGTCAGCCGCCACGTGGTCCGGAAGCTGATCAGGCACGGGCTGCTTCCAGCCCGACAAGCCGTTGCGAAGGCCCCATGGCGCATAAGGGCCGTCGATCTTTAGGACGAAGGCGTGGCCGCCGCGGCCAAGGCGGGAACCAGACCCGCGTCAGGGCGCTCCCAAAGAGAATTGCCAATGTTTTCAATCGACTCAGAAGGGGACTCACAATGAAACCAGCTCCATGGCCTGGCCCACGCATGCCGCTGCCGACGCTTCGCCTGACACCTCACGATGTCCGACGCACGGCTCGCGGAGAATTGGTTACTCCTTCGTTCCAGAGGACTTTCACCTCCTACCTTCTGCCAGTTCGCCTGGCACACCAGACCCGAGCGTACGCGACTGACGCACTCGGTTCCTCACCTGACAGGTTCGCTCACGACGACTTCCATTAGCGCACGCTCGGGTCTGTGGGGGGAGGGGCTCATCGACGGCGAGTGGATGCGCGAAGCGTACTGCCGTACGTGCAAGGATGGAGCGACGGGCATCGACGGCGTGACAGCTGCCGACTGCGAGAAGGACCTTGAGGCCAATCTTGACGGCCTCCTGTGCCGGATGAATGCTACAGGATCATGTCCAGTTCTGCTTGAGCAGGAACTGGTTCTTGAAGTTCTTGAGGCCGATCATCGTGTCGGTCTCCGCAATATCCGCTCGACCGTGGATGTGCCTTTGCAGGAAGCGCGCAGGCCCGTCCTGATCGTCGCTCACAATTTCTACCAGCAAGTCATAGCGCCCGGAGACCCACAGCACGCAGGCGACTTCGTCGAGCCGGCCGAGACTTTCGGCCACATGCGCCGGCGTGGCATCCGAACCGACCCTCAGGCAGATCATCGCATCGGTCCTGCAATCGACCGCTCCCGGATCGACGATTGCCGCGATCCTGATCTGCCCGGATTGCCGCATTCCGTTCACGCGGTTTCTGACGGCGCCTTCCGAGACGCTGAGGGCTGTCGCGATTTCATTGAAGGGTCGCCGACCGTCTTCCTCCAGCATGCGCACGATCTGCCGGTTCAGCCCGTCGTTCGGCGATGTCAGGTCGTTGCCTCTTCCCGGATCAGGCGAGGAGGCTTGGCGGCCGTCCCTCTCTGCTCGCGCCCCAATGGGCGAACGGCCCGGATCCTTCCGTTTTGCCATTTTCGGATTTTCTGCCGTGATTTCGGTGCTGAAGTTGCGCATTGCGCAACAATTTTGTGTCGTGTTACGACATCGTCAACACGAATCAGACGAAGAAGCGAGAGAGGAAGAAGCGACCGTGATGTCGGGCCTGCGCGTCAAGGGAAGCGGGTATGCCGGTTATGAGCGGACCGCCATGCCCGACCATGACCGCGAACTGGCCGAGATCGGCCCGGGCACCGCGTGCGGCGAATTTCATCGGCGCTACTGGCACCCCATCGCCCTGGCATCGGACGTGGGCGAATTGCCGACGAAGGTCCGCGTTTTCGGCGAGGATCTCGTCCTGTTCCGCACCACGGCCGGCGAGATCGGGCTTGTTCACAAGCACTGCCCGCACCGCCGTGCGTCGCTTGAGTTCGGCCGTTGCGAGGAAAGGGGAATTCGGTGCTGCTACCATGGCTGGCTGTTTGCCACGAACGGAGAGATTCTCGAAACTCCCGGGGAAGCGCCGGGCCCGGGCCCCGCTGCGGATGTCCGTGCCAGGACGCGGCTTGGCGCCTACCCTGCAATCGAGTTCAACGGGCTTGTTTTCGCTTATCTGGGCCCTGCGGGCAAAATGCCGGAATTTCCCTGCTACGATGCATTCGACACTCCTGGCATCACCATGCGGCCCTACCGGGTCGATTACGACTGCAACTGGCTTCAGGTGCTCGATGCGATCATGGATCCGATCCATACGACGTTCCTGCACAGCCTGAACGGGGGCGCGCAGTTTTCCGAAGCGATGAAGGAAATCGGCGAACTGCAGATATTCGAGCGCGGCCTCCAGTTCCTGGGCAGCAACACGCGGCGCGTCGGCGACCTCGTGTGGGTGCGCGTCAACGAACTGGTTCTGCCGAATTTCACCCAGGCGGGATCAGCCTACACCGCCGATGGCACTCGCGAACACTATTTCGGGCGGAGCTCCTTCACCCGGTGGGTGGTTCCCGTCGACGACCGGCGCTCCATGAGCCTGGCCTGGGCCAATTTCGGCGATCGGGGCGACCCGCACGAGTACAACACCAGGGAAGGCTGCGAACTGATCGAGCAGGGCGAGATCGTTGAACGCCCCTACGAAGAGCGCCAGCGCAGGCCTGCCGATGCCGAAGCCGTCGAAGGCATGGGCCCGATCAGTGCGCACGGGGGCGAGAACCTGATGCCCACGGATCGCGGAGTGGCGCTGTACCGGCGCAGGATCCGGCAACTGGTCCGCGACCTCGCCAAGGGCGAAGAGCCGCCGCAACCGCAACAGTTCCCGGGCCAGGCAATTCGCACCTATGGCCAGGACACGATCCTGCGCCTGCCGGCGAAGAACGGCGATGATCGAAAGTTCCTCAATGCGGTGACCTCGGACGTGATGAAGATGCAGTTCGCCGCCGAGGACAAGCCCTTGGAGGAACGTGACGCCCATATCGTCGCGGAACTCAAGAGGATGGAGAAAGGCGGCCCGGGGATCGAGTCCTGACGTCTTTCCCGCCGTGAAGGGCGAGGAATTTCGCCAGGCAGGGCGGGAAGCTCGAATGCGCGGTGCAACGGCAAGTCGGAAAGGCAAGGCGCCGCCCTGGGTGCAGGCGAGGATCTGCGCTTCGACCGCCCGGGCGGACCTGGCCTTCGCCGCCAGGGCCTGGCCCGGCAGGCGCCGGTTCGAGGAAACCCTTCACCCAGCCCCCGGGTTCACGCATCACGGCCGAGGCAATCGAGGCCCCCGAATGCGTGGCGCGCCAGGATCAAGATGCCGCTGCCGGCATCGGGCCGAGATCGAGTTCCATGCACTGTCTCGCCGGTGCCCGGACCCCGGATCGGGAAACCATGGCCGGCGAGGTCGCCGCATGGCAGGAACGCCGCAAGGCTTGCGCGCAGCCGGCCAGCCGGCGGTTCCGGACCGGGGACGCCCGCATCAGGCCGAAGCCGCTGCATCCAGCGATCCGGCGATGTCAGGATGGCGGCTCCGCGGCCGCCTGCGCTGCCGACACGTTCCCTCCCGGCACGAGGACGATCGTCAGCCCGCGCAAGACATCTCCGAACGGCTCGATCCCGCATCGGCCGCGCAAGCGGCGCACGTTCGCGCGCCGCCAGGGTTTCGCTTCACCGTCAACCGGCGGCTTCGCGTGCCGCAGCGATCCAGCTGTCGAACACCTCCCTGTTTCTTGCGATCCAGGCATCGACGTGGCCGTCAATGGCCTCGATTGAATCCTCGCCCTGCTGCATCGCGTTGTTTTGGGCCGAGACGTCATTGATGTCGATTCTCGCCAGTTCGAAGAGCCTGGCCGCCGCCGGGTTGTCCGCCAGGAACGCGTTGCTTGCGAGAATGCGCAGTTCGTTGACCGCGAACCCAAGCTCGCGCCCCTCGTAGACCGTATTGTCCGTTCGCCCGTCCGGAAGCGAGGAATAGGGGACCTCGATCCATTCCACGTCCTCTCCGGGCACCAGGACGCCTGACACCCAGTACGGCGTCCACGTGTAGTAGATGATCGGTTCCCCGGCCTCCATGCGGGCGACGGTTTCGGCAATCACCGCGTTGTAGGCGCCCTGATTGTGCGTGACCGTGTCGCGCAGGCCGAATTCGGTCAGGTGATGCTCGATGACGCGCTCGCAGCCCCAGCCGGGCGGACAGCCGGCGAGGTCGGCGGTTCCGTCGCCATCCGCGTCGAAGCGTGCCGCGACGTCCGGCTCCGCGAGACTGCCGAGATTCGTCACGCCGGCATCGAACGAGGCCTTGTCGACCAGATATCCCTGCAAGGCGCCGCTGATCAGATGCCCGACCTTGGTCATCGCCTCGCTGCCGCCGGCCTCTTCGTAGAACGCCAGATGCAGCGGGTCCCAGTGCACGGTCGTGAAATCCCCGTCGCCGGAACCGATCGCCAGATGGATCGTCTGATATTCCACCGACTGGGGATCGCCGATCGCGTATCCCAGCTCCTCCAGGGCGCGGTAGATGATCTGGTTCTGAAACCTTTCCTCCAGGACCGTGCCCTCGATGGGACGCACCGTGACGCCCTCGCCGGGCGCGTCGCTTGCGGCCGCGGACCCGCCGAAGGCAAGGACCGAGGCGATCGCCATGAAACCCGTGTGGTGCATTTTCATTGATCAATTCTCCTTTTCCTGATTGTCCCGACCCTTCCCGTTCGGCGTGGCGGGACCCCTTCGCGCCGAACCGTCCTGCGATCGCCTGCCCTTGAGACCTTCAGGAATGGCCAGAAGCAGGCCGACAGGCCCTCCCTGCCACCAATGGCGGCGTCCTCTCTTCCGGCCCGACTGCGCGACCCCTTGCGTGATGCGGTCAAGCACGATGGCCAGGATCACGATGCCGAGGCCGCCGACGATCGCCTTGCCGGCATCCAGCCGCCCCATGGCGCGCAGCACTTCGTTCCCAAGCCCTTTCACGGCGATCATCGAGGCGATCACCACCATGGACAGCGACAGCATGATGGTCTGATTGACGCCGGCCATGATCGTCGGCATCGCGAGCGGCAGTTCCACCTTGAACATGATCTGCGACGAACTGGCTCCGAACGCACGCGCGGCTTCGACGACGCCCTGGTTGACCTGCCGGATCCCCAGCGACGTCAGGCGGATGAGCGGCGGAACGGCGAAGACGATCGTGACGATCACGCCGGAGACGTTGCCGATGCCCACGAGCATGACGACGGGCACGAGATAGACGAAGGCCGGGATCGTCTGCATCGTGTCGAGCACGGGCCGGATCGCGCTCTCGAAGCGGTCGGACTTCGCCGCCATGATGCCCAGCGGCATGCCGATGATCATGCACATGGCAACCGAGCAAAGCACGATCGCAAGGGTTGTCATGGCCAATGCCCAGGCCCCTGGATCCAGAAGTCCGAGAGCGACAAGCGCGGCAAGCACGATGACGGCCACGCGGCGGCCGGAAAGCTGCCAGGCGAGCAATGCAAGCAGGACGATCATCAGCACCGGCGGAACGGACTGCAATGCCGCCTCGACGGCGAGAACGCCGTCGTTCAAGGCGCGCTTCACTGGCTGAATCGTGCCCCGGTTCGCGGACGCCCATTGCTTGATCCCGTCCGCCCAGTCGGCGATTCCGAGATCAAGGCCGGAAAACGGGTCCAGAAAGCTGAATGCATCTCCAACGGCCATTCATCCAGGCTCCGCCGTCAACGGCAGGCGACCCTGAATTCCCCGGATCAAGGACTTCTTGTCAACGACCCCGACGGGCGTTCCGTCGTCTTCGATGATCAGGGGCGCGTCGGTGCGGATCGAGAGTTCGGCGAGACGGTCGAGACTGTCGTCCGGACGGGCGGTCAGCGAATTCGCCGTGCTCAACCTGCCTTCACGCGCCTCGAAGGCGGCAAGAGGCTCCATGACGCGCGAGGCCGTCACAAGATCGAGTTTGGAAATCCCCGCGACGAAATCGGCCACGTAGGAATCCCTTGGCTCGGTCACGATCTGTTCGGGGGTGCCGACCTGGACGAGGATTCCGTCGCGCATTATCGCGATCCTGTCGCCGATCCGTATCGCTTCGTCCAGATCATGCGTGATGAACAGGGTGGTCTTCTTCATTTCGCCGGCAAGCTGCATGAACTGGTCCTGCAACTGGCGCCGTATCAACGGGTCGAGCGCCGAAAACGGCTCGTCCATCAGCAGGATGCGCGGGTCCGCCGCAATGGCCCTTGCCAGCCCGACGCGCTGCTGCATGCCGCCGGACAGCTCGTCCGGGTAACGCTCCCCCCAGCCGGTCAGCTCGACGATGTCGATTGCCCTGTCGGCGACTTCGGTTCGCGACCTGCGGTCCTGCCCGCGCACTTCGAGAGCGAAGGCGACGTTTTCGCGTACCGTGCGGTGAGGCATGAGAGCCATGTTCTGGAACACCATCCCGGTCTTCGATGCACGCAGTTCGCGCAAGGCCGCCTGGCCAAGGGCGCCAACGTTCTCGCCCTCGATCCAGACCTCGCCCGCAGTCGGCTCGATCAACCGGTTCACATGCCGGATCAAGGTGGACTTGCCCGATCCCGACAGGCCCATGATGCAGAAGATCTCTCCCTCCTCGACCGAGAAGGAGACATCCTGGACGCCGATGACGCATCCGTGCCTCTCCAGGACCTCCTCCTTCGAAAGACTGTCCGCCCGGACGGACTGCATTGCGCGCTCGATGTCGTGTCCGAACATCTTCCAGAGCTTCCGGCACTCGATGACCGGTTCCCCGTTGCGGGAACGAGAAGACAGCCCTGCCATCCTCAGTACCCGAGCTCCCGGTTCACGCGGTTGAGCAGTTCGCGCCCCTCCAGGAACCGCTCCAGGTTGCGGAAGAACAGGTCAAGGGTAAGCGGCACGTAGCTGCTCCCGTCATCTGCCGACACGTGAGGAGTGATGACCAGGTTCGGCGTCGTCCAAAGCCTTGAGCCCGCTTCGACCGGTTCCGGAGTAAAGACGTCGAGCACGGCGCCGGCCAGCTCGCCGGCATCGAGCTTGTCGCACAGCGCGTCGTAATCCATCGCCGACTGCCGGCCGACGTTGACGATGCCGCAAGCGGGACCGAGCATGTCCAGGCGCCGACGGTCGATCAGGCCTTGCGTTTCGGGCGTGTCCGGCACTGCCAGGTAAAGGAGGTCGGCATCCGGCAGGACCGAGTCGATTTCGCCGGTCGGCACGACCTTCGAGCACCCTTCCACGGCGCGGCCGTGCCGATTGACGCCAATGAGCTCGGGACCAAGCGGCGCCAGCTTGCGGATCGCTGCGCCGCCAAGACTTCCGGTCCCGACGAAAACCATCTTCTTGCCGGCGATCGGCGTGCTGTAAAGAGTGTCGTATTTCCGATTGCGCTGGTTGGTGACCATGGCGGGGACGTGATTGTGCAGCATCAACGCCGCCATCAGCCCGTACTCGCCGGCCTTGCTGGAATGCACCCCCTTGCTGTTGGTCAGCTCGACCCCGGCCGGCAGCCAGTTCAGCGGCAGCATGTGCTCGACTCCGGCGCCAATGCAGTGAATCCAGCTCAGGTTTCGCGCACGGTCCGCCAGCCCTTCGGTCGGCAGGTTCCAGGCCAGCAGAATGTCGGCCTTCGCGACGGACGACCGGAAGTTGTCTTCGTCCCAATCGAAAAAGGGATCGACCCTGTCCGCCAGGCCAGGGAACTTCGCCAGCGCCGCGTTGAAGCGCTCTTCGCTGATCGTGAAGACCTCCTCGCCCTCCGGAGTGTTCGGGAACGAGCCCGGTGCCCATCTGTTGTTCTTGACGAGGATGAACAGTCTGCCGGTGCCTGCCATGACCCCTTCCCATTCCTGCGAGAGCATCCTGCAAGGCTCCGCGTGAGAGCCCGCATGCAAGCGACTCGCCTGCGCCAGATGATGTCAATGATCGCCGGAGTTCAAGGAAAATGTCGCACCGCCGTAAGCGGTTAAACTACGACGTTTCTGGGTGACCCGAGCCGCATTTTTCGTTTGACTGCATAGCCCGCCCGTCCTATTTGCTTTCCGTCGGGGCGAATCACTTCGGAGGCGGCGATGGCGAATTGGTATGGATCGAAAGCG
>JAJDVJ010000043.1 GCA_022826205.1 Silicimonas sp. | reverse complement strand
CTCCGCGCGGCAGCCGCTCCCGGGAACGAAAAAGGTCTGGCAGGGACTCGAGCGGCTGCATTGGGCGATCCAGGTCCGCGACGCCATCGGCGAAAGAAAGCGCGAATAGGATCACCTATACAAGTGTGGCACTTTGAAAGGTCTGGCGCGCCGTTTCCCTTGCCTTGGGCGGACTCATTCTATGACGGATATTTGGGGGCAATTTGGTCCCATTTTACTTCGATGCGGATTTCCGAAGAGATAGCCAACAGCCTCCGGTCGCGCGTCCAGAGACGGGTTCCGGGAACAAGCAGGCACGACGCGACCAGTGAGGCGTCTACGTAACCGATCCCGCAGCTGTACAGTTTACGTGTCTCGACCAGCAAGCGCACTTCGTTAGGGGTGGCAACCGGGAGGCTTGGGAGACCGTCAAGGAGATTGAGTACGACGCCACGGCCCTTGAGTGAGCCGAGTGAAATTTCTCCAACGATGTACGGATGACATACGACTCTGTTTTCAATCAGCGCATTTGCGAGATTGTCGTTGTTCTTGCGCAGATGATCGATCCAGATCGAAGTGTCCGCAAGAATCATTCATTTGACCTAGGCCTGGGTGGTGCAGAAGCGTTCGGGTCGCTGCCGCCCATGCGGGCAAGACGCTTTGCACTTTCACGTTCGATCAGCGCGCTGAGCGCCTCTCGCAGCAACGGGCTGCGCTCGCGGCACCCGGTAAGGGCAACCGCCTTTTCAAGGAGCTGATCGTCAAGGGTCACTGTTGTCCGCAAGTGGATCTCCTAAATCTGCATCATCATGCGTATCATACGATGCAAATTTTGGTTCAACAAGGCAGTTTTGTGCAGCGCATCTGACAAACGGCCGGCTCGACGCCTTGAATGCGATTTTGGCCACGCATGCTCAGGACGTACCGGCGTTGCCACTCACAGCCACGAAGAGTCCAGAACCAGCCAGTTCTCCAACCGCAAGCCAGGAACGCGCTTGAATTCCCGCGAATTTCCCGAAACCAAAGCCGCTTCGCGACTGATTGCATGGGCGGCGATCCATAGGGCGTTCCCGCCAATCATCTGTCCGCGCGCCTCCAGATGCGCACGGATTCGTCCGTACTCCGCTGCTGTTTCGGCATCGACGGACAAGACATTAATTTCGGCCAATAGCGCCTCGACACGCTCTGTCAGCCGATGAGAACCTTTTTTGTGACAGCCGTAGCGCAATTCACCCGCGACAATCACGCTGGTTGCAACCTCCGGGTCTTCCCTTTCGGAAAGAGCCGTCGCTGCAGGTCCGCGCGGACTTCGCACCATATCGCTTATGACATTTGTGTCGAGCAGGTAAATCATCAGAAGATGTCTTCACTGCGCGGGGCCGGGTCGACGATGTCCGGGACCGTTTCGTCCAGCCGTTCCCATTTTGACAGAAGTCCGAGCAATCCCGCCTTTCTCTTGGGTTCAATAATCAGTCGATCTCCTTCCTTGCGCATCAAGGCGCGGTCCCCCGGCAGCTCGAATTCGACGGGAATTCGGACTGCCTGGTTGCGATTGTTCCGGAACAAGCTGACTTCGCGAACATTTGGCTGCATTGGCACCTCCTCTGAGAATGGCATATGGCATATGTATATGCCAAAATGTGCACGTGTCAATCTATTGTGGAAGGGCACATAATTCCTCGAAGTTTCGGGAGAGGGTCTGCCCCTGCCGATGTTTCAAGAGAGCTTGGAAACAACCATCCCCATTGACTATGTTCGCTGTATGTTCTATTTTTCGCGACATGTCGCAAATTGATCAATTGGCAGGATTCCGAGCGGTCGGCCGCGCCGCCCGAACGAACCCGGCCAACCGGTTCGAGTCGCAGGAGCGCGAGGCCTTTCTAGACGGCTGGCCAGTCGAAGACG
This sequence comes from Silicimonas sp., assembly GCA_022826205.1. GTDB lineage: Bacteria > Pseudomonadota > Alphaproteobacteria > Rhodobacterales > Rhodobacteraceae > JAJEFO01. Next base: position 43,909 of record JAJDVJ010000043.1, on the reverse strand, counting down.
ATCTTCCGCCGCTGCGCACCGAAGTGACAGTCGAGAGGCCGCGGCGCGTGATCACGCGCAACCGCTCGCCGGACATAGGTTTCGATCAGTCGATCAATCCCTACAGGGGATGCGAACATGGCTGCATCTACTGCTTTGCGCGTCCCACACACGCCTTTCTCGGACTGTCGCCGGGGCTCGACTTCGAAACGCGGCTCGTCGCTCGACCGGAGGCTCCCAAGATTCTGGAACGGGAGCTTCGGGCCAAGTCCTATCGCCCGGCCGTCATTGCAATGGGGACGAACACCGACCCTTACCAGCCGATCGAGCGCGGGTATCGGATCGTGCGACGGATCCTGGAGACGCTGCATGAATACCGGCATCCGATGGCAATTGTGACCAAAGGGACGCTGATCGAACGAGACGTGGACATCCTTGGCGAGATGGGTCGCCTCGGCGTGGCTCGGGTGGGAATAAGCGTGACCACCCTGGATGCACGACTGGCTCGCAAGATGGAGCCGAGGGCACCTTCGCCGCAGCGGAGGCTCGAGACGATTCGACGCCTTGCAGAGGCAGGGTGTCCCGTGCGGGTCATGGTGGCGCCCGTAGTTCCCGCACTCACCGACCACGAACTGGAGGCCATCCTGGCCGAAGCTGCGGAAGCAGGAGCAATTGCCGCAAGCTGGATCATGCTTCGGCTGCCCCTTGAGGTCTCGCCTCTGTTTCAGGAATGGCTGGCCGAACACTATCCTGACCGGGCACAAAGGGTCATGGGTCGCGTACGAGAATTGCACAATGGCCGGGACTATGACCCAGAATGGGGCAGGCGCATGACCGGCCAGGGCGTCTTCGCGGACATGGTCGCACACCGATTCTCGATTTCGGCGAGGAGGCTGGACCTCGCGACGAAACTGCCTCCCCTGCGAACCGACCTCTTCACACGGCCCGTGAGGGTGGGGGACCAGCTTTCCCTTTTCTGAAGCCATCTTGTTGCCTTCTGCCTTGATTGCATCGGCACATGGAACTTGCCATGGCGAATGGCGGCAAAGATTCGGTTTGCGCTGGTCTTGATTCGGGTGTGATGCTAGCTCCGGCGCGATGGGAAGCGTGGCCGAAATAGATGTACGTGGGCGGCTCGTGCCGAGCTACGACCTGTCCGGGTTGACATGGCTGCGAGTGGGCGGACCGGCGGACTGGCTGTTCCTGCCAAAGGATGTTGATGACCTGAGCACGTTCCTTGCGGCCTTGCCTGAAGACATTGCGGTCTTTCCGATGGGCGTCGGGTCGAATCTCATCGTGCGCGACGGCGGGATTCGTGCCGTCGTTATCCGCTTGGGCCGACAATTTGCCGACATCTCAGTCAACGGCGACGTCGTGACTGCGGGTGCAGGCGCCATGGACATCCAGGTTGCCAAAAGAGCGGCGGAAGCGGGCCTTGATCTCGTGTTCCTTTGCACCATTCCGGGCGTGATCGGTGGTGCCATCCGGATGAATGCCGGATGCTACGGCTCGTACATTTCGGACCATTTCGTGTCGGCCGAAGTGGTGCTGCGCGACGGTAGCAGGGCGAATCTCGGTCCGGACTGCATGAATTTCGGATATCGAAAAAGCGAACTTCCGGAAGGCGCCGTGGTTGTTTCGGCAAGATTTCGCGCAGGTCCGCATGACCCCGAGGTCTTGGAAACGAAGATGAAGACGCAAATCGCCAGGAGAGAGGAAACGCAACCTACCAAGGCGCTGACGGCGGGATCGACGTTCCGGAATCCGGCTGGCTACAGTTCGACGGGCAAGGCGGATGACAAGCATGAACTGAAGGCGTGGAAGGTCATCGAGGACGCCGGATTGCGCGGCGTGCGTCGCGGACAGGCGCAGATGTCAGCAATGCATCCAAATTTTCTCGTCAATCTGGGCGGTGCTACCGCAGCCGATTTGGAAGCGCTCGGCGAAGAGGTTCGCACAAAGGTCTTCCAACACTCGGGAATTGCATTAGAATGGGAAATTGCGAGGGTCGGGGAACCGACCACGACGGCATGAGGCAGACAGACGAGGGCGGATAACGCCCTGATAGCAGGTGGGGAAGGAATGTCGAGCAGGACACTTCCCAAAGTCGCGGTGATTATGGGCGGACGCTCTGTCGAGCGCGAGGTCTCCCTGTCCTCGGGCCAGGAGTGTGTCATGGCACTTCGCGAGATGGACTACGATGTCATCGCCATTGATGCCGGGCAGGACATCGTGGAGCGGCTGACGGAGTCGTCTCCCGACGTCGTCTTCAATGCGTTGCACGGACGATGGGGAGAGGATGGGTGCGTCCAGGGCATTCTCGAATGGTTGCGGATTCCCTACTCGCACTCTGGCGTTCTGGCTTCGGCTCTCGCCATGGACAAGGCGCGATCGAAAGCGGCCTTTGTCAAGGCAGGCATTCCCGTCGCGGACGGCGATCTGTTTTCCAGGACGGAAATCAAGGCAGGGCACGTCATGGCGCCGCCCTATGTCGTCAAGCCAAACAACGAAGGCTCTTCCGTTGGCGTCTGCATCGTACCGGATCGAGCAAACCGACCGCCGCAGTTTGACGACGAAATGCCTGAGTCCCTGATGGTCGAGGCATATGTGCCGGGTCGGGAACTGACGGTGACGGTGAAGGGCGGCAAGGCGCTCTGCGTTACCGAAATCGTGACCGATGGCTGGTACGACTATGACGCAAAGTACCTGCCGGGCGCCTCGCGGCACGACTTGCCGGCAAACGTCCCGGACGTGATCACGAAGGCCTGCCTCGCACATGCCGAGACAGCTCATGAGGCGCTCGGTTGCCGGGGAGTCAGCCGAATCGATTTTCGGTGGGACGATTCTAGGGGTCTGCAGGGCCTCTTTGCGTTGGAGACGAACACCCAGCCCGGAATGACGCCGACGTCGCTTGTGCCCGAACAGGCCGCCCATCTCGGAACCAGTTTCCCCGAACTCTGTGACTGGATCGTGAAGGATGCGTCATGCGAACGATGAAGGATCCCGCTCCGTCCCGCCTGGAATACCGGATGAAACGGCTGATGTTGCGCCCGTCGATGCGTCCATTCCGGCGGTTCGGGATGCCCGTAATCGCATTGGCGACGCTGGTCAGCCTCTGGGCGGTCGACGAGGGTCGGCGGGAGAGTGCAGTGGCGTTCCTTTCCGAGCTTCGAAATGAAGTCGGTGAGCGGCCGGAGCTCATTGTGCGGATGATGATTGTCGAGGGTGCATCGCCGGAACTGGCTGCGAGCATCCGCAAATCCCTTTCCATCGAATTCCCCGTCTCACCCTTCAACCTGCGACTTGCCGATCTGACGGAAAAGGTCCAAGCGCTTGATGCGGTCGCACATGCATCGCTTCAGGTCCGATCGAGAGGTGTCCTGGTTGTAGAAGTCGATGAGCGAGTGCCGGTTGCGGTCTGGCGTTCGGACGACAGCGTAGTCCTTCTTGACAAGACCGGGTATCGGGTAGCGACCGTGCCGTCGCGCGTTTCCCGACCTGATCTGCCCTTGGTTGCGGGACTTGGTGCGGATGCGGCAATTCCCGAGGTCCTCCAGCTCTATTACGTTGCCCGTCCGATTCGCGACCGCCTGCGCGGCTTCATTCGGGTGGGTGAACGCCGTTGGGACGTGGTCCTGGATCGCGGGCAGTCGATCAAGCTGCCGGAAACGCAGGCTGTGACTGCGCTCAAGAAGGTCGTTGAACTGGATGTGGCGCAGGACCTGCTTGAACGGGACATATCGGTTGTGGATTTCCGCAACTCGCAGCGACCGGTCCTGCGCCTTGGCCAGACGGCGATCGGGACACTTCACGATGGGTGAGCAACGAGCCTGACCGATGATGGGAGACATTTATCGCAACCAACGTGCCATGCGGGCGATGCGGCAGACCGCGATGCAGAGAGGTGTCATCGCGGTTCTGGACGTCGGAACATCCAAGATTGCCTGTCTGATCCTGGTTCTTGAAGAGAACATGGATGCCGCAAACGACGAGGGCATCGGCAATCTGGCAGGGCAGGAAAAGTTCCGCGTCATTGGAGCCGCGACCACGCGGTCGCGAGGTGTTGAATTCGGTGAGACGATGGTTCTGCGCGAGACCGAACGCGCAATTCGAACCGCCGTGCAGGCTGCGCAGAAAATGGCGCAATGTCGCGTTGACCACGTGATGGCCTGCGCGTCGGGGGGCAGACCTCGTTCCTATGGCCTCGCTGGCCAAGTGCAGGTTGAGCGAGAGATCGTGACCGAATCCGATGTCGCTCACGTTCTCGCATCCTGCGACATCCCGGACTACGGGGCGGATCGTGAAATTCTGCACGCTCAGCCTGTGAACTTCGTGCTGGACCACAGGTCGGGCCTGACGGATCCGAGAAATCAGATCGGGCAGCGTCTGGCCTGCGACATGCACATGCTGACGGCAGACCGGGCTCCGATCGGCAACTTGGTTCACTGCGTTCGTCGTTGCGATCTGGAGATGGCCGGGTTGGCCATGTCATCCTATGTGTCGGGGATTTCGGCACTGGTCGAGGACGAACAGGAGCTCGGCGCGGCATGCATCGACATGGGAGGAGGCACGACAGGCATCTCGATTTTCCTGAAGCGACACATGATCTATGCCGATGCGGTTCGTCTCGGTGGCGAGCACGTCACTCACGACATCGCGATGGGTTTCAAGGTTCCGATGAATGTGGCCGAACGGATCAAGACGTTTCATGGCGGTGTTGTCGCAACTGGCATGGACGACCGAGACATGATCGAGATCGACCGTGAGTCCGAAAGTTGGGATGGCGAGAGGCGAGCAGTGAGCCGGGCGGAATTGATCGGCATTATGCGTCCCAGAGTCGAGGAAATCCTTGAAGCGGTGCGCGAGCGCCTCGATGCCGCCGGATTCGAGCACTTGCCGAGCCAGCAGATCGTGCTGACGGGAGGGGCCAGCCAGGTGCCTGGGATTGATTCGCTGGCGGCGCGGATTCTCGGCCAGCAGGTCCGCATCGGCCACCCATTAAGAGTGCGTGGCCTGCCCCAGGCCGTGACCGGCACCGCATTCTCCAGCGCCGTGGGACTCAGTCTTCTGGCGGCTCATCCCCAGGACGAGTGTTGGGACTTTGAATTGCCCTATGACTTCAGGGCGGCGCGTCCGCTGAAGCGCGCGGTCAAGTGGTTCAGGACCAACTGGTAGGTCGGGCATAGAACTGCGTCTGATTCTCGACGTGGCCCTCATGTATCCGATGCCGCAAGCACGGCAGGAAGCCCGTGATCCGGAGCTCGAAACGAGATTCCATCGTAATTCTGTTACTTTACAGCGGGTTGCACATCTCAAAGTGGGAGGACCATGCGTGACCCGAAAATGCAGTGCTTGCCAAAATAATGCGCGACCTCGCGAAGCGAATCTGGTAAGTTGTCCACAAGGCCGGGAAACGGCCACGAAGATGGGCAGAGCAGGCACCACACAACCATGTCGCTCCAACCAAGTCGGCTTTGGCGTAGCCAAGGTCGGCAAGGCGCAGAGTTGGCGGATGGGCGCCGCCAGTGCACTATATGGCGGGTCGCGCACGACATGATGGGCAATCTGCAAAATTGCTTGCCATATTTCGTGGTTTCGGCCACAAGTCGAGTGATTGGTGGGCCACCCGGGGCCTAAGGGTTGAGGAATGAGGCAGATGACAGGGACGACCGCAAGAGCGGCACCTCATCAGGCAAGAGAAATGGAGCAGGAGGGCAAACCAATGACGTTGAATCTGACAATCCCCTCGCATGAGGATCTGAGACCTCGCATTACGGTGTTCGGAGTGGGAGGTGCGGGAGGCAACGCGGTCAACAACATGATCGAAATGAATCTCGAGGGCGTCGAGTTCATCGTTGCAAACACGGACGCACAGGCACTGCAGCAATCGAATGCGCCGACCAAGGTCCAGATGGGGTTGCGGGCCACGGAAGGACTGGGCGCGGGCGCGCGCCCGTCGGTTGGAGCGGCAGCAGCCGAAGAGGCCCTGGAGGAGATTGTCGATTGCCTGACCGGCGCTCACATGTGTTTCATCACGGCCGGAATGGGCGGAGGTACAGGGACTGGCGCAGCACCGATCATCGCGCATGCAGCGCGAGAACTCGGAGTGCTGACGATCGGCGTGGTAACGAAGCCCTTCCAGTTTGAGGGCGCCAAACGGATGACGCAGGCCGAAGAGGGCGTCGAGGAACTGCAAAGGGTGGTCGATACGCTGATCATCATCCCGAACCAGAACCTGTTCCGGATTGCCAACGAACAGACCACCTTCACAGAGGCGTTCTCCATGGCGGATGATGTGCTCTATCAAGGTGTGAAGGGGGTCACCGACCTGATGGTTCGCCCTGGCCTCATCAACCTAGATTTCGCGGATGTCCGCGCCGTCATGGACGAGATGGGCAAGGCGATGATGGGAACGGGCGAGGCGGAAGGCGAGGACCGGGCAGTGAAGGCCGCCGAGATGGCAATTGCCAATCCGCTCCTTGACGAGATCAGCCTTCAGGGTGCCAACGGCGTCCTGATAAACATAACCGGTTCGGATGACGTGACCCTGTTCGAAATTGACGAAGCCGCAAACCGCATTCGCAGCGAGGTCGAAAGCGAAGCCAACATCATTGTCGGTTCCACGCTGGATACGGCCATGCAGGGCAGGATGCGTGTGAGCGTCGTGGCGACGGGAATAGACAGCGTGCCGCATGCCCAGATTGACTCATACATGCCGACGGAGGAACTGGTTCCGGTCGAGCCCGAGTCAGAACCGGAAGTTGCACCGGAACAGGAAATCGAACCCGAATTGGCAGCGGTGGCACATGCCGTCCATGAGGAAGAGCAGAGCCTGTTTGGAGAGACTCCGCCCGAGGCTGTGGCCGAGGCAGGACATGTTGAGGCCGAAGAACCGCCTCTCGCGGCAGAGCCAAGGTCCGCGGCGGAATTGCGTCCGGTGCCCGGTGCGCCATCGCCAGAGGTGATCGCGCGACTCGAGAGAGTCGTTGGCCGCGCGCCAGGCTCGATGGCAGGTCGGATTCCGGGGGATGCAAACTATGGCAATGACTTGTCCGAGGGCCCCGGCACGATCGAACAACCAAAGTTCGGCATAAACAAGCTCATCAACCGGATGTCTGGTCGCAGGAACGGCAGTGCGGACCTGCCGCCGGCGGAGCCACGGCTCGACGATAGCGTCCGTGACGGGCGGATGGGCGACGAGAGCATGGAAATACCAGCATTCCTCCGCCGTCAGGCGAACTGAAGGTTCAACCGCTCGGACTTGTTTGCCTTTGTACGCGAGCACATCTTTGCGAACTGCCTTCGTTCGGGCCGCTCAGGCAAATTTGGCGAAGTGAGGCTTTTTCCAGTGCGCCTATTGGTTCGGGATGCGGCTTGGTGACCAGACGGCGGTCCAGTGCGGCTGCCAAGGCTCCCAAGTAAGTGTCTGAATTTGCACAAGACCTGATCGCGTGCGAGCAATCGCTTATGGTCCGGATCCAGGTACTTTCTGGCCTGGGCTCCAAGAGAACTTCGAACCAAGTCTTTCGACGGGACCGAAGCGGTGACGATGCAGGGGATCGAAAGGTGAAACCCGCGAGGGAAACCGGTAGCCGCCATTACGCAATGGCAGAAATGCGGCTGACGGAAGAATTGCTAGGTCGGAGCACGTTCGGCCCATCCCGCAAAGACCTTCTCAATTGCCACGACCACGTAATAGAGCAGGATCCCCATCAGCGCCAAGGCGATGAGAACGGCGAACATCAGGGGATAATCGGCGCTGATCTTGCCACTGTCGAATAGATGTCCGAGCCCGCGGCCGTGCGGCTCGACGATCTCCATCAGGTTGGTGCCGATGAAGGCGAGCGTGACGGCCACTTTGAGCGCACCGAAGAACTCGGGCAATGTCTTGGGCAGCGCGATTTTCCAGAAGATCGTGAAGCGCGACGCGCCGAGCGAAGCGAGGATGTCGCGGTATTCGGGCTCGAGCGTCGACAGCCCAATGGCAACGGAAACTGCAATCGGGAAGAAGCTGATGAGGAAGGCGATCAGAATGGTGTTCATGTCGTGCTGGCCCACGAAGAGAAGTGCGATGATCGGAACAACGGTGGCCTTCGGGATCGCGTTGAACCCCACAAGCAACGGGTAAAGCGCATCGCGCATGATGCGCGACAGCCCCATGATCATGCCGAGGAACACGCCAAGAATTACCGCCAGGACCAGTCCGGCGACCGTTCGCCATAGCGTGTCCCAACCGTACTCGAGGAAGAGCCAGCGGAACTTCCAGAATGCGGGCCAGAGATCGCTGGGCGAAGCCATCTTGTAGTTGGGCCAGCCGTTGACCCAGACGAGAAATTCCCAGAAGAGGCCGAATATGACCAGTGCGGCGATGGGCACTGCGATTTGCTTCCAGTTCATTGGGTAGCCTCTCCCGCCGGAGCGCGGCCTTGGGCGATCTGGATTTGGTGGCGCAGAATGTTGAGCGCATCTGCAGATTTGGGCGTGTAGAGATGTTCGATGTCGCGAGGGCCCTTGAGATGAACGTCCATCACGTATTGCGTGCGGGCGGGGCGACCGGAGAGGACGACAATCTCGTCAGCGAGAAATATCGCCTCTCTCAGATCATGGGTGATGAGGACGCCGGTGAAAGGTTCTTCCGCCTTCACGGCATGCATGGTTTGCCAAAGGTCTTCGCGCGTGAAGGCATCGAGCGCGGCGAAGGGCTCATCAAGGATCAGAACTTCGGGCTTGTGAACGATGGCGCGGCAGAGCGAAGCGCGCTGGCGCATGCCGCCGGAGAGCTCGCTCGGGCGCTTGTCCTCGAATCCTTCGAGGCCGACAAGGGCAAGGAGGTGGAGCGCGCGGTCTTCCCGCTCTTTTCTCGACATCTTGGTCGGCACGATCTCGAGCGGAAGCATTACGTTTTGCAGGATCGTACGCCATTCGAGCAAGACCGGGTTCTGGAAGGCCATGCCAACGACTGACTTCGGACCTCTTACAAGTTCTCCGTGCAGCCAGACCTCGCCCTCATCGGGTTTCAGCAGGCCGGCGACGAGCCGTGTCAGCGTGGACTTGCCACAGCCCGAAGGCCCGACGACGGCCGAAAAGCCGCCCTCGGGCACCGAAAGCACCAAACCATCGAGCACCGGGAGCTGCCCTGTCTGGGTCTGGTAGGCGTGGCGGACGCCCTTGATCTCGATGAGAGGCTTGTCCACGTGACTGGTGGCCTACTTCAGCATGCGCTCCGCCTCGCCGGGCAGATAGGCGTCGGTGAAGTAGAGGCTGGCGTCAGGAGCGGATTGAAATTCATAGGTTTCCGCAAGTTGCTCAAGCGCTTTCGCCATCCGTGCGTTGTCAATGCCGCCCATGCCGTTGGCTCTGGTGTAGTCGGTGACGACATTGGCATCAATGGCGAGCTGCAGTCGCCGCTGTTCGAGGGCGGCATCGGCGGCTGGGTTGCGCGCGATCAGGCTTTCGATGGCCTTCGCAGGGTTGGCTATTGCATCATTCCAGCCGGCGACGATGGCGCTGAGAAAGCCCTTTATGACGTCCGGGTTGGCTGCGGCGAAGTCGGTGTTCACGATGATCGCATTGCCATAGAGCGCAAGCCCGTGATCTGCCATCAGGATGGTCGAGATGTCTTCTTCCGGCACCCCGAGGCGAACGAGATTGAGGAACGAGGAAAAACTGAAGCCTGTGACGGCCGCGACTTTGCCTTCGGCCAGCATCGGCTCGCGCGTTGGGAAGCCGACAGGCTCGACGGTGATCTTGTCGACATCCAGTCCGTTGGCACTGGCGAATGCCGGGAATTGCGCCCAGGCGCCATCGGGAGGTGGTGCGCCGAGGATACGGCCCTCAAGGTCCTTCGGCGCGCTCACGCCGAGCGATTTGCGCCCGACCACGGCGAAAGGCGGCTTGTCGTAGATCATCATGACCGCAGTGACCGGTGCGTCCGGGTTCTGATCGAGGAACTTGATGAGCGAGTTGATATCGGCAAAGCCAACGGGGAAGGCGCCGGTGGCAACCTTCGGAATCGCTTCGAGAGAGCCCTGTCCGGCGGAGATTTCCACGCTCAGGCCCGCGGCCCCGAAGTGGCCGTTGTCTATCGCGGTGAAGTAGGGCGCAGACGGCCCTTCGAATTTCCAGTCGAGTGCGAAGGGCACATTGGTTTCAGCCAACGCCGCACCCGCGAAGGCGAGAGCGGCAGCGAAAGTTGCGGTGGTGGGTCTGAACATTGGTCTCTCCTGAGATCGATTGTCGACGCGAGTCTTCTGGACACGCGGCGATAGTGGAACGCCGTGCCGGCGAATGCACGATTGGATGGAGTGCCGCCCCGGCCGGCTGCCGCAAATTGTGCAATCTGCATTGGAATAGTGCAAGTGTGCAATCGCTGGTGCGCATGGCGTGGAAGCGACGCCGAAAGCCAAATTCCGAGGCGATGGGATCTGGCGCCCGTCCCGAAGTCAGCGTTCACCCCAGATGTTCGGAACCGTGCAGCAAGAACGGGCGAAATGTCGAGGACGGCAACCGTTTCATCTTCCTGAGTGATTCGCCGCGGCGCCACACGCTGTGGGTTCTGGCAAGGACAAGGATTGAGTCCAGCCACTGGAGAAGTCCTGGGTATCATTTTGGAGCGTATTGTCCGCCCAAGTTCCAGGCAGCGAGGACGAACCCGGATGGCGGGAGCGGAAACGAGGAACGCGCAGAATTCTGCCGTTGCAGCATCCATCGCTGCTGGAATCGACACGATCTCTGCCGCTGGACGCAATCGCGGAGAATGACGAACGCTGCAGCCGAACCCTTTCCGGACCCCGGCCACTGGGAACCCGCTGAATGCAGCCGGAAATCGGGGCCATGTCACTTTCGCCAAAGGAAATTTGAGCTTCGATCGAACCTGCATGCAGGCCCGAACTGGCCATGTGGCGGCCCTTGCTCAAGTGCCCGTCCTTTGGGCGACAAACCGCCGAATTGCCGCAGCCTTGTTTCAGGATGTTGCAATGATTGTTTTGAGAGTGCCATCCTGTGAGTGTAACATTCGTGTGTCGGACTGGGGGGTCCGACGCTGCATTCAGGATATTTTCTTGCAGACAGCAGTCAGATCTTCGGTGGGCTTCGTTGGTACCGGGCTGCACACGGGACAGGCGGTTTGCGTGACCGTGCAGCCAGCATCTGCCGACCACGGCATCTGGTTTCGTCGCACGGATGTCAATGGGGTGAATCCGCTGGTTCCCGCCCGGTGGAACCGGGTCACCAATACGGAACTCAACACTCGCGTCACAAACGATGACGGTATCAGCGTTTCGACGGTCGAGCACATCATGGCCGCTTTCGCAGGTTGTGGCCTGCACAATGCGTTGGTTGAGATAGATGGTCCCGAAGTGCCGTTGCTGGATGGTTCGTCCGCGCCGTTCGTCGCTGGAATCCTTTCGGGCGGCTTGGAATTGCTCGACGCACCTGTGTCCGCCATTCGCGTGCTTCGACCGGTGGAGGTGACGCACGGTGATGCCTCGGCCGCACTCATGCCTTCGGATGACCTCAAGATCGAGTTCGAGATCGACTTCGCCGACGCGGTCATCGGCCGCCAGGAAAAGAGCCTGAACATGGCAAACGGCGCCTTCGTGTACGAACTTTGCAACAGTCGCACGTTTTGCCGGAAAGCCGATATCGACGAAATGCGTGCACGTGGATTGATCCTTGGCGGATCGGTCACCTCTGCTGTCGTCGTGGATGGTGACAATGTCGTGACCCCGGGCGGAATGCGTCATGCAGACGAGCCCGTGCGCCACAAGATGCTTGACGCGTTCGGGGACCTCGCACTTGCAGGCGCCCCGATTCTTGGTCGCTATGTCGGTCGGCGTGCGGGCCACGCAACGACCAACCAGTTGCTGCGCAGGCTCTTTGCCGACCCGGAGGCATTCGAGATCGTAGAATGCGATTCCCGGACGGCCAGTCGCCTTCCAGGCGCAGGTCTCGTGCGCGAAGATGCTCTTGGCATTGCGGCCTGAAAGCAGCCTGCGAATCCAGCCCAAAACCAATTTGCACAGCAATCTTCCCGTGCTACCAAGCAGTCCGGTACTCGAGGTGGCGTGGCATGACGGAAATGAGAAAGTGGACAAAGGGCGCGCAGCGATTTGCTCTGACCGCGACATGCCTGTTGATGATGGCAGGATGTGCGACCTTCCAGCAGTCGGAAGATGCCGAGTCACTCGAAGACCTCACTGCCGAAGAGATATTTGGGAGAGCGGAGTTCACGCTGGATTCCGGCGACGGAGCGGAGGCTGCCAATCTTTTTGGCGAGGTTGAAAGACTTTATCCGTATTCCGAACTGGCGCGGCGCGCGCTCGTCATGCAGGCCTATTCCTACCATCTGGACCGAGACTACGAGGCGGCACGAGGAGCGGCTGAGCGATTCCTGAGCAATTATCCCGCTGATGAGGACGCCCCTTGGGCACAGTACATCGTGGCGCTGTCCTTTTACGACCAGATCGACGACGTCGGACGGGATCAGGGCTTGACGTTTCAGGCGCTTCGGGCGCTTCGAACGGTCATAGAGGGGTACCCTGACAGCGAACATGCGCGATCGGCATCTCTCAAGTTCGACCTGGCCTATGATCATCTCGCCGCCAAGGAGATGGAGGTCGGCCGGTACTATCTGAAGCGGGGCAACTACCTTGCGGCGGTCAATCGCTTTCGGGTCGTCGTCGAGGACTTCCAGACGACGAGCCAGACTCCGGAGGCGCTGCACCGGATGGTCGAAGGCTATCTCGCACTTGGCCTTGAGAGTGAAGCCCAAACCGCCGGAGCCGTTCTTGGCCACAACTTCAGGAGCACGGAATGGTACGAGGCCAGCTACGCCTTGCTGACTGGCAACGGGCTTGAGCCTGTGGCAAAGGGCGACAGTTGGCTAAGGCGGGTGTTCAGGCAGACGCTTCGCGGCGAGTGGCTTTGACGCAAATGCCATGCTGAGAAGTCTCGACATCCGGGACATTCTGATCATTGACAGGCTGGAATTGACGCTTTGTTCCGGCTTGAATGTCCTGACTGGCGAGACCGGGGCTGGCAAGACTATTTTTCTGGATGCACTTGGATTCGTGCTGGGTTGGCGCGGTCGCGCCGAACTGGTTCGAAAGGGTGCGGAACAAGGTGAGGTAATTGCCGAATTCGACCTAGCTCCCGATCATGCCGCTCGCCAGGTGCTGAAGGAGGCTGGGCTCCCCGCAGAAGACGGCTTGATCCTGAGGCGAGTGAATGCGCGAGATGGGCGGAAGACATCCTGGGTCAACGACCGTCGGGTGTCAGGCGAGGTGCTCAGGCATCTCTCGGATGAATTGGTGGAGGTGCATGGGCAGCTTGATGACCGCGGTCTCCTGAATCCTGGAGTTCATCGTCGGCTGCTGGATGCGTTTGGCGGGCTTGAGAAGCAGGTGGCGCGATGCCGGACGACCTGGACCAGCCTGAAGCTCGCGGAATCCGCGCTAGCCGACACGGAGGCTCGGCTTGCAGCTGTGCGCAAGGAAGAGGGCTTCCTGCGTCACGCGGTCGATGAGATGGACCGGCTGGTTCCCGAGGCCGGGGAAGACGTCACGCTGGATGCGAAGCGTCGGCTTATGCGGGCTTCCGGGCAGATACGCGAGGATGTCGCGCGTGCCCGCAGGGCGCTTGGTCCGGATGGCGCAGAGGGCATGATACGTGACGCATCGCGATGGTTGGACGGCGCCGCTGCGAGCGCTGAAGGCGTGCTGGACGATCCAATGGCGGCCTTGTCGAGAGCGATGGAGGAAGTTGGCAATGCCGAGCAGGGCGTGGCCATGGTTCTTGAGGCCCTGGAGTTTGACGCGGCCGAACTTGAGGGCGTAGAGGAGCGGCTGTTTGACATTCGTGCGCTGTCGCGGAAGCACGATGTGCCGCCAGACGATCTTCCGGGCCTTGCAGACGAGTTTCGGGCAAAGCTCGCCGCACTTGACGACGGTGCAAGCGACCTGAAGGAGCGAAAGCAAGCAGTGGACGATGCCCAGATGGCTTATGACACTGCCGCGGCCGAACTTGGAGAGGCACGGGCGACGGCGGCCAAGAAGCTGGATGCGGCGATGTCAAGGGAATTGCCTCCGTTGAAGATGGAGCGCGCCAGTTTCTCGACGCATGTCACCAAAGCCGATCACGGGCCCGAGGGCGGGGAGCATGTTGCATTCACGATTGCAACGAATCCGGGAATGCCGGCCGGCCCCTTGAACAGGATTGCGTCGGGCGGGGAACTCAGCCGGTTTCTCCTTGCACTCAAGGTATGCCTCACGGCCGGCGCGGACGACCTGACATTGATCTTCGACGAAATAGATCGCGGCGTCGGAGGTGCGACGGCCGATGCGGTTGGCCGACGGCTTGCGGCCTTGGCGTGCGGGTCGCAGGTGCTGGTGGTGACTCACAGCCCGCAGGTTGCGGCACGAGCGGCGCATCATTGCCGGGTCGAAAAATCGGTCGAGGACGGCGTGACCCTAAGCCGGGTGACGCCCTTGTCGGACGATGAACGCGTTGACGAGATTGCCAGAATGCTCTCCGGCGATACCGTGACCGATGAGGCAAAGGCAGCGGCACGGGCTTTGCTGGCCGCGTAAGCGGGGCATCAGGCCCGTCGCCGCCTGCGTCGTGCGCGGGGAGCCGATGCACTTTCGGAAGTGCCGTCGTCGACCGACGAGAATCCGCCGAGCCGCTCGGCAATTTCTTCTAGCGTGGGGCGCTTTCCCTTTGGCCGGGTTTCCAGTGCTGCGCGCATGAGCCGCAGATGCTCTGGTGTCGTCCCGCAACAGCCGCCGATGATCGTTGCACCGGCGTCCCGGGCCAGGACGGCGTAGTCCGCCATGAGATTCGGAGTGCCGTCATAGTGGATTTGTCCGTCGACGTACTTGGGAATTCCGGCGTTGCCCTTTGCTATCAGTGGCAGCGTCTGCCCTGTCGCGGCAAAGCCCAGAACCGTCCGAAGGAGGTCTGATGCCCCAACACCGCAATTTGCGCCGAAGGCGACCGGGGGCTCGTCCAGCTTCTGGACCATCTTGACCATGTCTGCGCTGGTTAGGCCCATCATGGTCCGGCCCGCCGTGTCAAAGCTCATTGTTCCGCACCAGGACATGCCGGATCGCGCAGCGGCTTCAGCCGCCGCGCGGTACTCGTCTGGGGCGCTGATCGTCTCGACCCAAAGCAGGTCCGCGCCGCCATCCTTCAAGCCCTCGGCCTGTTCATGGAAAATCTCTACGGCATCGGCATAGGACAACGTGCCGAGCGGTTCCATGATTTCGCCCGTTGGCCCGATCGAGCCAGCGACGATGACCGGGCGAACCGCACCGTCCGCCACGTCGCGGCCGATTTCTGCCGCAGCACGGTTCAGTTCGTGAACGCGTCCTTGGCCGTCATGGAGCTTCAGCCGAGACGCGTTCCCTCCAAAGGAATTCGTCAAGAAGAGGTCACTGCCTGCGTCCACGAAGTCCTGGTAGAGTCTCCGGATGTCTTTCGGCCTGTCAACGTTCCAGAACTCAGGCGCTTCTCCTGCGGACAGCCCTATGTTGAAGAGATTTGTGCCGGTGGCGCCGTCGGCTAGCAACCAGTCTTGGGTTTCGAGATGGGAACTGACACGGTCGCTCATTGGAGAGCCCTTCCGTTTGTCCTTGCGGAATGCCACGGGCCACTCACCCGCGCAAACCAAATTCGTCCCATGACCGCAAGCGACCGATCCAGAAAGTGGCCGGGCAGAGCCCGGCCAGTCCAACAGGGAGGTGTGAATGCTCCGTTCATGCCGTTGCATTCAATACATTTGTAAGCGGCGTGCGGCATTCAATCAACCTTTGATGCAAGGCGATTGGTCAAGGCAGGGTTGTCCTAGATGCATAGCTATGCGGCGACGCCCGCCTTCAGTTTCTTCCGGTGTGCGATGATCTCTTCGGTGACGAAGTCGCGAAATGCCGCGATTCGGCGGGATTGGCGGAGCTCTTCCGGAAAGGCGAGAAACACCGGGACGTCATTTGACTCGATGTCTGGAAGGACGCGCTGCAGGTCGGGGAAGTCCTGTGTAACATAGTCGGGCAAGACCCCGATTCCGAGATTCGCCAGGACGGCTTGCAAGACACCGAAGTAGTTGTTCACCGTCAGTAGGAACGGGACGTCATGGGCCAGCAGTTCCTGAACAAGCTGGGCTCCCGCGCTCACCTGCGTGGCGTTGGCGCTCTGGCTGATCAGCCGGTGCTTCTTCAACTGGGCTAGATCCTCAGGAACGCCATGCGCGGAAAGATAGTCCGGACTTGCATATAGGCGCATCTTGACTGCCATGATCTTGCGGCGAATCAGGTCTGCCTGGCTGGGCTCCTTCATGCGAATCGCAACATCCGCTTCCCGCATCGGCAGATCCAGCACGCGCTCTTCAAGCATCAGGTCTATCTTCAGGTCGGGGAACTTCTCGTAGAGTTTCGGAAGGCGAGGCGCAAGCCAGAGCGAACCGAAGCCGGTCGTGGTAGTCACGCGCAGTTCGCCAAAAACCTCTTCCTTGCTGTCGCGAATTCGGGCTTCGGCAGTCTCTAGACGGCGCGACATGGCCGATGTGGCATCGAACAGGAGTTCGCCCTGTTCGGTGAGAATCAGACCGCGTGCGTGGCGATGGAACAACGTCGTGTTGAGACTCACTTCGAGGGCGCGAATCTGCCGTGACACGGCGGACTGGCTGAGGTGGAGCGATTCGCCAGCGTGGGTCAAGCTGCCGGCATCAGCCACCGCGTGAAAGATTCGAAGCTTGTCCCAGTCCATGACGAGTCCTTACCTCCCTGAAGGCGCCAGCATTTTCCCATGAGGTAACCCCGTCACGACCGGGATTGCAAACGCGCTCGTGACAAAGATTGAGTTTGTAGGTCAGCAAATTTGACCTATAATGTGACCAAATTGCCGGGAAGGGAAAATGTCGATCCGCGAGGTCACGCTAGGCGACAAGTTCGACCTTGATTGCGGCGCGGTCCTGATGAACGGAACTCAGGCCCTCGTGCGCCTCGCGTTGATGCAGGCGGCACGCGACAGGATATCCGGGCTGAACACCGCGGGATACGTTTCAGGATATCGTGGTTCGCCTCTCGGAGCGGTCGACCAGCAGATGGCTGCCGCGGAGGCCATGCTGACCGCAGCGGGCATAAAGTTCCAGCCTGGCCTGAACGAAGACCTTGCCGCTACCGCGATCTGGGGAACACAGCAAGCGGAACTGCGGGGCGAGGGGAGGCATGACGGCGTCTTTGCCCTTTGGTACGGCAAGGGTCCGGGCGTGGATCGCTCAGGCGATGTCATGCGACATGCAAACATGGCCGGAACCTCCCCGCATGGCGGCGTTCTCATGGCCCTGGGGGATGATCACACGGGCGAGAGTTCGACAGTGTGCCACCAGTCGGATTGGGCACTGGTCGACGCCTACATGCCGGTGCTGTCACCGGCCGGCGTTCAGGAAATCCTGGATCTTGGACTCTACGGGTATGCACTGTCACGTTTCTCGGGGACCTGGTGCGGATTGAAGATGATGAAGGACACGGTCGAGGTGACCTCCGTGATCGATGGCCGCATTGACCGAATGTCATTTGTCGAGCCCGAATTCGCGATGCCTGAAGGTGGCCTCAATATCCGGCTTGGCGATCACTGGATCGAACAGGAAGCCAGGATCATCGACTACAAGCGATTTGCGGCGGAGGCGTTTTCTCGTGCGAACCGGATCGACCGCCGGGTTTGGGGCAGCCGGGGAGCCAAGATCGGCTTCGTTGCGGCAGGCAAGAACTGGCTCGACCTGAATCATGCTCTCAACCTTCTGGGCATCGACGAGGATGAGGCCGGACGCCTCGGGCTGACGACCTACAAGGTGGGCCAGACATTCCCGCTCGACATGAAGGGATTTCACGATTGGGCCGAGGGTTTAGAACTGATCGTCGTGGTCGAGGAAAAGCGGAAGCTGATCGAGGTGCAGGTCAAGGAGGCAATCTTCGATGATCGCCGCGGACGCAGGGTCTACGGCTGGTACAAGGGCGGTGCCGGCGGAATGCACCAGGAGGAACTGTTCCCGACCCGGTTCGCGCTGGATCCGGCGATGATCGCGGAGAAGATCGGCGGCATTCTTGTTGAAGAGGGACGAGGCACGGACCGGATCAGGGCTGGCCTCGATATGGTGACGGCCGCTCGAGCCCGTGCCAATGCTCCGGATATCGCGGCGCGCCTGCCCTATTTCTGTTCAGGATGCCCGCACAACACGTCGACGAAAGTGCCGGACGGATCACGCGCCTACGCAGGTATCGGTTGCCACTTCATGACGCTCTGGATGGACCGGGAGACCAGCGGGTTCACGCACATGGGTGCCGAAGGCGCTAACTGGATCGGCGAGGCGCCGTTTTCCAGTCGGAGGCATGTGTTCCAGAACCTGGGTGACGGAACCTATAACCATTCCGGAATTCTGGCAATCCGGGCCGCTCTCGCGGCGGACGTGAACATCACGTTCAAGATTCTCTACAACGACGCGGTCGCGATGACGGGTGGCCAGAAGAATGATGGCGACCTGCGGCCGGAGCGGATCGCGCGCGAACTGCTGGCAATGGGCGTCAGGAACGTGGCCGTCGTCTTCGACGCCAAGGAAGCACCGGACCGGGCGGCGTTCCCTGGGGAGGTCGGGTGGCATGAGCGAGCGAGACTGCCGGAAGTGCAGGCGCGCATGGCCGAAACCGATGGCGTGAGCGCAATCATCTACATCCAGACTTGCGCGGCTGAAAAAAGGCGCCGCCGGAAACGCGACGCGTTTCCGGATCCCGACCGGCGCGTGTTCATCAACACCGACATCTGCGAGGGCTGTGGCGACTGCGGAATTCAATCGAATTGCGTTTCCGTCGTGCCTGTCGAGACCGAGTTCGGGCGCAAGCGGGCGATCGACCAGTCGTCCTGCAACAAGGACTACTCCTGCCTGAGCGGATTTTGCCCTTCCTTCGTGACCGTCACGGGCGGGCAGCCTCGGAAACGTGCGATGGTGGACCTTGAGACCGGAGAGTTGGCAGCCCCCGAGTTGCCATCCATTGAGGGCACCCACAACGTCGTTATCACAGGTGTCGGCGGAACTGGCGTCGTTACCGTCGGCGCGCTGCTTGCGATGGCCGCGCATCTCGATGGAAAGGCAGCAGGAATGATGGAGATGGCGGGGCTCGCGCAGAAGGGCGGTGCGGTCCACATTCACTGCCGAATCGCTAATGCACCTGAGGACATTACCGCCATTCGCGTCGCAGTTTGCGAGGCGGACACGTTGATTGGCGGGGATCTTGTCGTTTCCGCAGGCCACAAGACCCTCGAGCTTGTCAAGGCTGGTCGGACCTGTGGCGTTGTCAACATGCATGAGACGGTGACCGGGGACTTCACGAGGGATCCTGACTTTCACATTCCCGCAGACCAGCTCAGGCTGTCGCTGGAGGCCGCGCTGCGGGGTGGGTTGATTTGCCTCGACGCGTTCGCGCTTGCCGAGTTCACGCTAGGTGACTCGATCTATTCGAACATGGTTCTGCTGGGTGCTTCCTGGCAGTCCGGCCAACTGCCGCTTAGCCGGACAGCAATCATGCGCGCCATCGAGCTGAACGATACGCGCGTAAAGGAAAACATGCGTGCCTTTGAGATCGGCCGGTGGGCGGCGGTCAATCCGGACAAGGCGGTTCGCCTGGCAACCAGTGACGTGACACGCCTGCCAAGAACACTTGAAGAAAGGATCGAGTTTCGCGCCAAGCATCTTGCCGCCTACCAGTCTCGGAAGCTGGCTCAACGGTACCGCGAGCTGGTTGATCAGGCTGACGATCCTGCGCTTCAGGAGGCGATCGCTAAGGGCTATCACAAGGTGTTGGCATACAAGGATGAATTCGAGGTTGCTCGGCTTCTTTCCGGAACACGTGCCAAGGCCGAAGAGGTGTTTGACGGAAACCTGAGACTCACGTTTCATCTGTCACCACCTTTCTTGCCGGGACACGACGCGTCCGGACGACCCGGAAAGCGGGCTTTTGGCGCATATGCGGAACGGATTTGGCCGCTGCTTGCTCGTCTCAAGTGGTTGCGCAGCACGCCGTTCAACCCCTTTGGTTACGGCGCCGAGCGTCGGATGGAACGGCAATTGATCCAGCAATACGAATGCGACATGGCGGAAGTTCTGGCTGATCCGGCCCGCAATATCGGAGCAGCTATCGCGCTTGCCGAATTGCCGCTGGATGTGCGTGGCTTTGGTCCAGTGAAGGAAGCCAACGCGCAGAAGGCTGCCGAGCGTCGGGAGAAGCTGCTTCAATCCTTCCGGGCCGGAGTGGCCGCGGTCGCTAGCACTGCCGCAGAGTAGCGCGGGCTGACTGGATCTAAGGCTCGCCGGATTGCCGGCAATGGACTTTCCCTGACACTG
This sequence comes from Silicimonas sp., assembly GCA_022826205.1. GTDB lineage: Bacteria > Pseudomonadota > Alphaproteobacteria > Rhodobacterales > Rhodobacteraceae > JAJEFO01. The sequence continues at coordinate 23,541 of JAJDVJ010000043.1, read as the reverse complement.
CACATATGGCGTGCTGCCAAGGCGGATCGGGCTTCGGTTCGGTGCGCATGACGGACGGAATGCGGATGGGCAGACACAAATGGCGGTGGGATTGTTTGACAGCGGGTTGGGCGGCTTGACCGTCTACAAGGCCGTGGCACGGCGGCTTCCCGACGTGCCATTCGTCTACTTTGGCGACAACGCACACACGCCATATGGAGTTCGCGATTTCGACGACATTTACGAGTTGACCACTCAAGGAGTTTCGCGGCTGTTCCAAGCCGGCTGCGACCTGGTCGTCCTCGCATGCAACACCGCGTCGTCGGCCGCGCTCCGGCGGATCCAGGAAGAGTGGGTCCCGCCCGACAAGCGAGTGCTTGGCGTGTTTGTGCCGTTGATCGAGGCCTTGACCGAACGGCAGTGGGGCGACAATTCGCCGCCCCGCGAAGTGGAGCTAAAGAACGTGGCGCTCTTTGCGACTCCGGCCACGGTTCGAAACCGTGCGTTCCAGCGCGAGTTGGCATTCCGTGCGATCGGTGTAGACGTGGAGGCGCAGGCCTGTGCAGGCATTGTTGATGCCATCGAGGAGGGTGACATGATCCTGGCTGGCGCGCTTGTGCGGAGCCATGTCGAGGCGCTGAGGCGGAAGATGCCAGTGCCGGAAGCGGCAGTTCTTGGGTGCACACATTACCCGATCGTGGAGGATGAGTTCAGGGCCGCATTGGGACCTGACGTCAAGGTGTACAGCCAGCCGGCTCTTGTGGCCGACAGCTTGGCCGACTATCTGGAGCGGCATCCCGAAATGCGTGGCACTGGGGAGATCCCGATGTTCCTGACCACTGGCGACCCACAACGCGTTACCGATCAGGCGACTCGGTTCCTTCGACGGAAGACGGAGTTTCACGCTGCGTGATTGCCGCGCGACTCTTGTCGCGCTAGACACTCATGATTTCCCGAAGGAGGGCTCAGATGCCCCATCACGTCGCCATTCTTGGCGCCAGCGGATATACAGGCGCCGAACTTGTTCGGCTGATCTCGACGCACCCCTCGTTCCGGATCGCTACGTTGACCGGAGACCGGAAAGCGGGCCAGCCAATGTCAACCGTGTTTCCGCAACTTGGACACATGAAGCTGCCTCACCTGATCGCCATCGATCAAGTTGATTGGTCAGGAATTGACCTCGCATTCTGCGCGCTCCCGCACGCAACAAGCCACGCCGTCATTCCATCCGTTCCCCCGGACGTGAAGGTCGTCGACCTTTCGGCGGACTTTCGGCTGCATGATCCCGGCGCCTACGAGACGTGGTACGGCAAGCCCCATGCGGCAATGGAACTGCAGGAAGAGGCGGTCTACGGCCTGACAGAGTTCTATCGGGAGGATATTCGGTCAGCGCGGCTGGTCGCGGGTACTGGCTGCAACGCGGCGGCCGGCCTCTATGGCTTGCGCCCCCTGTTCATGGAGAAGTGCATAGATTTCAACGACATCGTTCTGGATTTGAAGGCGTCCGTTTCCGGTGCGGGGCGGTCGGTTAAGGAACATCTGCTGATGGCCGAGATGGAAGACAACGTGATGCCGTATTCAGTGGGCGGCACTCATCGGCATCTCGGGGAATTCGATCAGGAACTGGCAAAGCTGGCAGAAGGCAGGCCCAAAGTCACGCTGACGCCGCACCTTCTGCCATCCACGCGAGGCATTGTCATGACCTGCTACGTGAAGGGTGTGCCCGAGCAGGTTCATTCGGCACTGAACATGGTCTACGGCGACGAGATCTTCATCCATGTGCTGCCGTTCGGCCAAGTCCCGCAGATGAAGCATGTGAGGGCCTCGAACTTCTGCCATATTGGCGTGGTGGGGGATCGGCGCGAGCGGGTCGCGACCGTGATTGTAGTGCTTGACAACCTGACCAAGGGATCGAGCGGGCAGGCGATCCAGAACGCAAACCTGATGCTCGGCGAAGACGAAACAGCCGGGCTCATGGCCGCACCAGTCTATCCGTGAAGCATGGGCGCCCCTGGATGCAGCCTACGGACCTTCTGCAGTCAGCGTTCGGCAATTTGCCTCTGCATCCTGGATCGGAGATCATGGATGCTACTGCGCGCCGTCGGTCATTCAGGAAGTCGCCGAGTGAAATTGCTAGCCGTCGGACCAGGATCCACCAATCGCGTCTTCTGCACGGAGTGAGCGGATGAAAGGCCTGAAGAAGCAACGGCGCATACAGGTCCTTGCGCTTGCGGGCGCATGCCTTGTCGGCATGCTGGTTGTGCTATGGTTTCTGCCAAAGGACGCGTTCCAGTTCTTTCGGTCCCCGAGCGAAGTTTTGGCCTCACCGCCTGCGGAAGATGAGTACTTTCAGCTGGGCGGGCTGGTGAAGGACGGCTCGATGACAGGAGTTGAAGGCGTGCGGTTCTCCTTTGTTGTCACCGACGGTGCAGCGGAGGTTCCTGTGACATATGTAGGAGCAGATCCGGCCCCGGATCTGTTCGGAGAGGGGCAGGGTACCATAGCAAAGGGATATTACGTGAACGGCGTGTTTCGGGCCGATGACCTCCTCGCAAAGCACGACGAGACCTACATGCCCGTGGAGGTGATCGATGCCTTGAAGGAACAGGGCGTATACCGGAAGCCGGATAGCTAGACGCAACGCAGTGCTTTGAGGAAACTCTGTGCCGGGACGACAGAACATCGCGTCCCGTGGAGGATCTCGCCATGGACCGGACAGATGGCAATTTGCCTGCGGCGGACACACGGCATGTTGGTGGCTAGCTTCGACGGATGGTTTGAAATACCCTGGCGCACGAACCAAATGCATCTTGACAACCGAACCACCCGGTCCGAACTTCCGTTTGTTGTGCGAGTGCTGATTGGGCAATCGTGCAAGACGACGAATGGGCTCGCGATGTTACAGGAACCCTTCCGCCGATCGGTCCTTGCAATGCTGCTTGGTACGACCGTCGCACTGTCAGCAGGCGCTCTTGTTCCGAACATGGCCGCGGCTCAAGACGCGAGATCGATCCTGCGGGCGACCTTCGACAACTGGCGCGCAGACAGCAGCCACGTGACGACGTCGATGACGATCAATCGCGCTTCGGGCACGCGCAACCTAACGATGAAGAGCTGGACGCAGGGCGAAAAGAAGGCACTTGTCCGATTCACCGCACCAGCTCGCGATGCTGGCAATGCGACCCTGCAGGTTGGCAATTCGACCCATGTCTTCAATCCAAAGCTCAACCAGGTCATCAAGCTGCCCGCCAGCGCCATGTCGCGAAGCTGGATGGGGTCGGACTTTTCCTATGACGATCTGGCCCGGTCGGACAAGGTGATCGATGATTACACGCATACGCTGAGAGGCATGGTGAACGTCGCGGGCGGACGGGCACATGTAATTGAATCGGTTCCGAAACGGGGTGTTCCAGTGGTCTGGGGCAAACAAGTTTTGACGATCCGCACGGACGGCGTGTTGATGGAGGTCGAGTATTACGATCAGGTCGGCAAACGCGTAAGGGTCATGACGACCGACCGCGTCGGCAGGATCGGCGGACGCCCCTATCCGGTAGTGATGACCATGCGGACGGATGCCAAGCCCGGGCAGTTCACGCGCCTCACCACTGAATCGGCTGAGTTTGACATTCCCATCCCCTCATACCTGTTCACCAGGTCAAACCTTCAGAACCCACGGGACTGACCCTTGATAGCCGCGCTCGCCTGGCGAAATATCTGGCGCCAACCAATCCGAACCTCTCTGTCGGTTCTCGGCATGGCGTTCACGTCGATGCTTCTGGTGTTCATGCTGTCTCTTCAACTCGCGGCCTACGACACGATGAAGTCCAGCATGCTGCGCATCGCTGACGGTTTCGGCCAGTTTCAGATCGAAGGTTACAAGGACGACCCCGAGATGGACAGGGTCATTGCCGACCCGGCGGCGCTCTTGGCCGATCTTGAGCGTGTTCCCGGAATCACGGTGGCAACGGCCCGCGGAACTGGCTTCGGGCTATTGGCCAGAGGGGAGCGCAGCTTTGCTGTCGCGATCCTCGGGATCGACCCGGCGCTTGAGCCGGAAGTCTCGACGTTGTCCGGTCTGGTCGAGCGGGGCCGCAGCCTCACGCCTGATGACCGCGACGCAATTGTGCTGGGTGACGGACTGGCGCGCAATCTGCGGTTGGGTCTTGGCGACCGCGTTGCGCTGTTGGGTTCGGGACGCGATGGTTCGGTGGCCGTCGACGTTCTGGAGGTGGTCGGGATATTCAAGTCCAAGGTCCCGGAGCTTGATCGCGCCTTCGCGCAGATGCCGCTTGCGCGATTTTCCGAGACCTTTCTAATGGCGGGCGGCGTCCATGCCATTGCTGTTGCTGGAGAGGACTTGCCCGACGTGGTGCGGGTCGAGCCCGAGTTGCGGGCAGTGGCCGCACGGCATGGGGTAGTGTATCTCAACTGGGCCGAACTGCGCCCCGATGTTGAAGAGGCCATCGCAGCCGACATGATCACCGCAGTGATGATCTATGTCACGCTGGTGGTGGTCGTCGTCTTCATCACTCTCAACACTCTTTACATGTCGGTTCTGGAGCGCACGCGCGAGTTCGGGGTTCTTCTGGCGATTGGGATGAAGCGCCGCTGGATCGGTCGCATGGTCTGGATGGAAATGATCTTTCTTTCGCTGTTCGGCAACGGGCTGGGCATCCTTCTTGGCATGGCCCTGACGTATTGGGTGCAGCAGGTCGGCATCGCCATTGAAGGATTGTCCGAGATTTATGAATCTTGGGGAATGCCGGCGCGTTTCTATCCGGCAATGACACCGTTTCGCGTGCTGTTCGGGCCACTTGCGATTGTTCTTTCCATTGCGGTTCTGGGCATCGTGCCCTATCGCCGCGTCCTCGGGCTGGAACCGGTGAAGGCGATGGCATCATGATCGACGGCCTCAAGACCATGTTGCCGCTCGCTTGGCGAAATCTGTGGCGGAACCCGCGTCGCACCGGCATCACGCTGATCGTTGTGGCCATTGGGGTTTGGTCGATTCTGTTTTTCAATGCATTCATGATTGCCTGGGCCAAGAGCTCGAAGGAAACGACACTTCAACTTCTTCTCGGGTCAGGACAGATCCATGCCGAAGGTTACATGGACGATCCTTCAATTGAGACGTTGATGGATCCACCCGACCAGAACCTCACCTCGGCGCTGGAGGCACCTGCGGTAGGCGACTGGACAACCCGTGTCGTCGTCCCAGGGGTGGTTCAAAGCGAGTACAAGACCTTGCCGGCCACAATTGTCGGCGTCGACCCCACCGCCGAAGCACGGATTTCGTCGATCCCCGGCAAGATCGCCGAAGGTCGATATCTGAACAGCAGCGATGACGACTCGGCCGTCTTGGGGCTGCATATGGTCGAGCGGCTGAAAACCGGGCTCGGTCGCCGCGTGATCCTGATGTCGCAGAACACAGAAGGCGGGATGTCCGAACAGAGCTTCGATGTGGTTGGCATCTACGACGCCGACAAGGCGACCGAGAGCCTTTATGTCTTTACCGGACGCGCGGCGTCGCAAATGTTTCTTGGCCTTGAGGGCGAGATCGCCCAGATCGTCTTCGTTCTGCAGGAGGAGATGGCATTGGAGGACACCGTGGCGGCGCTGGCCGAAGCGGCACCCGCCCTTGACGTCCGCAGCTGGAAGGACCTCAATCTGTTCCTGGCGTCGATGGACAGCTACATGGGTGTCTTTATCCATGTCTGGCTCGGCATCGTTTTTGCGCTGATGGCGATCGGCATCGTCAACACCCAACTGATGGCGGTCTTCGAACGAACGCAGGAATTCGGGCTGCTGCGTGCGCTTGGGATGAAGCCACGCCGTGTTCTCATGATGGTCACCATCGAAAACGCATTGCTGATCGGCGTCGGGGTCCTTTTGGGTATGGTCCTGGCAGCCGTGACCATCTGGTCGGTCAGCGACGGCATCGATTTCTCGGCCTTTGCCCGGGCCATGGAGATGGTTCAGACTGGCGAGATCATCTATCTGGATTACGAACCGGACGCATTCATCCTGTTCCCGGGACTGATTTGGCTTCTTGGCATTTTGGTTGCGCTCTGGCCCGCGCGACGGGCCTCGAAATGCCGTCCGGTAGAAGCCATGCGGCGAGAGACCTAGGAAGGAACAAAGCATGGACCCGATCGTCACCTGCCGCGGCCTGTCCAAGACCTTTGGAAAGGGCGAACTGGCCGTGCATGCGCTCAGGGATGTCGATCTGGACATCATGCCCGGCGACATTGCGACGCTTGCCGGGCCATCGGGATCAGGCAAGACCACGCTTCTCAACATGATTGGCGCCCTTGATGAGCCAACCTCGGGTGAGGTGTCCGTTGACGGGTTGCCACTGAGCGGGATTTCCCGGTCCCAACTCTCGGACTTGAGGCTATCGAAAATCGGCTTTGTCTTCCAGTCTTACAACCTGATTCCGGTCCTGTCGGCGCGCGAGAACATCGAATTCGTGCTGCAATTGCAGGGTGTTGCCGCTTCCGAACGCCACGACCGTGCGATGGAGGCAATCAAGGAGGTTGGGCTTTCCGGAATGGAAGACCGCCGTCCCGGCAAGATGTCGGGCGGGCAACAACAACGGGTCGCCGTCGCCCGCGCGCTGGTGTCTCGCCCGACCATCGTTCTGGCCGATGAGCCCACGGCCAACCTCGACTCCAAGAACGCTCTTGAACTTGTCGACCTGATGCGCAGCCTCAATCGCGAACACGGCACAACCTTTCTGATCGGAACTCACGACGTCAGGGTGATGGAGCAGTCAATGCGTCACATCGAAATGGTGGATGGAAGGATCGACAGCGATGCGCGCAGCAGCGCCTAGTGCGGTCCTCCTTGCCGCAATCATGGCAATGCCGGTCGGGGCCGATGACTTTCGCGTGCGGACCGAAGCTGGGCTGACGTCAAGCAGTGCGGATGCAACAAGTCTGGAGGCTGACTTGGGCTATCGGGACACCCGGGCGCTGACGGCGACCGCACGCGTCATGTGGGACAAGTTCGAGGGATCCTTTCGCTTTGAGGTTCACACACAGCTCAAGGCTGCGCATGGCAGCCAGATTGCCTTGGCGTCCGATCTGAAGCTTACCGAAGGCCCGCCACGGACATTGCTGGATCTGAGTGGCGACTGGTCGCATGATCCGGATCAGACAGTTGTCGGCGTCATCGACCGTGCTTCGGTCGCCTACACCCGTGAAAGCCTGGTCTTGAAGGCGGGGCGGCAAGCCATCACATGGGGGAGCGGGCTGTTCTTTCATCCATCCGACATCGTGGCACCGTTTTCGCCCGATGCGATTGACACCAGCTACAAGCCTGGCGTCGACATGCTCTACGCTCAATACCTTTTTGACAATGGTGCCGATGTCCAGACCATTGCCGTCCCGCGTGCGGAAACGTACGGCGGGGCAGTCGACATGGACCAAAGCACGTTGGCAATCCGCGGCAGTGCGACCCTAGGCAGCTTCGACGGTGCGCTTTTCTATGCCCGCGACCGCGGTGACAACGTGACGGGGCTGAACCTGAGCGGTCCGTTGGGCGGGGCATCCTGGAACGCCGAGTACGTTCATTGGCGGCTTGCTGACGGCGCCACGCATCCGTCTTGGCTCTTCAACATCACCAACTTCGGCACTTTGGGGGATTGGAGCGTTTCCTATTTTGCGGAGTATTTTCGCAACGGTTTCGGCGTGGATGCCGCGGTGCCATTGGACGCCCTGCCAGCAGACCTGGCAAAGCGGATGTCGAACGGGCAGGTCTTCTTCGGCGGGCAGGATTTCCTGGCGCCCGGGGGCCAGCTTCAGGTGACCGCCGATCTTTCGATCAGCCCCAGAGCAATCATCAGCCTGAACGACGGCAGCAAGCTTGCCACGGTCGGCGTCAACTACGCGCTCGGTGACAACACCGATCTGGCTTTCGACTTTTTCAGCCCCTTCGGTGCCGATGGCTCAGAATTCGGCGGCCGCGAAACTTCAGACGGATCGGGGGTTTTCGCGGGCCCTTCGCGATCGGCGACACTGCGCCTCGTTCATTTCTTCTGATGTCATTCGGACACGTCGCGAAAAGGGGTGACGGCCTGCTCCAAAAAAGTGTCGGCAATGCTGCAGCATAATTGAGGTCGCGAGCGCCATGACCGCAGTCCTCGCCCCCGCAGATATAGGTGTCCTCGACAGAATGGGCACTTGGCCGAGTGCCAAGTCTAAGCGATGCTAGAAGGCCGAAGAACTGGGGAAAGGCTCCCCGAACATTGGGAGCGACATGGGACAATCAACTTTCTATCGACTGGCCGCAACATGAACATAAAGCGAACACGCCAGCGAAACAAGCCCCTCCGAGCCTGAAGTGCAAATCTGCCTGTGTTTGTGGGACATGCCCTTCGCCCGACATCGCTGTTCTCAGGCTTGGGCTCGTTCCCGGGTGTCAACCTCAAGCAGCCCGTTAAGGATCACGTTGGCAATCTCGGACGCAATGTACTCTGCACTCAACGTGTCCGAATCCTCATGCTCGAGAAAGAACCGTACCTGCTTGCCCATGACGGCGTAATATTCCGTCATCGCCCAGATGTGGAACAGCAGCAAGACCGGATCGACAGGACGCACACGTCCGTCGGCAATCCAGCTCTCGATCAGCGAAGCTGAGCGCCGGACGTCTTCGCGCGACCGTATCCAGTGATCCTGCAACATGCCTGCGTCGCGCATGACCTCGTTTGTGAACAGCTTCACCTTGTTTGGGTGTTCGAGCGAGAACCGGACCTTGCGAACGACGTAGTCCCTCAGCACGGACTCGGGATCCCGGTTGACGGCGCTTCCGTCAAAAAGATCGGCCCAGATCCCGATGATCTGGTCGATGACGTCCTGGTAAAGTTCTTCCTTGCCGCTGATATGGTAGTGCAGCTTGGTCTTTGTAAGCCCGGCGCGATCAGCAATGGCTTGGGTTGTGGTGCCACGCAATCCGTGCTCTGCGAATTCCGCAATCGCGGCCTCGCGGATCGTTTCGTTGAGCGCCTCGCGCTTCTGGGCGAAATCTGATCGTGAATTCATGTGCTGAACGGGCCGCAAGCCGTGGCATTGACCGGGATGTCGTTGGTGGGCGTCATCGCCGCAACCTCGACTACTTTAGAGATCGACGGTTCGTCCTTAATGAGCATCTTCCTTACCCGGTTGAAACGTTGAAAATCAGACAGTTTCCGAAAACATCGTACCAACTTGAAGACGCCTTCCACACTGTTGCCGGCTCCTGTCAGGGTCACGCTGAACTGGTCACGAATGAGTTTTGCTGGTGCCAGAGCCGGACCATCCCCGGCGTCAATCGAGTATTTGCCAGCTTGCCCTATAGTCCGGCCTGCGCATTCGGGCAAGCCGCAGAAGCCGAGTGCCAGAAGTGCAGGGTCTCTTTGTCATACCCAAGCGAAGTCGCGTGCAGGCAGAGCTGCGGTTATGGTCTGACAGGTATGCGCTGCAAAGTCCTTTCGATACGGGCGAGAAATCTGGTACGGGCCTCCTCGGTCGAATTATTCATGTCATAGAGCTGGAGCCAGATCACCTTGCATTTCGGCGAAAACAGCGGGCGCAGGCCCCTGGTCCACAAGCTGCGTCCGGGATCGCGTATCAGGCGGATCCACCACCATGGCGAGCCCGATGTAGTTATCCCGGCAAAGAGCCGGATGTGCCCGAGTTTCCCCTTTGTGCGCCTCAGCCGGGCATCGGCCACTTCAAACGCAATTCCGGGAAGCCATACCCTTTCGAGCCAGCCCTTCAGCATTGCCGGAGGTCCGTAGTACCAGGTCGGGTAGATCACCAGTAGCCCCTCAGCCCATTTCAGGTCGTCGATGTGATCCGGGTGCTTGTCGATGATGGCTCGGGTGTGCGGCAGGTAATCGGACCATTCCTGCTCACTCAGGACCGGCTCGAATTCCTCTCGGTAGAGATCGCGCACACGCACGTCGTGGCCTGCCGCACGCAAGGTGCGGCAGACGGTGTCGAAGACGGCGGCGCCAAAGCTCTCACGACTCGGGTGACAGAATACCACTAGCAGTCGCATGGCCCCGCGCACCTACGGCTTGAGGTCCATTCCGACCATCTTGTTCACAAAGCGGTCGGTTGCGACCATTTCGACATCGACCGAACCGGCTTCGATGATGCCGGCTTCCACGGCAAGATCGTGAAAGGCCCTGACCCTCTGCAGGTCTATCGCGCCGATTCCGGCCTCGAGCTGGTAGCCGCTATCAATGATTCCGAGCGCCTTCATCTGCGCGACCTCGCCGGCGAGCTTTTCGGGTGTCTGGTCCGGATTGGCTTCGATGATTGCCGCATTGCCTGCAGAATTGTCGCCATAGAGGTAGTTGTACCAACCAATGGTCGACGCATCGATGAAGCGCTGCACGAGGTCAGGATTGCTTTCGACCAATTCGACCCTGGTTTCGACGGTTGTCGAATAGGTGCTCCAGCCGTAGTCGGCCAGCACAAAAGTCTCCACCTCTGCCCCAGCGCTTGCTGCGTAGAGCGGTTCGGCCGTCGCGTAACCCTGCTGCACCATCTTCTCGTCATTCAGGAATTCGGCAAGGTTGTAGCCGTAGGGACGCAGGCTCTCGTCTCGGAAGCCGTGCGTAGCCGTCATCCATTGCCAGAAGCTGAATTGCCCGTCTTTCGAGATCAGGATCTTCGGCGCGTTCACCAAGTCATCCCAGCCCCCGTACTGGCCCTTGTGGGCAATCAGGACCTGCGGGTCCTTTTCAAAATAAGACGCTACGACGATCGTGGGAATTTCGTTGCGGACGTTGTCGATCGACAGCAGCAGGTTTCCGGTCATCAGGAAATCGATCTTGCCTGCTGCCAGGAGCGGACGGTTGTTCATCTGAGGACCACCCATCTGAATTTCCACGTCCAACCCGTGCTCCTCGTAAGTTCCGTCGGCGAGCGCTTGGTAAAAGCCGCCATGACCGCCTTGGGCCAGCCAATTGGTGGCGAATACGACCTTGTCAGCGGCCGTGGCGCCGCTCGCAATCAGCGTTGCCGCCAGTGCGGCGAACATTCTCTTCATCATGATTCCATTCTCCTTTTTGCATGACAGTTCGGGTTACGCCCTTTCCATTTCGGGCAGCCAGCCCCGGGTTTTTCCCGGGTTCATCAAGCCGTGGGGATCGGCTTCCTTCTTGAATTCGATCTGCACCGTGTCGATCTCCTTCATGCCCCCGTCTTCAATCGTGATCGCGTGCGGATCGAAAATCGTGCAGCCGTCGATCTCTTCCATTTCGTGAATGATCTCGTACATGCGCTCCCGGCCACGCCACCTCACGAGCGGCAACGCGAAGACCTGGACCGTGCCGTCCATGCGCGCCATCTCGTGATGGAAATGGATTTCGTCGCCATAGCGCTCCTTCTGGTGCACGACGAGACCGGGATCGAACGGGCGTGGATAGGCCACCTGCAGGTAGGACCAAATGCCCGGTTCGAGCTTCAGCGCCTGCAGCGTGGTGTGGTTCCAGCCGCACTCCCAGGCCGGAGGCAGGTTGGCGGCCTCCACCTCGTGCAGGGACATTTCAAGGCTGATCATTCCGTGGAAGCCGTCCACGCAAGCCCGGAATTCCTGCATCGCGTCCGGTGCCATCATCGAAAAGACCGCGTCCCTTCCGGCGGGGAAATGGTTGGTGAGGCGGCGATAGAAGCGGGCGAACCCGCGTTCGACGACCGTCAGGAGATAGGCGTCGAGACCTGCGTCCTGTGCGTGTACGGCAAAGTCGAGTGCCGTGCGATAGCCGTCGAAGAGCGCGATCGCATGAATCCAGTTGGTGGCCGGCGCAAGCGCATAGTCCATCTCGGTGATGATGCCATTTGTGCCGTAGGCATGCTGGGCCTTTAGGATGTCTTTGCCACGGAGCTCGATGATTCTGGGTTTCTCCTCGACGGTGACGATGCGCAGGTAGGTGATGTTTCCGCCGTCACGCAGCATTCCATGGCGCAGCGAGCCGATGCCACCCGAACCGCCGGCCACGAAACCCCCCATCGTGGCGATCCGCTTGGTCGAGGGAAACATGGTCAGCATCTGCCCGGTTCGGGCCACTTCGTTCTCGACCTGTCCGATGCGAGCGCCTGCCCCGCAGATCACGCGCCCGTCGGAGATTTCGCGTATGGCCGACAGGCCGGTGATCTCCAGAATCACGCCGCCGTCGATCGGAACGCACTGTCCGTAGTTACCGGTGCCTCCGCCCCTGACAGTCAACGGAATTCGGTGCCGCGCCACCGATTCGGCAATGATCCTGACCTCTTCTTCAGTCCGCGGACGCACCAGCAACTGGCCCAGACAGTGATCGAGCCGCTCCTTCAGGATCGGCGAGTACCAATAATAGTCACGTGATTTTGTCTGCAGTAGCCCCGCTTCTTCATGGCAGGGGATGGTCCCGACGTCCTTTCGGAATGCCGCCAGCTGCTCAGCCGTTGCTCTCATGCTGCCGCCCTGTCGTCTTGCCCGATCTCGCCAGTCCGCACTACGAGTCGGCGCGCACGCGGGCTGCGCAGCGCCTCGTTCCAGTCGTGCCCTTCAATCAGCAGGAAATCTGCCCGGGCATCGACCACGAGCTCCGGTCGATCCAGCCCCAGCGCCTTGGCGGGTTCGGTGGTTATCGCGTCCAGCCATCCCGCCGGATCGAACTGCGCCGACACCGACGCCAGCCGCAGCACTTCGATCGCGTCGTAGCTGCCAAAAGGATAGAACGGGTCGGCGACGTTGTCCGATCCGAACAGGACGGAAACACCGGCGGCGCGCATCTCGTGCACCGGTGCAAGTCCTCGCATCCTTGGAGTTCGGTCGCAGGAACTGTCCTGCAGCCAGAGATTGGCCGTTGGTAGCACGACCAGCGCAACACCGGCTTCCGCGGCCGCGTCGGCCGCGCGTGCGACTTCGCGCTCAGGTCGGATCGACAGCGAGCAGGCATGGCCGCAAAGGACCCGCCCCGCAAGCCGGTGCCTGGCAGTCAGAGCCACGATCCGGTCAAAGGCGTTCGCCTCCGCCTCCAGTCCTTCATCGACGTGAAAGTCGAGGCGCAAGCCATGTCTTGCGGCAAGCGCGAACACTTGCTCCAGCCACTCGTCGATCCGGGAATTTCGATAAACGAAACAGCCCAGAACCTCGCCGTCTTTGGCCACGCGTTCGGCGATGCCCGGCCCGTGGTCCGGATCGCCCAGCAGATCTAGAGGTGTCAGCGAGGCTCGCTGCACACGGACGCGGCTGCACCAATCCTGCGCCAATTCGCCGAGCACGTCCCACGCGAGCGGCGTCTGCGCCCCGGGCCAGTCCACATGGCTGCGAAGCGCGCTTATTCCGTTGTCGCTGGCTTCCTTCAGCGCCCGGCCCATGCGAGAGCGCAGATCCTCTTCGCTCCAGTTCGCGAGATCCGTTTCCATTGCGTCAATTGCGCCAAAGAGGCCGGGTCGGGCTGACTTGCAGCGACCGGCAGTGAAGGTCTTGTCCAGATGCACATGCGGGTCCACGGGCAGCGGGATGGCCACGTGACGCGCCGGTTCCAGCCGCGGTTCGATCGCGACGATGCGGCCCTGCCGAAGGCCGAGCGCAACTGTCTGGCCGCTCAGCAGAACGTGACTGAACTCAGTGTTCACGACGAATCTCGCTTTCGTGCCAGTGACCCAGAACCCGGTGCGATGCCCAGCTGGTCAGGAGAAAGATCACGATGCCCAGCAAGGATACCAGGAACAGCGCGGCGAACATCCGGGGAATTTCGCTGCGAAACGAGCTCTCGATGATCCGGCTGGCAAGCCCGGTGTGCTGACCAGCCGTCCCGGCCACGAATTCCGCCACCACCGCGCCGATAAGGGCCAGACCGCCGGCAACGCGGAGCGCGGCCATGAAATAGGGCAGGGCGGACGGGGCCAGAAGGTAGCGCAATTTCTGCCACGGCGTTGCGCGGTACATGGTGAAGAGGTCGCGCAGGTTGTGATCGGCGGATCGAAGGCCGACCACCGTGTTCGTCAAGATCGGAAAGAATGCGACGATCCAGGCACAGATCAGGAGCGCGGCAAACGTGCTGTCGACATAGATCAGGATGAGCGGCGCGATGGCAACAACCGGAGTGACCTGAAGGATCACGGCAAACGGGAAAAGGCTCAGTTCTACTGGTCGCGACAGGGCAAACAGCGCCCCAAGCAGCACTCCGCCGACGATCGCCAGAGCGAGCGAAAGGAATGTCAGCTTCACCGTGAACCACGACGATGCCATCAGCGACGCGAAGTCCCTCACCAAGGTCTCGGCAATCAGGCTCGGGGCAGGAATCAGGTATTTGGGAATCTCGTGATACCGGACTAGGAATTCCCAGAGGCAGATGGCGACGACCAGCAGCGTGATTGGCATGACCCAGCTCAGGACCCGTTCGCGCCGGGCGCGGCGCAGATGCCCGATGTTGATCGGGGCACCACCGTCTTCGTGGACATCGCGGGTTCGGTCAGTGGTCGATTTCGTCGGCATGAAGCGTGCCTTTCAGGGTTTCGGATATGCGCCGGGTCTCTTCGGTGAACTCGATCGACGTGCGGTAGTCTTCGCTGCGCGGCCATGAGGCATCCAGAGGCATGTCCGCCACCAGGCGCCCGGGGCGCGCCGCCATCACGATGACGCGGGTGGAGAGGTAGACGCTCTCGAAGACCGAGTGTGTGACGAAGACCACTGTCAATCCGTGGTCGTCAGACAATTGCATCAGGTCGTTGTTGAGCTTGGTGCGGGTCATCTCGTCGAGCGCGGCGAATGGTTCGTCCATCAAGAGAATTCGTGGCCGGGAGACCAGGGCTCGGGCGATCGACACCCGCATTTTCATTCCACCTGACAATTGGCGCGGGTAGGAGCGCGCAAACCGCGAAAGGCCGACTTCCTTCAACGCCTCGCGCACCCTGGGCTCGCCGTCGCCGCGACCGACGCCGGCAAGCCGCAGTGGCAGGTAGACATTGTCGAAGACCGTTGCCCAAGGCTTCAGCGTGGGCTCCTGGAACACGAAGCCGAGGTCGTGTTCGGCATTACCCTTCGGCGGCGAGATCGTGATCTCTCCTGCTGTCAACGGCAAGATTCCCGCGATCATCTTCAATGCTGTGGACTTTCCGCAGCCCGAGGGGCCGAGGAGCGTGACGAATTCTCCCTCGCGGATGCTCAGGCTCATGTTGTCCACCGCGAGCACGTCACCGAATTCCTTGGAGACACGGTTCATCATGATGATTGGATCACCGGTCATCTGGCGGCATCCGGGTTGGCCACGGTGTCGAGAATCGACAGCGACAATCGATGAACCTCGTCAAGCAGTGCAACAAGCTGCCGTGCTGCATGTTCAATCACCGCCCGGCCCTTGTCCGCCGTGGCGGCCGCCGCGTTGCCGCAGGCGCCGGCGGCGTTCATGTCCTGTGCCATCCAGCCGAGCTTCCCGGCCGACGAAAGTCCGACATGGCTGTAGTCGCGATCGATGTCGGCGATGGCGGGGCGGAAATCGCGTGCATGTTCCATCTGGACGAGCTCGCCATGCAGGGCAAGCATCACGCTGGTCTCCATGTCGCCCGCGTGAATGCCGAAGCGCCGCTCGTCTTCGGGAAACAGCCCGTCGGGCACGCCGTGCGCGAACCAGTTCGCGGCAATGGTCAGCATTCGGTGCCTGACGCGCAAGTCGCGCGCCACGATGTCCATGGGCGCGATCTGGCCCCCATGGGAGTTCAGGATCACCAGCTTCCTCACGCCCGCAGCGGCAACGGAGTCGCCGATCTCCATTAACAGGGAAATGAGCGTCTGCGCGGAAACGCTCAGCGTGCCGGGCCACGCGTTGTGCTCGTTGGACTTGCCCACGGGCATGGTCGGGAGAAACAAGGCCGGCAAGGTTTCGGGGATCTGTGGCACGGCAGCGGCAATGATCCCGTCGAGTATCGCTCGGTCAACGGAAAACGGCAGATGCGGTCCGTGCTGCTCGGTCGCGCTGATCGGCAGTACGGCAACGAGGCTCTCACGCTCTTGCGCCGCGAAGTCACGTGCCGTGAAGTCGGCCCAGAACCGGTGCATCATCCCATCCCTCCAACCGCCTGCAGTGGCCGTCCGGAAGAGAGGCTCTCGATCACTCTCAGGATCGAGTTCCGGTCTATGCCGAAATGGCGGTAGGGGTCCGAGACGCTTTCAGCCTGGGCGAAATGCTCGACCCCGAGGTCCGCCACCCGGCGCCTGTGCACTGAGCTGAGCTCGGAAGGCGCGATCATGCGGCACTCGGGTTTCGTGTTCCGTCCGCGAACCCTGACATTGTCCTGAACGAGGCTGGCAAACGCGGTGATTGCTACGCCCAAACCAACCAAGCCAGTCGAGAAGTCCACGTTTGCGCTTTCCTTGGTGCGGCCGGGATAGCTCTGGACGCCTGCATATCCGCGGAAGTTCCGGATTTTCTCCAGTGTCTGGTTGCTGGCAAGAAATTGCGGCGCGTGAATCGACGGCCCAGCATGCGGCTTGACCGCAACCCCTTCCTGCGGGCGAAGTGCACTGCAAGAGAACACGGTCATTTTGGACGTCATCAAGGCGCATCTGGCTTGGTGCACGCGGACTTTCAGCCCGTCGGTGCCGCAGCGCAGGTTGTTGGCGTCGTGGACCATCCGGCAGAACAGCCAATGCAACCGGTCTTGGATGAACTTCATTTCGGGTTGAGACAGCATGCCCGAAGAATCCCTGACCTGTCGCATGATGTCGCGGCCAAGCCGTGAAGATCAATTGATCAAACCAATAAATCAAAGCAAATGGTTTGTCAAACTCGTGGTGCGGTGTTGTCGGTTACAGGCCGTATGTCCGGTGCAGGAAACAAGCCATCTGTCCGGTCCCGTGAGTGGCTCCCAATGCCCGAGGGCGGTGACTCATGGGGCTGGAAAGGGCGATGCAGGAGAGAAGGCGAGTGAAGTTCGAGGAACTCAGGATCGACGGACAAACGGGTGTGAAAGACAGCGCGTCGCCGCTCGACCAAGCGTTACCCCCAGTGAATTTTCTGCTAGTTCTGCAATGGCCATTTGTCTTCTGACAGCTGCACCCAATATGGGCGGTGGTCAGACCCTTGTGCCTCCACGTCAACCCACTTGTGCGTTACGTGCGGGGCCAGTTCCGGGGACAAGAAACAATAATCCAGCCGCAGGGGCTTTCCGGGTGCGCGGTCCGGAGGGTCTGGCCACCATGTGTGTCCGGGGTCATCGTTGTCGTCGGGCGGTGCCAGATGCCAGCTGTCCGCAAGCCCATCCGCATGCAGCAGGCGGCCTCCGACGGTAGGGTCGAATTCACCAACGATCCTACAGTATTCCGGCCCCTCGGGAACGGAGTTGAAATCCCCCATCCAGACGGTTCTTTCCGCCACTTCTGGAACCGGCTCCCCGTTGTTCCAGTCGTGGCGCAGGAATTCTTGCCATTCGCTATAGTCTTGAACCGGCCCTTCGCCAGTCCATGATCCGCCTCTGGCCCGCGCATTTCGGTGGAGACCGAGGAGATGGTCAATTTGCAGCAAGCGCTCACGTATCGAGATCGCGGACAGGTGAATGGAAAACACGCGAATTGGCCCGCGATCTGAGGCGATGACGCATTCCAGGGCGCCCGTGTCCATGTTGAAGTTCTGCTTGGTCGCAAGTTTGGGCAGAACGTGCGAGCGGGTTTCCCGGATGGGCCAGCGTGAAAGGATCATTGTGCCGAATTGGCGGCGCCGTTTGGTGACATGCCCATCCGGCGCAGTCTCACTGGCATCCACATCAAATGCCGGGCAGTAGCATGAATGATATTGTGGAAGCCTTTCCTCGATGAGCGCAACCTGGTCGGCCATGTCGCTACGCCGCCAATGTCGCTCGACCTCCTGCAGCGCAATGACATCGGCGCCATTCACGGCCTTCGCTATCCGGTCATAGTCGTATTTTCCGTCAAGTCCGAAGGCGTACCGAATATTGTAAGTGACCAATTTCATGAGCTTCCCGCCAGAAGTGCTCCGGAATTGACACACACACACACACGGATGCAAGCGGCTAGAATCCGGCGCTTTCCATCTTCCTGTTTTGCACGACGCCTTCCAGCCAACCCAGCCTGAGTTCGGGGACCGAAGACAAAAGCAGATCGGTATAATCATCGAATGGCGGCGTCAGCACCTCGGACTTGGGGCCATATCGCACCAGTCGCCCCTGATACATCACCGCGATGGAGTCCGAAATCGCCTCGACTGTCGCCAGATCGTGCGTGATGAACATGTAGGCAACGCCTTCTTCCGTCTGCAGGTTCAGCAGCAGTTTGAGAATCCCGTTGGCCACAAGCGGATCAAGTGCGCTGGTCACCTCATCGCAGATGATCATCCTGGGCTTGGCTGCAAGCGCTCGGGCAATGCAGACCCTTTGTTTCTGACCACCCGACAATTCGGCTGGATACCGGTCAATGAAGCTCTCGCCCATTTCGATCTGGTCCAGCAGTTCGATCACGCGCCTGCGCTTTTCCGCGCCTCGAATGCCGAAATACATCTCAAGCGGCCGACCGATGATCGTGGCGACTGTCTGGCGAGGATTCATCGCCACATCGGCCATCTGATAGATCATCTGCAATTCGCGCAGCTGCTCGAGGCTCCGGTCGGCAAGCGCCGGTGGAAGCGGCTGATCATCGAATAGGACACGCCCCTTGTCAGGCGGCAAAAGCCCCGTCACCACCCGTGCCAGCGTAGACTTTCCAGACCCGGATTCACCGACCACGGCCAGGGTCTGACCGGGATGAATTTCGGCCGTGACATCGGTCAGAACCTGTATCTTGCCTTCATATGATGCCGTGATGTCTTCGAGACGAAGCACCGGATTGTCTGTGGCGGCCTTTTCCTCATGCGGGATGGAATGCGCAGACACCAGTGCCCGGGTGTATTCCTCTTTCGGCGCTTCGATAATCTGCTGAACGGCGCCATGTTCCACGATCTTGCCATGACGCAAAACCAGAATTTCATCTGAAACCTGCGCCACGACGGCAAGATCATGAGTAATGTACAGCGCCGCCACGCCTGTGTGCTGTATCGCGGTCTTGATTGCTGCAAGCACATCAATCTGCGTGGTCACGTCCAGCGCCGTTGTCGGTTCGTCAAAGACGATCAGATCGGGCTTCGGGCAGAGTGCCATGGCTGTCATGACCCGCTGCAACTGCCCGCCAGAGACCTGATGCGGATAGCGGCTGCCGATGTCTTCAGGTTCCGGCAGGCTAAGCGCACCGAACAGTTCTACCGCGCGTTTCTGTGCCTCTGACTTTGACATGATCTTGTGCAGGATTGTCGCCTCGATCACCTGATCCATCAGCCTGATGGACGGGTTGAAAGAAGCAGCGGCGGATTGTGACACATAGGTCACTTCGCGTCCGCGCAGGTCCCGCAGCTGACCGGGACTGATCGTCTGGATGTTGCGGCCTTTGAGCCAGATTTCGCCGCTCAGTCGCAGGCCGCCTCGCCCATACCACAGCGTTGACAGCCCCACTGTGGACTTGCCTGCGCCACTCTCCCCGATCAGCCCCATGACCCGTCCTGGCGCCAGTGTCAGCGAAACGCCTTCGACAATGTTGATGTCTTTCGGCTTTTCGCCGGGAGGGCGGACCGTTCCGTCAATTCTGAGATTGCGGACCTCAAGTAGGGTGTCCGACATCAGCTACGGCCCCCTTTGAGGTCGCTCGTGCGCCGCAAAATCCAGTCGGCCACAAGATTGACGGAAATCGCCAGCACCGAAATGGCTGCCGCAGGGATCAACGCCGCAGGGATGCCGAATATGATGCCGTCCTTGTTTTCCTTCACCATCCCGCCCCAATCGGATTCGGGCGGCTGAACGCCAAGCCCAAGGAAGGACAGTGACGACAGAAAGAGTACCATGAAGATAAAGCGCAAACCCAGTTCTGCCACCAGCGTCGAGAGAGCATTGGGCAGGATTTCCCGGAAGACGATCCAATTAAGGCGCTCGCCGCGCAGGCGTGCAGCCTCGACATAGTCCATGACATTGACGTCGACGGCAACCGCCCGGGCCAGACGGTAGACCCGAGTAAAGTCAAGGACTGCCATCACCAGGATCAGAATCAGTACCGTGCTCGGCAGAACCGACAAAACCACAAGCGCGAAGATCAGACTCGGAATGGACATCAACAGGTCAACGGTGCGTGACATCGTCTGATCAGTCAGGCCGCCGGCCACCGCGGCGGCAAATCCCGCGACTGCCCCGACACAAAATGACAGGGCCGTAGCCGCAGCGGCGATGAAGATGGTGATACGGGCACCGTAGATCATCCGCGACAGCAGGTCCCGACCCAGATTGTCAGTGCCAAGCCAGAACTGATCCGAGGCAGGCTCCCAGACATCGCCGACGGTCTCGGCGGGGCTGTAAGGGGCCAGCAATGGTGCAAATACAGCGACGAAAATGGTCACTCCAGTCAGGATCAGTCCGATCAGCGCACTTATTGGAATTCGGCGAAGCGTCATGACGCCCCCTATTTCGGGTGCCGCAGGCGCGGGTTGGAGATAATTGAAACAAGGTCTGCGACCAGGTTCAGGCCAATATAGACGGCTGCAAATATGGTGCCGCAGGCCTGCACGACTGGCACGTCACGTTTCGAGACATGATCGACCATGTACTGTCCCATTCCGGGATAGACAAATATCACCTCGACGACGACAACCCCCACTACCAGATAGGCCAGGTTGATCATGACCACATTGACAATAGGCGCGATCGCGTTCGGAAAGGCGTGCTTGCGAATGACGTTAAAGGGCGTCAGTCCCTTGAGTTCCGCCGTCTCGATATAGGCAGACTGCATCACATTCAGAATTGCGGCCCGGGTCATGCGCATCATGTGCGCCAGCACCACCATGGTCAGAACCATCACCGGCAGGGCAATCGTTCGCAGCTTCTCGCCTAGGGGCATGTCTGCGTTCAGTGTGGCGACCGACGGAAACCATTGCAGCTTTACCGCCAGAAAATAGATCAACAGATAGCCGATGAAGAATTCCGGAAGAGAAATCGAGGCCAGTGACAACCCCGAAATCATGCGGTCCGGTGTCCGGTCCTGGTAACGTACCGACAGCAGGCCCAGAAAGATCGCCAGAGGCACCGAAAATGCCGCCGCCCAACCGGCGAGGAACAGCGTGTTGCCAAGCCGCCCGGCAACAGATTCGCCGATGTCCTTGCCGTTCGAAAGGGCCGTGCCCAGATCGCCGCTCAAAAAGGCAAAGAGCCAGTCAAGATACCGCTGGACCGCGGGTTTGTTCAGCCCTAGTTCCTCGCGCAGACTGGCCAAGGATTCCGGCGTTGCGCTTCGGCCAAGAATCGACTGCGCCACGTCGCCGGGCAGAATCTGAGTTCCTGCAAATATCAGAACCGACGCCGCGACAAGCAACAGGCAGCCCAACGCGATGCGTTGGGCTGCCAGCCGGATCATCGGGTTGTTCGGCACGTCGGATCAGAGCAACCAGGTCTTTACCAGCGCGCCATCGAACATCGAACCGCCACCGGGATCGCCGACCCAGCCGCCAAGGCTCGTGCTGACCGCATCAATGAAGTCATTGAACATTGGAACGATGACGCCACCTTCGTCTCGCAAGATGACGGACATCTGGCGGTAAAGGTCCTTGCGCTTGGCCAGGTCAAGCTCTGCCTTTGCCTGTGCAAGCAATGCGTCGAAATCGTCCCGGAAGAACCGGGTGTCATTCCAGTCTGCATCCGACTTGTACGCGGTCGAGAACATCTGATCCTGCACTGGGCGTCCGCTCCAGTAGGAGGCACAGAACGGCTCCTTGTTCCAGACCTCTGACCAGTAGCCATCGCTTGGCACCCGCTCCACTTGCAGCGGGATGCCGGCCCTCTGTGCGCTCTGCTGGAATAGCTGCGATGCATCGACTGCACCCGGAAAGGCTGCTTCAGACACTTTCAGAACGATCGGGCTGCCATCGTGGCCGGACTTCTCGTAATGGAACTTGGCCTTTTCGGGATCGTAGGCGCGCTGCCCCAGATCATCGGAATACAACGGATAGGCCGCATTGATAGGCGTATCGTTTCCTACGCTGCCATAACCGCGAAGGATCTTGTCTACCATTTCCTCGCGGTCGATGGCGTACTTCAATGCCAGACGCAGATCGTTGTTGTCAAAGGGCGCAGTATTGTTGTGCATGATGAACACGTAGTGGCCCCGGCCCGAGATGCTCTCGATATTGATGTTGGCGGCACGGCCCAGCAATTCGGCAACCTTTGGATCGACCCGGTTGATGTAATGGACCTGTCCACTTTGCAATGCGGCCGCCCGCGCAGTGTTGTCATTGAGCACGACAACCTCGACCTGATCTGCATGGCCACGGCCGTCGTCCCAGTAGTTCGCGAACTTGGTAAAGCCATGACGAACACCTGGCTCGTTGAACTCCAGCACGTAAGGTCCGCATCCAATGCCGGCAGCCGGATCGTCAAAACCACCTCCTGGCTGAATCACGAGGTGATAATCCGCCATCAGATAGACCAGGTCGGCATTCGGGGTTGAAAGCGTCACGCTGAAGATGTCGCCATCAGTCTTCATCGACTCGATGCCGCGCATGACGCCAAGTGCGCCGGATTGCGAATCATCGGCCGAGTGGCGCTCCATGGTCTTGAGCACATCATCGGGCGTCAACGTCTTGCCGTTGTGGAATTCGACATCCTTGCGGATGCGGAAATGCCAGGTCCTGGCGTCGGCGCTGGATTCAACGTTCTCGGCCAACCGGTTCACGATTTCTCCCTCAGGGCTGACTTCAACGAGAAGATCGCCAAAGGCCGTCAGATTGTGTGACGGGACACTGCTGGCTGACAGCGCTGGATCAAGGCTGTTCGTGCTTTCGCCGCCCTGAATGCCGGCCTTGATGGTGCCACCTTTGTTCGGCCCCATCGCCCTTGCGGACGTGGCCAGCAGACTTCCTGCCATAGCAGTGCTCAGGCCCAACGCCGTGGTCCTGCCAAAGAACTCCCGTCGGCTCATCAGCCCGGCGGTGGTGCGTCTCACATAATCGTCGATCTGTCTGGACATCACTTTCTCCCTTTTTTGTCCCTGCCGAATCCCGGCAACGGGCCACAACGCCCAAATCACTCGATCCCGACTGGGATCCTACCCCTTGAGGTTCTTGCAAAACACTGAGTGAACGAACGCGGGTGATCGACTCACCCAAATCCGACTTTGTCAATGCACGCTGCATATCAACTGCATTACCACAGATTTTCCGTTCCGGCGGTTCCGGATTTCGCCAAATTCCCGTGATCGGCGGAATTCCGCACAGGAATGCGACGCCCCGGCAAGGCAGGAACGTGGCCACCGTGCGGATGCGTGCCGCATTCCCATGTGCCAGGGGGGCGGCTGGACCGTAGCGAACTCGACAAGGTCATATGGCGAGGCCATCGTGCACGCCGCCACTGTCTCGCAGACATCCAGGCTGTGGAATCGCGTTGAAAATTGACCCACTTCGGGGGGTGATTCGCGTCGAAATTTGACCCACCCCTGATCAGGTGGAAACGCCTGCCTCGCAACGAATCAGCGAGGCAGTGGAGATGGTGTCAGTGGAGACGATCGGCA
>JAJDVJ010000137.1 GCA_022826205.1 Silicimonas sp. | reverse complement strand
TTGCCATTATCCCGCGCATTCGTCGACTGGCGCTGCCGTAGCTCAGGGGTAGAGCACTCCCTTGGTAAGGGAGAGGTCGAGAGTTCAAATCTCTCCGGCAGCACCACCATCGCGTCGACACTCCGCTTCCACCCTGACATCTTTGCCTCTACAGCCAAAGTGCCGGTGCATGCCGAGCCGTGGCACCAAAGTCGCTTGCCCCGCCTTCCAGCACCGGGCAAGAGCGATCAACGAGAACGGAACACGCTCATGATCCTTTATCCTGCCATCGACCTGAAGGACGGCCAGTGCGTCCGGCTGCTCAAGGGCGACATGAGCGAGGCCACGGTGTTTAGTGACAATCCAGGCGCACAAGCGGCCACATTCGAGGCAGCAGGTGCCGAATGGCTCCATCTCGTCGACCTGAACGGTGCATTTGCCGGACATCCGGTCAACGCGTCCGCAGTTGAATCCATTCTTCGCTCGGTGTCCATCCCTGCCCAGTTGGGTGGCGGCATTCGCGACATGACAACCATCGAGAACTGGATTGATAAGGGACTCGCCCGTGTCGTGCTAGGCACGGTCGCCGCCGAGAACCCGGATCTGGTCCGTCAGGCCGCCCGGGCGTTCCCGGGCATGATTGCGGTCGGCCTCGACGCACGTGACGGGCAAGTCGCGACGCGCGGCTGGGCTGAATCAACCGAAATGACGGTGACGGATCTCGCCCAAGCCTACGAGGATGCCGGAATCGCCGCCATCATCCATACCGACATTGACCGGGACGGCGCAATGGGCGGCCCCAATGTCGGCGCGACCGCGGCACTGGCCCGCCAGACCCAAGTCCCGGTCATCGCAAGCGGGGGGGTCTCGTCCCTGGAAGACCTTATCCGGCTCCGCGATACGAAAGTCATTGCAGGCGCGATCTCGGGCCGCGCACTCTATGACGGCGCGATCGACCTCCGGGACGCTTTGGCTGCAATTTCCACCTGAACGGAACCTGCACGAAGGAAGTCTCCCGACGGATTCCATTGCCATCCGACTCCGACTTGTCATGGTGCGATGCATGCCATGCGCGTGCGGAGCACTGCTGACCGGCCAGGATACGGAGTGTCCCGGCACAGCCCCTTGCGGCAATGACCGGGACTGCAGTCCTTCAAAGAGTTCAACCTGTACGGTCCGTGTCCCCGTTGGTACCCGGATCCGCCTTGCCGATGCCTCGGAACACGGCACGAAAGGGCAGGATCCACAGGATGCCCAAGGCCAGATATACCAGAAGTTCGGCCCAGACTGGCGGACGGTCAAGGGCACTCACCGCCTTTGCCGCAACAGCGATGTAGACAGGCAGCCCGAGAAGCAGGATCACCAAGGCCCACCGCCTTCTCGCCTTCCACGACAAAGCCATCTCCACCTCTTCGTCAGTCCGCGAAGGGGTCAGTCACGAGGATCGTGTCGTCCCGTTCGGGGCTCGTTGACAACAGCGCAACGGGGCATTCGATCAATTCCTCGATCCGCCGCACGTACTTTACCGCCGAACCTGGCAGGTCAGTCCAGCTTCGCGCACCGGCCGTCGATTCCGACCATCCTTCCACGACCTCGTAGACAGGCCTCACTTGCGCCTGCTTGTCCGCCGCTGTCGGAAGATGATCAAGAAATTCATCGCCAAGCATGTAGCCCGTGCAGATCTTCAGTTCCTTGAAACCGTCCAGCACGTCCAGCTTCGTCAGCGCAATGCCGGAAACTCCGGACGTCGCGCAGGTCTGCCGGACAAGCACCGCGTCAAACCATCCGCAACGACGTTTCCGGCCCGTAGTCGTTCCGAATTCATGGCCACGCTCTCCCAGGCGCTGGCCGTCAGAATCGTGGAGTTCGGACGGAAACGGGCCCTCGCCAACCCGCGTCGTGTAGGCCTTGACGATGCCAAGGACAAAGTCCACCGAGCCAGGCCCGATTCCCGTGCCCGTCGCCGCCTGCCCGGCAATGACGTTTGAAGACGTCACGAACGGATAGGTTCCGAAATCGATGTCCAGAAGGGCACCCTGCGCCCCTTCGAACAGGATTCGATCTCCGCGTTTCTTGCGATCGTTCAGAACCTTCCAGGCAGGCGCCGCATATTCGAGCACCTTCGGAGCAACATCGTTCAGGCTGGACAGCAGCGAATCGCGGTCAACCGGATCGAGGCCAAGTCCACGTCTCAGCGCATCGTGGTGCACCAACAGGCGGTCCACTCGCTTTTCCAGCGTCCCCACATCCCCCAGATCGGCCACGCGCACCGCGCGCCTTCCGACCTTGTCCTCGTACGCCGGGCCGATGCCGCGTCCGGTCGTTCCGATCTTGACGATGCTGTTCTGACTTTCGCGTGCCCGGTCCAGCTCCCCGTGAAGCGGAAGGACCAATGGGGCGTTTTCCGCAATCATCAGGGTATCAGGGCTGATCTCGACTCCCTGCTGGCGGACAGTCTCGATCTCGTCGATCAGGTGCCACGGATCAAGGACGACTCCGTTTCCAATGACCGACAGCTTTTCTCCCCTCACAACGCCGGACGGCAGTGCGTGAAGCTTGTAGACCTCACCGTCGACTACCAGAGTATGGCCGGCATTGTGTCCGCCCTGAAACCGGCAGATGACATCTGCACGTTCGCTCAGCCAGTCGACGATCTTGCCTTTGCCTTCGTCGCCCCACTGAGTGCCGACCACGACCACGTTTGCCACGGGCACCTCCTGCCAA
>JAJDVJ010000184.1 GCA_022826205.1 Silicimonas sp. | reverse complement strand
CCGTCACCTCGCGAAGGTCGATGGAGGAATCCGGGGGCGGAAGAATCACAATGGCCGGCAGGTTGCCACATCGAAAACGGAATGGCCAGCCCCAAAATCACCGCGTGACGATCACCGGACCGACAAAAAAATAGCCCTGGTCAGGGCCGATGCGATGCCAAGCGCAAAGGCGATCGGGATGTTGAAGAGCAACAGGACGAAGAACGTGGTGAACAGGATCGGCAACATCGGAACGCCTATTCCTCCTGCTCTCTGCGGTCACGCAGTATGGCGATGGTGCGTTCCAGGCAGATCAGGAAGATCAGGCCCATCGAGATCGGAATTGCGATGTAGATCCATGACATCTGCACGCCCATCGCCGGTGAGCGTTGCAGCATGTTCATGTTGATCACCGGGTAGCTCGCGAGGATAACCGAGGCCGCGAAACAAGCGATCAGCACGTAGGACAGGATCTCGATTCCAACCCGGAATCGCTCGGGAAGCAGGTTCACGAACAGGTCGACGCCAAGATGGATCCCCCGCGAAAGGCCGACGGCGGCGCCCAGGAACACGATCCAAACGAAACAGTACCGCGCCAGCTCCTCCGACCAGGGCAGCGGGGCCGCGATGACGTATCTAAAGATCACCTGGGCCAGGGTGACCACGATCATCAATGTGGAGATTGCAACGATGGAAAGCTTCGCGACACCTAGGAGCATCAGCAGAATCTTCGAATTCCGGCCTGTATCCGGGTGCGGCATTCCTCCCCCAAGGCGCATCGCATCGTGATGAAATCGATTTCATACTATCTGGCCCGCCGAGTCAACACTTTTTCTGTCCAAGTCCGTATCTGTCTGGTACAGAGCGATTAGTTGTGACATGCGGGCCTTCAGATTGCCGACTGAGACAAAATATCGATTTCAGGATGCAGCATCACGCGTGCGAATCACGGACGTTGCCAGACTTGCCGGATGCGCACCGGCGACGGTTTCGCGCACGGTCAACAACCCTGACAAGGTGTCACCCGAAATGCGCTCGCGGATCGAGAGGGCGATGCACGAACTCGGGTATGTCCGGAACCACGCGGCACGTGCACTGCGGTCCCAACGGTCGCACATGGTCGGAGTGCTGATCCCGACATTGGACTACGCGCTCTATGCCCGCCTGGTCAGCGCCGCGAGCACTCAACTCTCGGCGGCGGGCATCTCGACGCTGATTGCCACCTTTGACTATGATCTGGACGCGGAGCTAAGGGAGGCAAGACTGCTTCTCGAACGCGGAGCCGAGGCGCTCATGCTTGTCGGAGAGTGCCATCGCCGGGAGATCTACGACCTGCTGCACCAATTTGGCGTTCCGTTTGTCAACACGTACACCTTCGATCCCGAGAGCGCCTACCCGACTGCGGGCTTCGACAATTCCGCTTCGGCCGCGATCATGGCCCGGCACCTCGTGCATCTCGGGCACGCGGACATCTGCGTCATTTCCGGAATTACGGAGGATAACGATCGAACCACGAAGCGGCTCGAGGGAATCCGCGCGGAACTTGCGCGTCACGACATTTCGTTGCCTGCATCTAGGGTCATCGAGTCCCCTTATTCCATTTCCGGCGGCAAGAAGGCATGCGCACTTCTCCTGTCACGTGACGGCCCACGGCCCACGGCCATCGTCTGTGGCAACGACGTTCTGGCGCTGGGAGCGCTCATCGAGTGCACCGCAAGGGGACTGGAAGTTCCCGGCGACATCTCCGTTGTCGGTTTCGATAATCTGGAGTTCGCAACGCATTTGAACCCGCCGCTTACGACGATCGACGTCCCGGCGAGAGACATGGGCATCGCTGCCGCGGAGTTCATTCTGGGAAAGCTGAGCGGCGACGAAGTGGCCATGCACAATTCGGTCGAAGTGCGGTTGATACTGCGAAGTTCGTCAGCTCCCCCAAGGGCTCCTGGTCCACATGGGAATTCGAACTCCTGAAGCGTTCGCGTGATCGCCGGAGTCTTCAGGCCTTCCACGCAATCGAGGCGACACCTAGGGAAACGGGTGACACTGCAGTTGCCGACGCCAATGGGGCTCGTGCGGACCCGCTGCAATGCCATTCGGCCTATACGGACACCTTGGACAGCAGCTCGTCCCGGGGGATGCTGTCCCTTGCACCGGAATGGATGACTTCGCCGCGACGCAGTACGACGATGTGATCTGCCAGATCGAATGCGAAGTCGAAATACTGCTCCACCAGCACGATCGCCAGGTCGCCACGCTCGCGCAGCCTGCGGATCACGTCACCGATTTGCTGGATGACATTGGGCTGGATGCCCTCGGTCGGCTCGTCCAACAGCAAAAGCCTGGGCCGGGTGATCAGTGCGCGGGCGATTGCCAGCTGCTGTTGCTGACCGCCCGAGAGGTCACCGCCCCTCCTGTCCAGGAAACTGAAGAGGATCGGGAACATCTCGAACACCTCGTCCGGTATCCGGTGCTCCGTTCGCGGCAGGCAGGAAAATCCGGTCTCGAGGTTTTCCCGCACCGTCAGCAGCGGGAAGATTTCGCGCCCCTGCGGCACCACGCCGACGCCCCTTTGCGCAAGTTCGTGGGCGGGCAGCACGCCGAGCTCCTCACCATCCAGGACCATCGTGCCGCCGGAGCGTGGATGAGCCCCCGAAATTGCGCGGATCAGGCTGGTCTTGCCCACGCCGTTGGTGCCCATGATGCAGGTGATCTCGCCCGTTTTCGCCTCGAACGAGATTCCGTTGAGTATCTGCGAGTGACCATAGTGCAGGGTGAGATCGGTTGTCGTCAGCATTGCTCAGCGTCCCAGGTACACGTCGATGACCTTCCGGTTCGCCGTGACGTGATCAAGGCTGCCTTCGGCCTGGACCGCTCCATCGTGCAGGACCGTCACCTTGCAGCCCAGGCGGCGCACGAAATCCATGTCATGTTCGATCACCACCACCGCGCGGGACTTCGCCGCCTCAACCAGCAGCGTGGTTGTGTGTTCGCGTTCCGCGGGCGTCATGCCTGCGGCCGGTTCGTCGACCAGCAGCAGCCTTGGCTCTTGCGCGAGCAGCATGCCGATTTCCAGCCATTGCTTCTGTCCATGGCTCAGCTCGCCCGACTTGCGGTCAAGGGCGTCCAGGAGCCCGATTTCGCCGGCTAGCTCGTGCACCCGGTCAAGATCCTCGGGCGTTGGCCGGTAGAAAAGGACCTGAAGCGGCCCGCGCGCGTTGCGGAGCGCCATCAGCAGGTTTTCGAGGACAGTCTGGTCTTCGAACACCGTAGGCTTCTGGAACTTGCGGCCGATGCCCTCGCGGGCGATCCGTGCCTCGGAGAGCCCCAGCAGCGAAATGTTGGCCTCCCCCCACAGTACCCGACCTTCGTCCGGCCTTGTCTTGCCGGTGACTATGTCCATGAAGGTCGTCTTTCCTGCACCGTTGGGTCCGATGATGGCGCGCAGTTCCGCATCGCCGATGGCGAAGCTCAGGTTGTTGATCGCCTTGAAGCCGTCGAAGGAGACCGAGACGCCGGAGACCTCGAGAAGCGATTTCACTGTTCTGCCTCCGCCTCGCGCAACGAACCGGAATCAGGGCCCAGGTCCGCGCCGTGGCGATCCGGTGCCATCCGGCCGGTCCAGAGATCCACCAGGCCGCCGATGCCCTTCGGCGCAAGGAGCGTGACCGCAACGAAGCTGAGGCCCAGGAGGACCAGCCACCAGTCGACCCACTTGATCGTGTAGAATCCCAGGTTGACGTCGGGGGCCTGTCCGCCGGTGAACCACGACGAGACGAGGCTGACGAAAGCGGCGCCGATTACCGCACCGTAGAGACGGCCACGTCCGCCGATGGCGACCCAGACCGCAAGATATATCGAGGCGATGGGTGCGATTTCGGCCGGGTTGATGATGCCCGCCTGTGGATAGTAGAGCGCTCCGGCAATCCCTGCGATCATCGCCGTGACCGTGAAGACGAAGAGCTTGTATGCTTCCACCGGGTAGCCCAGGAAACGCACTCTCGACTCGTTGTCGCGGATGCCGCGGATCACCGAACCGAACTTGCCCGAGACGATCCAGGCGGAGAACACGTAGCCCAGGGCCAGCGCGCCCGCGGAGGCCCAGAAGAACCAGATCGAGATGCTCGATTGCGGCACATGGTCGAGCCCCGGGAGGTTCTGCAGCCCGGAAAGCCCGTTGTTGCCACGAAGACCGCTGTCGTTCTGGAAGAGGTAGAGCGCCAGCGCCAGCGTCATCGCCTGCGTCAGGATCGAGAGGTAGACGCCCGTGACGCGAGACCGGAAGGCGAGCCAGCCGAAGACAAACGCGAAGAGACCCGGCACAAGCACGACGAGGAGGAGTTGCAGCGCGAGGCTGTCCGCAAAGGCCCAGATCGCAGGGAACTCGCTAGACCCCACGACTCCGAAGATCTGGTTGCCGATGGCGCCCGCGATTTCGGATTCGGTCGGTGGAATCGGCGCTTCGGCGAGCGATGAGGCGACGATGCGGTGCGTCCGCTCGTACATCAGCCACATGCCGATCATGTAGCCACCAAGCCCGAAGAACGCGAAGTGGCCGAGGCTGAGAATGCCGGCATAGCCCCAGACGAGGTCCATCGCCACGGCCACCAGGGCAAGGCAGAGCGTCTTGCCCAGCGTCTTGACAAAGGAGGTGGAGACGATCTCCGACCCGGCCCACTCCGACATCAGAGTCACGCTAAGGGTGAAGAGGCCGAGAATGGCAAGGAAGACCAGCACGGAAGGGTTTCTGGCAATGACGCTCTGCGGCATGGCTCAGTCTCCCGCCGCCCGGCCCTTGAGGGCGATGATTCCCTGCGGGCGGAGCTGGATGAAGACGACGATGATGAATATGATCATGTAGGTCTGGGCAGCGAGCGTGTTCGAAGGATTGAACCATTCAATCCCTTTCTGCAGAAAGCCGATGCCGGTGGCCCCCAGAAGAGTGCCCCAGATGTTTCCGACACCGCCAACGACGACAGTCATGAAACTCTGCACGATGTAATCCGCGCCAAGGTCCGAGGTGACCTTCGCGTAGAGCCCGATGGCCACTCCCGCGATTCCGGCGATCCCGGAGCCCAGCCCGAAGGTCAGCATGTTCACCCGGTCGGGATTGATCCCCATTGTTGCTGCCATGCGCCGGTTCTGCGTGACCGCGCGGGTCTCCAGCCCCAGCCGGGTTCGGTGCATGATGAACAGGAAGACGCCCAGGAAGATCAGCGCCAGCACGAAGATCGCGATCCGGATGTGTGAGATCGAGATTACGTCGTTGACGACCCAAGCCCCGTCGAGCCAGCTTGGCGAGGTCAGAGGCCGCGCCTGGGTGCCAAAGATGTTCTTGGCGAGCTGCTGGAGGGCGATGGAGATGCCGAAAGTGGCCAAGAGAGTCTCCAGCGGGCGGTTGTAGAGCCAGCGGATCACCAACCGCTCCATCGCCACGCCGGCACCGAAAGTGACGACGAAGGCCAGAGGTACCGCGACGAGAATCGAGACGGTATGATGAGGGATGAATTGCTGCACGACGTAGCCGGTGTAGGCACCCATCATGATGAATTCGCCGTGGGCCATGTTGATGACGCCCATCACGCCGAAGGTGATGGCAAGGCCGATTGCGGCAAGAAAGTAGATCGAGGCGAGCGAAAGGGCGTCGAGAGCCAGATCGGCGCCCTGGGAAATGCCGACCCGGTTCGCGATCCGGACAAGGGCCGACTCGGCAGCGGCGGTAACGGCAGACGAGGCTTCGGCGTAGACGGCCGCGAAGATATGCGCATCCAGCGCAGCGTCCATTTCGGCATCGGTGACGAGGGGCGGAACCGTACCCGCTCGGGCCAGCACGCCATATGCCCGCAGTCGCGCCTCGTCAGTGCCAAGCTCGCCCGCCTGGACGCCTCCTGCGGAATTGTCTTCCAGATTGGCGATCAGCGCGTCGCGGATCGCGTCGCGACCGACTATGGCCGGAGCCAGATCAGTGGCGACCAGGAGCGCATATGCATCCTCGCGAGGAAGGTCATCGCTTCCTGGGCTCAGACGCCGCGCCACGTTCAGTCCTTCGGGGATGTCTCCCGCGAAGGCCATGATCTTGGTCCTTGTCAGTGGGTTCAACGCAGCGCGTACGTCGACGCCGAGATCGGTAGACATCTCTTCAATGGCTGCCACGCGCTCATCGACGCTCGTTCCGTGGGCGATGGTCAGAAGCCGTTCTATCCGCATCTTGCGTGCACGGATTTCCGCGTCGCTTTCGTCATCGATCGAATTCCGGAGCGGGGCCAGAAGGCTTGCGTCCGGTGAGCGCTCGATGGCGTCAAGCGCCGCCATTCGCCGGTCCGGCTCGGGATCGAGGAGCTGGAACTGCACCAGGGCCGTTCCGATCAATGCTCTTATCCCGCTGTTCGGCTTGATGTTCTTCAGTGCTCGTTTTGGAAACTCGCCTACCGTGTCGCCGCTGTCGAAATCGATCAGGCGATAGGTCTTGGAATCGATCTTTTCGCCGAGAAAGAACAGCCCGTCCGACTTTCTCATCCAGATGTTCTTGACCTGCCAGGCCTGGAGAACCGACTGCGCTTCGGGCAGCCCGCTGGTGGCGACGGCCTCGATTGCGGGTCCAATCGTCTTGCGCGAGCTCTTGACGATCAAGTCCCTTTGCTCCTGCAGGATGGCCTGGACCGGACCGGTTTCGGCAAGCGTTGCCACGGTCGAGACAATCAGCACGTGCATTGCCAGAATGATCGGTCTCATGGTGCCCCACCTGAAGGACTCCGGCCGGGCAGTCCCGGCCGGAGAATTCGCGGATCAGTAGTTGGACTTGATCTGGACGCAGGTCGCGGTACCCGTGTCGTACATGCCGCAGCCAAGATCGCTCCAGTTCGATGTCAGCATGGCCGATGCCGGCAGGAAATCGGTCCAGGCGTCGCCCGGGACTTCCTCGGTTTCGCTGATGATGTCGAACTGGCCGTCCGCCTGGATTTCGCCGATCAGCACGGGCTTCGACAGGTGGTGGTTCACGCCCATCACGGCCACGCCGCCCGTCAGGTTGGGGAATTCCTGGCCCCACATCGCTTCGCGCACCGCGTCGACATCGGTGGTCCCGGCTTCGGTGACTGAGTTCACCCACATGTTGAAGCCGATGTAGTGGGCCTCCATCGGGTCGTTGGTGACGCGGCTTTCGTCACCGATGAACTCATGCCAGGCCGCGATGAACGCCTCGTTCTCGGACGTGTCGGCTGACATGAAATAGTTCCATGCCGCCAGGTGCCCGACGAGGTTGCTGGTATCGAGGCCTGAAAGCTCCTCTTCGCCGACCGAGAAGGCGACGACAGGGATGTCGTCGGCCGAAACGCCTGCGGCGGCAAGTTCCTTGTAGAAACCGATGTTTGCATCGCCATTGATCGTCGAGATGACGCCCACCTTCTTTCCGTCAGCACCCAACGCAACGACGTCGGCCACGATCTTTGACCAGTCCGAATGGCCGAAGGGCGTATAGTTGACGAAGATGTCCGCTTCGGAGATGCCCTTTGACTTCAGGTAGGACTCAAGGATGTTGTTCGTGGTCCGCGGATACACGTAGTCGGTGCCCAGAAGGGCGAACTTCTCAACGCCAAGCTCGTCAAGATAGTAGTCGGTTGCAGGAATCGCCTGCTGGTTCGGTGCGGCGCCGGTATAGAACACGTTCTTCGAGCTTTCCTCGCCTTCGTACTGGACGGGATAGAACAGGAGGCCGTTCAGTTCCTCGATCACCGGCAGGACCGACTTTCGACTGACCGAGGTCCAGTTGCCGAAGATCACGTCGACCTCGTGGACCGTCAGGAGTTCGCGCGCCTTCTCGGCGAAGAGCGGCCAGTCGGAGGCCGGATCGACCACGACTGCCTCGATTTCGCACCCGAGAATGCCGCCAGCCCCGTTCTGCTGGTCGACGAGCATCAACATGGTGTCCTTCAGCGTCGTCTCGGAAATTGCCATTGTTCCTGACAGCGAATGCAGGACGCCTAACTTGACCGGACAATCGGCGGCGACCGCAGGGCCGCCAAACGCAAAGGCGGCAGCCGACGTGGCTGCCAGGACTTTCAGAGTTTTCATCATTTTCTCCAAGCGGAGTGGCACGAGGACGCTTGCCTAAGTTCGCCGAATTCCGTACCCATGCTCCGCAACTTCTTGTTGCAACCGTGTGGCGGCCGATGAGAGTTCCTAGCTTTCCGGTCGTCACACACCCGCTCTTCGAGGCCGACGCCCCAGCGGACAGGGACAGTGTCTCTGCATTGCAGCATGATTGGCAATCGACAGCGGCTGGCAATTGAAGCTTCGGAGTTTGTTGCCCAAAAATTCATCTAGATGTGCGTTCTT
Organism: Silicimonas sp.; assembly: GCA_022826205.1. Taxonomy (GTDB): domain Bacteria; phylum Pseudomonadota; class Alphaproteobacteria; order Rhodobacterales; family Rhodobacteraceae; genus JAJEFO01. The sequence goes on along the minus strand of JAJDVJ010000184.1, from coordinate 29,214 downwards.
TGCACAAAATCAGGGCGGGTGGCGGTCCGATGATCCAGTCAAATTGCAATTTCGTGGCGATTCGGAGCGGTGCGGCTCAAATGGGGGCACCGAATTTGCGCTCCGGAGGGAACCATCACCGAGCTGCTGTCGATATCTCCGCAGTCCGCTGCACCAGTCATGGCGCGTGCGCAGGGAGAGGTTTCGCTTGCTGCCAAGTCCAGGGACGGCGGCACTGCATTGCGGAGATTGCGGCAGTCGGGATCGCTTAAGTGCCTTTTCCCCGGAAACACCGGGCAGGCGCTGCAGGCCGTCCTTCTGAACTGCGCCGGGGGCGTCACCGGCGGCGATCGCTTTTCGCTGGCTGCGTGCGCCGAGGCAGGGACGACCCTGACACTCACCACTCAGGCGGCCGAACGGATCTACCGGGCTTCGCCAGGGGAGCACGGGCAAATCGAAACGCGTCTGGACGTGGCGGAAGGTGCGCGCGTGAACTGGCTGCCGCAAGAGACGATTCTCTTCGACGGCTGCTCGCTGGAGCGATCACTGACAGTTGAGTTGCAGGAAGGGGCCACATTGCTGTTGACGGAACCGCTGGTCTTCGGTCGTCTTGAAATGGGAGAGACCGTGACCTCGGCGCACGTCCTGGATCGCATAGAAGTCCGGCGCGCGGGTGTCCAGGTCTACCTGGACCGCGTCCGTTTGGCAGCCGACGTTCAGGCACTGCTTGATCGTCCTGGCGTCGCTGGCGGTGCGCGTGCCATGGCCTCGCTGGTCTATGTCGCTCCCGACGCCGAGGCGCAGCTTGCAGCGCTGCGCCGTTTTCTGCCGTGCCAGGCCGGCGCCAGTCTCATCCATGAAGACGTGCTGGTCATGCGCCTTCTTTCCCGTGACAGCAACAAGATGCGTTCAAGCCTGGTCCCGATGTTGAACCACCTGAGCCATGACGGGCTCCCCCGATGCTGGAACATCTGACATGAACCTGACTCCACGCGAAAAGGACAAGCTTCTCGTTTCCATGGCGGCGGAAGTCGCCCGCAAGCGGCTGGCCCGCGGCGTGAAGCTGAACCACCCGGAGGCCATTGCCCTGATCACCGATGCGGTTGTCGAAGGCGCGCGCGACGGCCGCTCTGTCGCCGACATGATGGAGGCAGGCGCCGAGATCGTCACCAGAGATCAGTGCATGGAGGGCGTGCCCGAGATGATCCACGACGTGCAGGTAGAGGCGACCTTTCCTGACGGCACAAAGCTGGTCACAGTTCACAATCCGATCCGATGAGGGGGCATTCCATGCATGTTCTTCCACCGCTTCTGTTCGAATTGCCTGCCCAAGCCGATGAGGCGGCATTGCCGATCCCACATGCCGACTGGAGCGCATGCATGGGTTTCCGCCTCGCCGCGCCTGCAGTTTCTTCGAGGCTGAATTGCGCGAAGGAGCAAACATGATCCCCGGCGAAGTCATGGCCGGGCCGGACGATGTCACGCTGAACGCGGACCGGGAAGCCATCACGCTGATGGTTGCCAATACCGGCGACCGGCCGGTGCAGGTGGGCTCGCACTACCATTTCGGAGAGGCGAACGGCGCGTTGGAATTCGACCGCGACGCGGCGCGAGGCATGCGGCTTGACATCGCAGCCGGGACAGCTGTGCGCTTTGAGCCGGGGCAGCGCAGGGAGGTGCAACTCATTCCCATTGGCGGCGCACGGAACGTGTTCGGGTTCAACCAACAGGTCATGGGAGCCCTGTGATGCCAGTCTCGCTGCTCTCCCATCTCTCGTCTGCACGCTCCGGAATGGAAAGGAAGGGAACGCATCATGCCCGCGACCATCTCGCGCGCTGACTATGCCGCCATGTTCGGCCCCACGACCGGGGACAAGGTCCGGCTTGCCGACACCGACCTCGTCATCGAGGTCGAGCGCGACCACACCTTCTATGGCGAAGAGGTCAAGTTCGGCGGCGGCAAGGTCATCCGTGACGGAATGGGACAGTCACAGGTCGCACGCGCCGAAGGTGCAGTGGATACGGTCATCACAAATGCGCTGATCGTCGATCATGCCGGCATCTACAAGGCAGACGTCGGGCTGAAGGACGGACGGATCGCCAGGGTCGGCAAGGCGGGAAATCCAGATACGCAACCCGGAGTCGACATCGTCATCGGACCTGGCACCGAGGCGATTGCCGGCGAAGGAAAGATCCTTACGGCCGGCGGCTTTGACAGCCACATCCATTTCATCTGTCCGCAGCAGATCGAGGATGCGCTGCATTCCGGCCTGACGACCATGCTTGGCGGCGGAACCGGACCGGCCCACGGCACCTTCGCGACCACCTGCACGCCCGGTCCCTGGCATATCGGGCGAATGCTGCAGGCGGCGGATGCCTTCCCGATGAACCTCGCCTTTGCGGGCAAGGGCAACGCATCGCTCCCGGCAGCCTTGGAAGAGCAGGTCAATGTTGGGGCCTGCGCCCTGAAACTGCACGAGGACTGGGGCACTACGCCAGGCGCCATAGATTGCTGCCTGAACGTCGCCGATGCCATGGACGTCCAGGTGATGATCCACACCGACACGCTGAACGAAAGCGGGTTCGTCGAGAACACCGTCAAGGCCATCAATGGCCGCACGATCCACGCCTTCCATACCGAAGGTGCGGGCGGCGGGCATGCACCGGACATCATCAGGATCTGCGGCGAGGACCATGTGCTGCCGTCCTCCACGAACCCGACGCGACCCTTCACGGTCAACACCGTGGAGGAGCATCTCGACATGCTCATGGTCTGCCATCACCTCGACCAGTCCATTCCGGAAGACGTGGCCTTTGCGGAGAGCCGAATCCGTCGCGAGACCATCGCGGCCGAGGACATCCTTCACGACATGGGCGCGTTTTCAATCATCGCTTCCGACAGTCAGGCCATGGGGCGCGTGGGAGAGGTCCTGATCCGCACATGGCAGACCGCGGACAAGATGAAGAGACAGCGGGGGCGCCTGCCGGAAGAAACCGGCGGCAACGACAACTACCGGGTACGCCGATACATCGCGAAATACACGATCAATCCCGCCATCGCGCACGGGGTCGCGCATGAAATCGGGTCGATCGAGGAGGGAAAGCGCGCCGACCTGGTTCTGTGGAATCCTGCCTTCTTCGGCGTGAAGCCGGAGATGGTGATCATCGGCGGGACCATTGCCATGGCGCAGATGGGCGACCCCAACGCCTCGATCCCGACGCCGCAGCCGGTCTATTCGCGCCCCATGTTCGGCGCCTATGGCAGAAGCGTCGAATGCTCATCCGTGACCTTTGTCAGCGCCGCGGCGCAGGACGTCGGCATCGGCGCCACGCTCGGTCTGGCCAAGGAAACGCTGGCCGTCGCCAACACGCGCGAAATCGGCAAGAAGGACCTGGTCCTGAACGACGCAACGCCGGAGGTGGAGGTGGACCCGGAGACCTACGAGGTGCGGGCCGACGGCGAGTTGCTGGCCTGCCAGCCCGCCGAGATCCTGCCCATGGCGCAGCGATATTTCATGTTCTGAGGAGGTGGCGATGACTCTGCCTGTCAGCCGAAAGGTGAAGCATACGCATCATTCCGACGACAGCGTCGTTCTGGACCATGAGGCGCGGTTTCTGCGTCGCAAGGTGCTGACCGCCACAAGCGGATTGCGATTTCTTGTGGATCTGTCCCAGACGACTTCGGTGGAACGGCACGAAGCGTTCGTTCTGGAAGATGGCCGCGTCGTCGGGGTCGTGCCGGCCGAGGAAGAGCTCTTCCAGGTGAAAGGCGATCTGATCCGGCTCGCCTGGCATATCGGCAATCGTCACATGCCTTGCCAGATCGAATCCGACCGGCTCCTGATCCAGAGAGATCACGTGATGCGCGACATGCTGGAGAGGCTCGGCGCAGCAGTCACGGCGGTTACCGAACCATTTTCTCCGGAAAGCGGCGCCTACGGTCATGGCCGCACTCATGCTCATGCCCACTGACACTCAAGTCCTGACCCTGACACAGTGGCTATCGCCGGCATTTCCGGTCGGATCCTTCGCCTACAGCCACGGGCTGGAAGCCGCGGCGGGGCTGGGGTGGGTGAAGGACGGACCTGGCCTGGAAGCCTGGCTCGAAGACGTCTTGCTGCTTGGTGCGGGCCGGGCGGACTCGCTGCTTCTGGCCGCGGCCTACAAGGCCGAAACGCCTCAGCGTCTGGGGGAAATCGACCGGACGGCACTGGCGTTTGCGGCCTCGGCCGAACGGCGGCTGGAGACGGCGGCGCAGGGCAAGGCCCTTGGCAGAGCCCTGGCTGCCTGGGACGTTTCGGCGGAAGAACTGACCTTCCCCGTCGCTCTCGGTGCCGCAGCCGCACAGGAAGCCCTGCCGCTTGCATTGACCCAGCAACTCTATCTCCACGCCTTTCTGTCCAATCTCGTCGCAGCCGGCCAGAGACTGCTTGCCGTCGGCCAGCAACAGGGGCAGGCCATCCTTCGGCGCCTGACGCTGCTCTGCCCGAAGGTCGCGGAGGACACGCGCAACGGCGACCTGTCGGATCTTTCGTCTGCAGCGTTCCTGACCGATGTCGCCTCGATGCGGCACGAAACCCAGAACTCGAGGATATTCCGCACATGAACAGTCCGAACGGCCCTCTTCGCATTGGCATCGGTGGCCCGGTCGGGGCCGGGAAGACCACGCTGACCGCGGCGCTTTGCAAGGCGTTTCGCGACGAACTGTCGATGGCCGTCGTAACGAACGACATCTACACCCAAGAGGATGCCGACGCCCTTCTGCGCCTCCAGGCGCTGCCGGCCGACCGGATCAAGGGCGTAGAAACCGGCGGTTGCCCGCACACCGCGATCCGCGAGGATGCTTCGATCAACCTTGCCGCGATCGCCGAACTTTGCGAAGCGCATCCCGATCTTGACCTGGTCTTGATCGAGTCGGGCGGGGACAACCTGTCTGCCACGTTTTCACCGGAGCTCGCCGACCTGACGATTTATGTCATCGACGTTGCGGCTGGAGAGGAAATTCCGCGCAAGGGCGGGCCCGCGATCACCCGCTCAGACATCCTGGTCATCAACAAGACGGATCTTGCTCCGCATGTGGATGCAGATCTTGAGCTCATGGAGCGCGACGCCGACCGGATGCGCGCCGGCAGGCCCTACGTGTTCTGCCAGCTCAGGTTCGGCAGCGGCGTGAGCGAGGTCCTGCGCCACATTGACGACATTGGCGACCTGGGCCGACGATGATACACCTGAGGCGGAGTCGATGCCGGCCTCGACCGGCAAGTGCGGACCGGGAGACACGCGTTGCGGCGAGGGGTCGATGTTCGCAGGATATCGGTCACGTTGAACCGGCGTGCTGTGGGCGGACTCCGCTACCCTGCGGTCAGGGAACCTAGAAATGCCAGAGAACTCGAGACATTCGCGAAGAAAGGGTCATGAAGGCCATGGTTGAACACCAACAGTCCGGCGAAGATGCAGAGCTGATCCAGGCAGCAATTTCGGGCGACATCCAGGCAGTCCGGTCAGCCCTTGCGGCCGCGGATGTCAATGCCTCTGACGGTGACGGCTGGACGGCGCTCCATATTGCCGTTCACGGCCAGCACCGCGACTTGACCAAGCTGCTGCTTGAACATCCGGACATTGACGTCAATGCCCGAAACAAGTGGGGGAGCACGCCGCTGATGCTTGCGGCCGGCAGCGGAAACCTCGACATCGTGGAGAACCTGCTGCGCCATCCCAAGACAATGGTGGATCTTCAGGCCGAGTACTATGGACGTACCGCGCTGATCGAGTCTGCCGTCAAGGGTCATGCCCACATTGCACGGTGCCTTGTCAGCCACGGCGCGAACGTGAACATTTCGGACAAGACCGGGAGAAACAACGCCCTCATCGAGGCGATCAAGAACAAGCATGCCGACATCGCGATCTATCTTCTCCGGACCGGAACGATTGACTTTTCCAACCGCGACCTGCGTCTCCAGGCCCTGATCTGGGCAAGCCGTCGCGGGGACGACCTCAACAAGGAGCTCGATCACGCAATCGCGGCCTACTTCAATCGAACCGGCGGACGCCCGGAGGCCGACGGCAGTCGGTAGACCTCCGGGCCAGGACAAGCCTGGCGTGCGCCTTCGCTCGCAAAGCGCAGGCAAGTGCAGCGGGCTGCTTTGCGGGAGCAATCAGACTGGCAGCGGCCCGTCCACCTTGATCTGTTCCATGACGATCTGGCTTTGCACGCGGGCCACTGCTGCGTGGGGCAGCAGGACTTCATGGATCAACCGGTTGAACGCCGGCAAGTCGGCGCAGTAGACCCTCAGGAGATAGTCCGCCTCGCCCGTCATCGTCCAGGCGCTGGTGATTTCGCGCCGGGCTTCGATGGTCCGAACGAATGTCCTGATCAGGGCAGGTGCGTGGCTCGCCATCTGTACGGCCACGAAGGCCTGCACCGAGAGTCCGAGCCGGGTTGCCGAGATTCGGGCGCGGTAGCCTTCGATATAGCCTGCAGCTTCAAGGCGCTGACGTCGCCGTCCGACCTGGCTCGGCGAGAGGTGCAGGACTTCGCCGAGTTTCTCGGAAGTCAGTTCGGCATTGCCTTGAAGGTTTGCCAGAAGTCGGAGATCCGTGTCGTCTATATCTGTCATGCGGGAATCTTGCATGATTTACATAAAATATGCAATATTTTTGTGGAAAACTAAGGTCGAAACCCGAAGAACGCGCAAAACACGCGCCGTCATTGCGCTATGATTGCCCAACGCAACAGAGGGAGATGCGCAGTTGGGTCCTTTTCCGCATGACGCGCCCAAGTCAAGGATCACGCCGGAGAATCCGGCCGGAACCGACGGGTTCGAATTCGTTGAATTCGCTCATCCCGAGCCACAGGAGCTCCGGGACCTGTTCGCCAGAATGGGATACGCGCACGTCGCAACGCACAAGACCAAGGCCGTCGAGCTTTGGCAGCAGGGCGACATCACCTATGTCATCAATGCCGAGCCATACAGCCACGCGAGCGGGTTCATCGGGAAGCACGGGCCTGCTGCGCCCTCGATGGCCTGGCGCGTCGTGGACGCGAAACACGCCCTTGCACGTGCCGTGGCGCTTGGAGCCGAGGAGTATGCGGGACCGGGAAAGACCATGGACGTGCCCGCAATCGTCGGCATTGGCGGCAGCCTCATCTACTTCATCGACCGCTACCACGACACATCGCCCTACAACGAGGAGTTCAACTGGATTGCGACCAGCAAGCCGGAGGGCGTGGGGTTCTGGTACATTGACCACCTGACCCACAACGTCTTCAAGGGCAACATGGACGTGTGGTTCCGGTTCTACGGCGACCTGTTCAACTTCAAGGAAATCCGCTTCTTCGACATCCAGGGCAAGTACACGGGTCTCTACAGCCGCGCCCTCACGTCTCCATGCGGCAGGATACGCATTCCGATCAACGAAGATCGTGGCGAGACGGGCCAGATCGTCACCTACCTGAAGAAGTACAACGGCGAGGGCATCCAGCACATCGCCGTCGGGGCTCGCGACATCTACGACGCAATCGATGCGATCCACGAGAACGGGGTTCGGTTCATGCCACCGCCGCCGGCCACGTACTACGAACTGTCAGGCGAGCGTGTCGCCGGCCACGAGGAGCCGATCGAAAGGATGAAGAAGCATGGCATCCTGATCGACGGGGAAGGTGTCGTGAACGGCGGCGAGACAAGGATCCTGCTTCAGATCTTTTCGAAGACCTTGATCGGTCCGATCTTCTTCGAGTTCATCCAGAGGAAGGGCGACGAGGGGTTCGGAGAAGGCAATTTCAAGGCGCTCTTCGAATCGATAGAGGCCGAGGAACTCGCAAGGGGGGAATACGGAGAAGCGGCGGCTTCCGGATAGAGGTCGCCAGGTCTGTGACGCGCCGGTCCGCCCTGTCAGCCCCTAGGGACGCTCAGCGAGACCGTCCGGTTGCCTTTCTGGTAGAACAGTTCGCTTTCGGTGATCCGTGCAACCCTGCCTCCATCGACGCGATCACCGACCCTCACTCGGACGTATCGTCCCGAGGGCAGGCGCACGAGTGCGCGGCGATCGTTGGTGGTGCCGTAGACGCCCACGAGGTTGACTTCATTGAGCCTGATCGCATTCGGGATCGTCGCGCGCGTGGCAACGGTCGAACGTGACGGCGTGCCTCGGCTCGTCACGTCATCCTGCGGCAATTCGGGCTCGGCATCAGCGACAAGAGCGGCCTGCGCATTCCTCCTCGCGTCCTCCAGTGCCCGCCGTGCCTGTGCAGCGGCCTCGAGACGTCTCTGGGTATCGACCGCCGCGACGACTGCATCGAAATTGTCAGGCCGCATTCCGGGTGCCGACGACGCGGAACCGATCGTCACGGCAGACGGTTCCGCCGAACTGGCGGCCAGCTGCTGAGCCGAAGCCGGTCGCGGCAGAGCGCGCAGGCTCGCGAGCTCCGCAAGAGTGCGGCCGCCGAATTTCAGGCGTTCCACGTATTCCGTGAAGCCATCGGGTCGCATGCGTGGCAGGAATTCAGGAGGAACGGGAGCGTGAACGGCGCTCGTTTCCTGGGCAGGTCCCGCGTCAACTGGGCCTCCCGGGAAGTCGCCTGTTTCACGCAAGGCGTATGCAGGCCGGTCGATTGTTGGCTTCGCTCCGGGTGGCTGACCGTCATGCAGCATGACGCGGTCTGCAGTTGCGGATTCCAGTGAATCGTGGCCCAGCGGGAGCGGGGTGTCCAGGACAAGCGGTGCGGCGCGCCCGGCTTGCGGCGATGGTGCGAGATGAGGTCGCGTCAAGGCCAACGCCTTCGTCAAGGGCGCAGGCGTGAAGGTGGCGTCATCGGTGGGTTCCTGCAGTTCGCCCTGAAGCCACAGGTCCGACAACTGCTGCGTTTCGGCGTGGACGACCGGCGGTTGCAGCAGCAAGAGACCATGCGCCGTATCCACGCGCTCCGGCGTGTCATGCCCGGCTTGCGGCGAATGCGGCAGATGCGGGCGTGCAAAAGCCAACGTTGTCGGCAGGGATGCGGTGGCGATGCCGTTGTCATCGGCAGGCGCCTGAAGCTCGCCCCGATGCCACAGGTCCGACAGCTGCCGCGCGTCGGCGTGGACGATCGGCGGTTGCTGCAGCAAGAGACCATGCGCCGTGTCCACGCGCTCCGGCGCGTCGTGCCCGGCTTGCGGCGAGCGCGGGAGGTGCGGTAGCGCCAAGGCCAACGTCGTCGGCTGGAGTGCGGCGGCGATGCCGGTGTCGTCAGACGGTGCCTGAAGCTCGCTTCTACGCCATGGGTCCGAGAACTGCCGCGCGTCAGCGTGGACGACCGGCGGCTGTTTCAGCAAGAGACCATTCGCCGTGTCCACGTGCTCCGGCGCTTCGTGCCCGGGTTGCGGCGAGAGCGGGAGTTGCGGCTGCGTCAAGGCCAACGTTGTCGGCAAGGCAGCGGCGGCGGTGCTGTTGTCATCGGGCGGTGCCTGAAGCTTGCCTTGCCGCCACAGGTCCGACAGCTGCACCGCTTCGGCGTGAACGACCGGCGGCTGTTTCAGCAAGAGGCCGTTCGCAGTGTCCACGCGCTCCGGCGCTTCGTGCCCGATTTGCGGCAAGGGCGGGACAAGCGGTCGCGTCAAGGCCAATGCACTCGTCAGGGGCGCCGGCGGGGTGATGCCGGTGCCATCGGCGGGCGCCTGAAGTTCGCCCCGACGCCACAGGTCAGCGAGTTGCTCTGCGTCGGCATGGACGACCGGCGGCTGTTGCCGCAAGAGATCGACTGCCGTGTCTACGCTGCCCGGCGGTGCGACCAGGTCCGGTTCAGCCAGGGGTGCTCCCGAGGCCAACTCGCTTTCGGGGTGCTCTTCCAAAGGCTGTTGGGAGGTCCCAAATCCAGGCGGCAATGTGGTCCATAGCAGGGTTGCAATTCCCAAGGCGGCAGCGATTGCGACGGCGACAATTGCACCGGTTCGCTGGCGCTGCGGGATCCAATGGCCAACCGTGCCCAGCAAATGCAGCAAGCGGTTGCCCATCCCTGCAATGTCGGTCAACCCTGCAATTGGGGACTTGCGGGCCTTGGCGGTCGAGGCATTGTCGATCATGGACGAAAGCGGAACTTCAGCGCCACGTCCGCAGAAGTTGGGAGAGCGAGGGAAGTCGGCCGGGTCAGCCAGCGTGGAGAGCTTGCCGACTCGGATACCGTGCGCCGAAGCGAAGTCCAGGGCTCCTTGCAGGGTCTCCAGCGAAATTGCTGCAACCCGCACGGCGCCATGTACCGTCACTTCCCAATCGAGATCCAGTTTGCCGATCTGGTGCGGCATATGCTCGTCAAGAACGCGTTCGAGTTCCTGCCGCGAGGCGCTGTCCGGATCGATCTGGACATCTGCATAAAATATCTGGCTGCGAGGAAGAAACAGGTCTGCCGCCGCGTCGTTCTCGATCAGCGCCACCATTGCCTGCAAGCGCTCTTCGAATTCCGCGCCTTCGATCCTCGCCTTGGCGACTTCCGTCCACACGAGGTCGTCCCGGTACATCAACCGGACAACGGACGTGTCGAGTTCGAAACCCCAAGAATTTCGCATGGATGCATGATACCACGGCGCGGGATTTGCGTCACCTGCGGAATTCGGAACTGCGGAAAGGGACCAATGCCGGGGAAAGGCCGGAAGATTGCTTCCTGAAAGGGGCCATCCGGCGACAACGCTTGTCCAGACGCGTGCCTTTCCATGAACATGCGAATGTTCAGCGATCCGCGATGCAGGGACTTGCTCTTTGTGTTTGCCTGTAGCCCCGCTTGCCCGGAAGACGGGACGCCTTGCGAAAAAAGACGAGCCATTGAAATTGGTGAACTGAATCGACGGATGTCAGGACCCCGAAACGCGTGAACGCTTCATTCCCGGGTCAGTTCGTGCTCCAGGAACGCCTCGAAATCATCCAGGTCGACCGGCTCGAACTGGCCAAAGCCCTGCATCCAGACGCTGGCCTCCTTGAGGGCATGCGGTTCAAGCTGGCACCAGACGACCCGGCCGCGCCTTTCCTGGCTGATCAATCCGGCATGGACCAGCACGCGGAGATGCTTGGAGATTGCGGCCAGCGACATGTCAAAGGGTTCCGCCACGTCCGTGACCGCCATGTCGTCCTCGAGGAGCAAGGTGAGGATCTGCCGGCGCGTGGGGTCCGCAAGCGCTTGAAATATGGCGTCAAGTGCCGGTTTCATTGCTGCATCTGCCGTGCAAATCGCCAGATCGTCAACCGGAAGGTTGAATATGCCCGTCTTGCGGACGATTCCCGCCCATTCGCTGGGATTCGCCGTTAATCGTTTTGAATCAAATGGTTGCCTGTCGCCCGCCTGCGACTCCCGGTCGCTTGACTTGCCTTGGTTCCCTTCCTAGACAGCGCGGGAACTCTCACGGGGTGTTTTTGGCATGGCCGCAGCCGACGAGGATCGGAAGGCCCGCCTTGAGGCGCTGGACGCGAAGCTCGCGGAAAGGCGCGACAAGGATGCGCCGAAACGCCACCAGGACGAGCACTATTCCCAGGCCCATGTGGCCTGGCGCATGGTTCTTGAACTGGTCGTGGGGCTGGGGATCGGTTTCGGGATCGGCTTCGGGCTTGACACCCTTTTCGGCACGGCGCCGTGGCTGATGATCGTCTTCACGCTCTTCGGGTTCGCCGCAGGCATCAAGACAATGATGCACACGGCCAAGGAAATTCAGCCGCCGGACTCGTCCGGGGACGACAAGCAGAGGGACTGACGTGGCGACCGAGACACCCGGAGAGGAAGGCGGACTGGCATTCCACCCAATGGACCAGTTCATCGTCAAGCCGCTCTTTGGCGACGGGCCGGTAGGCATCGTGACGATTACCAACGTGACCTTCTGGATGGCGCTTGCCGTCCTTTGCGTCGTGGCGCTCCTTGTTCTGGGCACTCGGAGTAGGGCGCTGGTGCCGTCGCGAACCCAGTCGATAGCGGAACTCGCCTACGGCTTCGTCTACAGGATGGTCGAGGATGTCGTCGGCAAGGACGGGCTGCGCTACTTTCCCTACATAATGACCCTGTTCATGTTCATCGTGTTCTCGAACTTTCTGGGTCTCTTGCCGCTGTCATTCACGACGACCAGCCACATCGCGGTCACGGCCGTCATGGCAATCGTGGTCTTCGTGACGGTCACCGTCATCGGGTTCGTCAAGAACGGCGCAGGCTTCTTCGGGCTTTTCTGGATCCAGGCGGCGCCGCTTGTGCTGCGCCCGATCCTCGCGGTCATCGAAGTCATCAGCTACTTCGTGCGGCCGGTCAGCCATTCGATCCGGCTTGCGGGCAACATGATGGCCGGCCATGCGGTGATCAAGGTCTTCGCGACCTTTGCGGCCATCGTCGCGATCTCTCCGCTGTCGGTTCTCGCGATCACGGCAATCTATGCGCTCGAGACGCTCGTGTCGTTCATCCAGGCCTACGTGTTTGCCATTCTCACATGCGTCTATCTGAGGGACGCGCTGCATCCGCAACACTGAATCAACGGCGGGTCGACCGCCGAAGGAAACACTTCCAACGCAAGGAGAATACAAATGGAAGGTGACGTCGTACAAATGGGAGCCTATATTGGCGCCGGCCTGGCCTGTACGGGCATGGGCGGGGCCGCAGTCGGTGTGGGCCATGTCGTTGGAAACTTTCTTTCCGGCGCGCTGCGCAACCCGTCGGCGGCTCCCGGACAGATTGCGACGATGTTCATCGGCATCGCGTTTTCGGAGGCTCTCGGGATCTTCTCGTTCCTCGTCGCACTGCTGCTGATGTTCGCCGTCTAGGACTCCTCGACATCCTTTCGCACCGGATGCTCGCGAGAGTCGTCCGGGAGATGACAACAAGGTTTGAGGAGGCTGGCCATGGCGACAGAGGCCACGGACGCTGCAACTGGTGCCGCCGAGAGTTCGGTCGGCATGCCGCAGCTCGACTTCTCCACGTTCCCGAACCAGATTTTCTGGCTCGTGGTCACGCTTGTGGTGATCTATCTCGTTCTGTCCCGGGTGGCGTTGCCCAGGATCGCCGAAGTGCTCGCTGCCCGGCAGGGCGCGATCACAAGCGACATCGCGACCGCGGAGGAACTGAAGCAGAAGGCTGCCAACGCCGAGGAGGCTTACGAAAATGCTCTTGCCGAGGCTCGGGCCGAGGCGGGCCGGATTGCTGCCGCAGCCAAGGCAGAAATGCAGGCCGAGGTCGATGCCGCAATTGAAAGGGCAGACGCCGAGATTGCGTCCAAGGCCGCCGAAAGCGAGGCCCGCATCGACGAGATTCGCAAGGGTGCGGCCGAGGCCGTTCGCGACGTCGCACGCAGCGCGGCAGGTGACGTCGTGGCCGCATTGGGCGTCAAGGTTGACGGCGCGGCAATTGACGCGGCGGTGGCCGCGCAGATGAAGGGATAGGGCGATGACGAGAGCGCTTTCCCTGCTTGCCCTTCTAGCGGCATCGCCAGCCGTTGCCGCTTCGAAGAACCCGTTTTCGCTGGAATTCTACAAACTGTCGAACACGGACTTCATCGTCACGCTTGCGTTCCTGCTGTTCATTGGCGTGCTCGTCTATTTCAAGGTGCCGTCCCTGGTCGCCGGGCTTCTCGACAAGCGGGCGGCCGGCATTCAGGCGGAGCTGGACGAGGCCCGCGCACTCCGGGAGGAAGCGGAATCGATCCTTGCGGAATTTGAAAGCAAGCAACGTGAAGTCGGAGATCACTCCGAGCGCATCATCGCTGCTGCGAAGGAAAGTGCCGAAGAAGCTGCGGAACAGGCCAGGAAAAACCTTGCCCTCGCGATAGAGAGGCGGATCCAGGCCGCGCAGGATCAGATTGCCTCCGCTGAGCAACGTGCGGTCAAGCAGGTGCGTGAGGAGGCCGTCAAGATTGCGGTCTCCGCGGCCGCGCAGGTCATTGCCGAAGGGATGAGCGCGGATCGGGCCGGTGAACTAGTCGACGAGGCGATCGCGACCGTGGAGGCGAAACTGCAATAGCCCTGATCGCCGGTTCGTCCCGGCATGCAGGAATTGGCATGGTCCGTTGTGGCGCGACCCATGCGCCAGGATCCCGAATTCGAAGCCGCCATTTTTGACCGGACCCGGTCATTCGGCCGTGGCGTGTTCCGTCAGCATTTCCAGGGGCACGATGTCAAGCGCCTTGCGGTGCGTGGAAGCAAGCCGTACTTGCGGGCCGGCGCCTTCGTCCGCAGCTTGCAGGAAGCGCCCCGCGCAGAGACACCACGCGTCTCCGGGTTTCAGTCCGGAGAAATGGAATTCCGGGCGCGGCGTCGACAGGTCGTTGCCGACATACTTGGAATAGGCCAGGAACTCTGCGGTCATGATCGCGCAGACCGTGTGACTTCCTTGATCCTCGCTACATGTGTTGCAGCATCCGTCCCGGAAGAACCCGGTGACGGGATCGATCGAGCAAGGCTCCAGCGGGTCGCCAAGGACGTTGACGGAGGGATCTTTGTTCATGACAGGCTCCTTGTCCTGTGGTGGGTGTGCGACCGTTGCCATAGGATACAGCGTGGCGGGACAACTGTGAATGTCCGCATTGTCGCGTCCTGCAACGTTCGAAGCGTGCTTGGTGCCGGACAACTTGTGGATTGCGCGCGGTCGGCGAACGCGACCCGCGTCAGCGGCAGGCTATCGTCGAAACCTGTCGAGAAGCTTCTGCAGCGCAGATCGGTCATCGCTGTCAACCGGAGACACCGGAGTCGGCGTTGGTCGTCGCGGTGCGGCATCAGGCTGCTCGGCCGGACGTGCCACACGGAGAGCTGCGGTGTTGCGGAACTTGTCGACGTCGCCCCCGGCCAGAAAGGGTGCACCGTCGGAGATCCCGGTCAGCAGGTCCTCCAGCCAAGCCTGATCCACCTTGGAGAAGTCCCTCAGCACATGGGAATGCACGGCATCCCTCCGGCCGGGGTGTCCGACGCCGATCCTGACGCGCTGGTAGTTGTTGCCGACATGGGCATCAATCGAGCGCAGGCCATTGTGACCGGCGTTGCCGCCTCCACGCTTTATGCGCATCTTGCCCGGCGCCAGGTCGATCTCGTCATGGAACACGATCACGTCTTCCGGCGCCAGCTTGTGGAATCGCTGGGCTTCGCCAACTGCCTGGCCCGAATTGTTCATGAAAGTTTCGGGTTTCAGCAGCATGATCTTGTCAGATCCCAGCCGCCCGTCGCTGACCTGTCCCTGGAATTTCGACCTCCACCCGCCAAAGCCGTGATCGGCGGCAATCCTGTCGACCACCATGTAGCCGACATTGTGCCGATGCCCGGCATACTTGCCTCCGGGATTGCCAAGTCCAACGAAGAGTTTCATGGGCCCATCCAAATCCGCCGACCGGTGCCGCAAGTGACACGGCTGCCAATGCGCTTCCCGCGCTTGCCGCCACCCGTTAACATGGTCCGGACATGGACAGGAACCCCGGCAAGATAGTCGTACTGACGGGCGCAGGCGTCTCGGCCGAGAGCGGGCTCGGCACTTTTCGCGATAAGGGAGGTGTCTGGACGCGATACGACTTGAACGAAGTTGCCACGCCGGAGGGTTTTCGGCGCGATCCTGTCAAGGTTCACGACTTCTACAATGCCCGGCGCAAGAACGCTGCCGGAGCAAAGCCGAATGGCGCGCATGCCGCACTTGCGATGCTTGAAAGGGATCATCCGGGCGAAGTCGTGATCATTACGCAAAACGTCGACTCGCTTCATGAAGCGGCAGGAACTGCCGCGATTCACATGCATGGAAGGCTTGACCGTGCGTCCTGCGCATCCTGTGGCGCCGGATGGGATGCGCCCATGGAAATGCATGCGGCCGATCCGTGTCCCGAATGCCTGGAACCGGCAACCCGACCGGATGTCGTCTGGTTCGGCGAAGTTCCGCATGCGCTCGACGAGATCGCCGGGCATCTCGAAGCGGCCACGGTCTTCGCCGCAATTGGAACAAGCGGACAGGTCCATCCGGCGGCTGGATTCGTCAGCGAAGCCAGAAGGTCTGGTGCCCATACGATCGAAATCAACCTTGCGCGGTCAGAAATCTCGGACCTCTTCCACGAGCGAATCGAAGGGCCAGCAACACAGAGCGTGCCCCTTTGGGTCGAACGTCTCCTTAACGCCTGAGCACGGCTATCTTCTATTGTCCGGAGCTTCTCGTCGGCTGGCCACGCGTGTTGTCGACCGGAACCTTGATCACCACTTCGCCAGCGACCTCGAAGACCAGCGTCAACGGCACGGTCTCGCCGTCAACAAGTTCCTTCGCCACGCCCATCAGCATCACGTGGTCGCCACCACGTGCCAGCGTGTGCGTGCTGCCCGCTGGAACCGGTATGCCCGCCTCGACCTCTTGCATCTTCATGATGCCGCTCTCTTCGATATGCGTATGGATCTGGACCAATGCGGCCGCTGGCGACTTTGCGGCAACCAGGCGATCAGCGAGCGTGCCCGCATTCTGAATCGACATGAAGATCGCGGCAGTTGGTGCCCCAGGGCGTGAGGCACGCACATACGAGTCCGTGATCTCGATGTCTCCGGCGAGCAATGGGCTGCCCGGGAGCAGGCCCAGAAGGGCAAGGATTCCAACTGAATTCCGCTCAGGCATCAAGTGGCGACATAGATGCGGTCATGCTCGCAATCAAGCCTGCCTCCGGCGTGGCTGCGATTGGCTCGTTCAGCCAGTTCCGATTGGTGCTGACAGTCCTTTGGGCATGGCGCATCAACTGCTGCACGGGTGGTGCTGCAAATTGAACTCTAGGGTCTGCAGCGTCGCTGCTGGGTTGTGAATGCACATCTCGGGGGCCATCATGACCGTATCGCCCGCCCTTCCGTCCATGAGTCACGCCGAACGGCAGCGAACGCAAGATGTATAGATGTGCGGGCGATGGCCTTGGGAAGCTCGCCATTGTGGCTATGCTTTGGCAGTGTCAAATGTCCGATTCATTATGAGACCCTCACAATGCCGATGCGGACCATCTCAAGCAGGGCATCAGTTTTGGAAGCGCCTTCCAATTGTTCCTTGAACCTCTGCACAAGACGCGACAGGACCGTATCGAGGGCGTTGAGTGCCGTTGGCGAGCCATCAGTCAAATCTACGGTATGACGGTGAATCTGGTGGCACATTCCATAACCGTGAGAATCGAACCGGAGATGATTGAGTTGATTCACATCACTTCAACCGGAAGGACGATCAAGGTGGATCGGGAGCAAAATGAAAGCGAAGACCGTTAGCTTCCCTTTGAACAATCTGCCCAGGCCGACGCCTGAGCGGTTGGCAGAGCTTGAATGGCTGGATGCATTGCCAGACGAACATATCGACACCAGTGACATTCCCGAGCAAACCGAGACCCAACTGGCGGAGATGCGGCGACGGGAGTCTTGCCGCACCACCAAGTAACGGATTGCGACGCGGGCGGAAGCTGATGCCCTGGCTTGGCTGAAGGGGACGCGATGGTTATCGGTCCCGAATGAACGCCATTCTACGAATGGCTATGCTGAGTGCCGCCGAGAGATAGAACAGATGGACGAGCGACTCGACATAGGTATTCACATTCGAGATCGCGCATTTACCAAGATGAAGCGCATCGCAGCAGCGCATGATGCAATCCTGCCAAGTCGGCGGCCTTCGACAAGCATGCCTTCCATGCCGCGATTGCCGGAGTGAACGCCCTTGGGTTTGTCAAAGGCATTGTAGTGCCACGTCAATCAGGGCGTCTTGCAGCGATCGGTCGATCCTTTGGTGCCTGTTTGGACTTTCGAGCTTGAAATTGTGAACTCTCGCAACGTCAAGCGAAGCATAATCCCGATCTGTTCACCAATCGTCCTTGCAGTCTCGGCCTTGCTGTCGGGCATTGGTTATGCATGCCGGTCAGTCCCTTCCGCCAGTTCCGGTCGGCGCGTCGTTTCGGCGAGAGCGAACCTTGCGTCCAACGAAAATTGCTCGCGCGGCATGCCGTCGCGCCTTGGCCCGTTTCTTGCACCTTGCGGGTCTCCGCCGTAAGTAGTGCCGAATGCAATGCGGGCGAGGGACAATGCCCATTCTCGTCATGAAATTCGGTGGCACTTCGGTCGCCTCGCTGGAGCGAATCCGGCATGCCGCAAGTCTTGTGCGCCGCGCGGTCGAGAACGGGCACGATGTGATTGTAATCGTTTCGGCAATGTCCGGAAAGACGAACGAGCTGGTCGGCTGGGTGGAAGAGACATCGCGATTTTACGATGCCCGCGAATACGACGCCGTTGTTTCGTCTGGCGAACAGGTCACCGCCGGGCTCATGGCCCTGACGCTGCAGGAGATGGAGATTCCGGCGCGGTCCTGGGCCGGGTGGCAGGTGCCCGTACAGACCGACAGCGCCCATGCCGCGGCTCGCATCGAGGACATCGAGACCGGGAACATCACGGCCAAGTTCGCCGAGGGAATGAAGGTCGCGGTTGTCGCCGGCTTCCAGGGCATCTCTTCCGAAGGACGCGTCACGACTCTTGGTCGCGGCGGTTCGGACACCACCGCGGTCGCGTTCGCAGCTGCATTCGGAGCCGAGCGCTGCGACATCTACACGGATGTCGACGGAGTCTACACGACAGATCCCAGGATCACGTCGAAGGCCCGCAAGCTGGACCGGATCGCGTTCGAGGAAATGCTGGAACTGGCCTCGCTCGGCGCGCGCGTGCTTCAGACCCGTTCGGTCGAGCTTGCGATGCGCTACAACGTGCGCCTGCGCGTCCTGTCGACGTTCGGGAGCAATGACGACAAAGCTGGCACGCTTGTCTGTGCCGAGGAGGACATCATGGAAAAGAACGTGGTCGCCGGTGTCGCCTTCAGCCGCGACGAGGCGGAAATGACCCTGCTTTCGGTCGCGGACCGGCCCGGCATTGCCGCCGCGATCTTCGGTCCGCTGGCGACAGCCGGTGTGAACGTGGACATGATTGTCCAGAACATCTCCGAGGATGGTCGCACCGACATGACGTTTTCGCTGCCGGTGAATCAGGTCGCGCATGCCAGGCAGGCGATGGAAGCGGTCAAGGCTTCGGGTGAAGTCAACTACAATCAGCTTGTGACCGACGAGGACGTGGCCAAGGTGTCAGTCGTGGGAATAGGCATGCGCAGTCATGCCGGCGTTGCATCGCGAATGTTCGCGGCACTTCGCGACGAGAGCATCAACATCAAGGTCATCTCGACTTCGGAGATCAAGATTTCCGTCCTGATCGACCGGAAGTACCTGGAGCTTGCCGTGCAGGCCCTTCACGAAGCGTTCGAGCTTTCCGACGCTGCATGACCTGACCTGGCGCTTGGTGCAGCCGCCGCGGCGCAAGCCGGGTCAATGACGTGTCCCATTGGTCCGGCACAGGAGGGAATGCAGGCCGGATCTGACGCCTGAGTGTCTCCGGAAACGTCCGGCATCGTGCCGTGACTACGGGTCGGATGTCGCAATTCATTCATGATTGAGCCCCGCATTTGCCGTTTGTTTCGTCCTGCAACTGTGGTCTACTTGGCCCAGACGACGGCAGTTCCGCCGGAACAAGACGAAAGTACTGGGATGGAGCAGCAGATCGAGACCGGAAGCCGCAAGCTCTTGCGACGTCTGCGGGATTCCCTCGCCGAGGACAGCGCCGGACAGGCGCGGCTTGACCATGTCACCAACGTGATTTCCGAGGAAATGCATTCGGAAGTCTGCTCGATCTACCTGTTCCTCGATTCCGACACGCTTGAGCTTTGCGCCTCCAAAGGCCTGAAGAAGGATGCGGTCCACAAGACGCGGATGCGGCTTGGCGAAGGCCTGGTCGGTCGCGTGGCCCGCGACGGCGTCGTCGTCAACGAGGCCGATGCGCCCTCCGCCAAGGGATTCCGCTTCATGCCCGAGACCGGGGAAGAGATCTTTTCCTCCTTCTGCGGCGTGCCGATCCAGCGTCTCGGGGATCGCTTGGGCGTTCTCGTGGTCCAGTCCCGGGAGGCGAGGGCCTTTTCCGACGACGAGGTATATGCGCTCGAAGTCGTGGCGATGGTCCTTGCCGAAATGACCGAACTCGGTGCGTTCGTGGGCGAAGGCGAGGCGCTACGCGCGCTGCACACGAGGCCCATGCAGTTCCGCGGCCAGGTCGGGCAGGAAGGCGTGGCCGAAGGGCACGTCTATCTTCACGAGCCGCGTGTCGTGGTCACCAACCCTGTTGCCGATGACACGGAGAAAGAGACCGACCGGCTTCGCGAGGCGGTGGATCGGTTGCGCGTTTCGGTCGATGACATGCTGGAATCCGTCGGCAAGGACGCGGTGGACAAGGACCAGGTCGAAGTGCTGGAGGCCTATCGGCTGTTTGCAAACTCGCGATCCTGGATGAAGCGCATGGAGGACGACATCGCTGCCGGGCTTTCCGCCGAAGCGGCCGTCGAAAAGGAGCAGTCCACGGCTCGGCGACGTCTGGGCCGGTCCCCGGACGCCTATCTTCGCGAGCGGCTGCAGGATCTCGACGACCTTTCGAACCGGCTCCTGCGCATCCTGACCGGGCAGGGGGGCGACCCGGCCGCCGACATTCCCGACGATGCGGTGCTCGTGGCACGCAACATCGGACCGGCCGAACTGCTCGACTACGGACGCGGCAGGCTCCGCGGAATCGTGCTTGAACAAGGCTCGGTCGGCAGCCATGCGGCAATCATTGCCCGGGCTTGGGTGATACCCCTGATCGTTCACGCGGGTCGCGACATCACCCTGGAAGCATTGAACGGCGATCACGTCATGATCGATGGGGATCAAGGCCTCGTGCATCTCCGGCCCGACGAGTCCGTGATCACCGCGTTCCGCGACAAGACCGCAATGCGCGCCAAGGCGCAGGAGCGGTATGCGGATCTCAGGGAGCTTCCGGCGGAGTCTAAGGATGGAATACAGGTCTCGCTCCACATGAACGCGGGACTCATCGCCGAACTGCCTTCGCTCGTGGGCTCGGGTGCAGAGGGCGTTGGGCTCTTTCGGACCGAGCTCCAGTTTCTTGCACGTTCCAGCGTGCCGCAGCGCGCCGAGCTTGCAGGCATCTATTCCCGCGTTCTGGATTCGGCGAACGGCAAGCGTGTCGTGTTTCGTACGCTCGACATCGGCTCCGACAAGATGCTGCCCTACATGAAGCGCGAGGATGAGCCGAATCCGGCCCTTGGCTGGCGTGCGATCCGGGTCGCGCTTGACAGGACGGGCGTGATGCGGATGCAGCTGCAGGCCCTGCTCCGCGCGGCAAACGGTCGACCGCTGACCGTGATGTTCCCTTTCATCGCGCAACTCGAGGAATTCATGGCCGCTCGCCAGCATGTCCTCGACGAAGTCGAGCGCGAAAGAAAGCTTGGCCATGCGCTTCCCGAGAATCTCGAGATCGGGGCAATGCTGGAAACCCCGTCCCTTGCCTTTGCGCCGCGAAAGCTGTTCGAGGTCGCCGACTTCATTTCGATTGGCGGCAATGACCTGAAGCAGTTCTTCTTTGCAGCCGATCGCGAGAACGAACGTGTCCGCAAGCGCTATGACACGCTGAACGTCAGTTACTTGAGCTTCATCGAGCACATCACGCGCCGCTGCGACGAAACGGGCACGCCGGTGAGCTTTTGCGGCGAGGATGCAGGCCGTCCGGTCGACGCAATGTGCTTTGCCGCCATGGGTCTCCGGGCGCTGTCGATGCGACCGGCCTCGATCGGACCGGTCAAGCACCTGATTCGGCGTGTTGATCTTTCCGAGGCGCGCGAGGTCATCGACCGGGCGCGGGAAAGCGGACAGCAGTCAGTCAGGGGCCATGTCATGGAATGGCTCCAGACTGTCGGGAACTGAGCCAGGGGCTTGCCCGAATGTGGCGCGGGAAGCCCGTGCGTGGTACGGAACGGCAATCGCCGTCACCGCAGTGGCAAATTCGCTGCAATCGTCCTGAAAGTGCTTGCATGCGCTCGCGGAATGCCCGCGATCCCTGATTGGGGTAACGGCTGGCTGCCGTCAGACGTGAATGGGTCCGTCACCGCAGGCCAGCGCCGCCTCCCTGACAGCCTCGGAATACGTCGGGTGCGCATGGCAGGTGCGCGCCACATCCTCCGCCGCCGCACCGAATTCCATTGCAACGCAGATTTCGTGGATCAGGTCTCCGGCCATCGGCCCGATGATGTGGGCGCCGAGGATCCGGTCGGACTCGCTGTCCGCGAGGAGCTTCACGAACCCGTCGGCAGCAAAATTTGCCTTGGCTCTCCCGTTGCCCATGAAGGGGAACTTGCCGACCTTGAACGACCGTCCCGCCTCCTTGAGCTGCTCTTCGGTCTGTCCGACGCTCGCGACTTCCGGATGTGTGTAGATCACGGACGGAATGACGTCGTAGTTCACGTGGCCTGCCTGGCCCGCGATGGATTCGGCCACTGCCATGCCCTCGTCCTCCGCCTTGTGCGCCAGCATGGGGCCGTCGGTGGCGTCGCCGATTGCCCAGATGCCGTCGACGCCGGTCTTTCCGTGGCCGTCGGTGGGGATCTGGCCGGGTTCCACAGTCTCGATTCCGAGGGCATCGAGACCGAGGCCCTCAGTGAATGGCTTCCGTCCGGTCGCGACCAGGACGACATCAGCGTCTAGCACGTGTTCGCTTTCGTCCTTGCGAAGCCGGTAGGTCACCTTGGCCTTGGTCTTCGTCGCCTCGACCTTCTGCACGGCCGCACCCATCACGAATGCGATCCCCTGCCTCTTGAGGGTTCTCAGGAATGTCTTCTGGACCTCGCCGTCCATCCCCGGCGTGACGGCGTTCAGGAACTCGACGACCGTCACCTCCGTGCCAAGCCGGTTGTAGACCGAGCCAAGTTCCAGCCCGATCACGCCTGCGCCGATCACGACCATCTTCTTCGGGATCTTCGGCAGTTCCAGCGCGCCTGTCGACGTCACGACGACCTTCTCGTCGATGTCCACGCCGGGCAGCGAGGATGCCTCTGATCCCGTCGCGATGACTATGTCGCCTGCTTCATGAACGGTCTCGCCCACCTTGACCTTGCCGGCCCCGGGAATGCTCGCCCAGCCCTTCAGCCAGTCGACACCGTTCTTCTTGAACAGGAATTCGATTCCCTTGGTGTTCGCGCCTATCGTGTCCTGCTTGTAGGCAAGCATCGCCTTCCAGTCGGCGCTCGGCTTCGACGTCTTGACGCCCATCTTGCCGAAGTTCTCTTCGGCTTCATGCAGCATGCCGGTTGCGTGAAGCAGCGCCTTCGAAGGGATGCATCCAACGTTCAGGCACGTGCCTCCCAGCGCCTCCCTGCCTTCGACGCATGCGGTCCTGAGTCCCAGCTGGGCGCAACGGATCGCGCAGACGTATCCGCCGGGTCCGCTGCCTACCACGATAACGTCATAACTGGCCATGTCAGGTTCCCTTCTCTGGGCGCTGCTCCGGTGCCGCTGAACCGGAAGCGCGGCATGTCTTCAAACGGGTGCGTTGGTCAAAGATCCATCAGGAGGCGCCGTGGATCCTCGAGCGCTTCCTTCACGCGCACGAGGAACGTGACTGCGCCCTTTCCGTCCACGATCCGGTGATCGTAGGACAGGGCGAGATACATCATCGGGCGAATGACGACCTCGCCCTTCACCGCGACGGGGCGTTCCTGGATCTTGTGCATGCCAAGGATGCCGGATTGCGGCGGGTTCAGGATCGGCGAGCTCATCAGCGAGCCGTAAACGCCGCCGTTCGAGATCGTGAAGGTTCCGCCCTGCATCTCGGCCATCGAGAGCTTGCCGTCACGAGCCCGAGCCCCGAGCTCGTTGATCCGTTTCTCGATGCCGGCAAAGCTCATCCGGTCAGCGTCGCGCACAACCGGCACGACGAGACCGGTAGGCGTGCCGACTGCGATGCCCATGTGCACGAAATTCTTGTAGACGATGTCCGTCCCGTCGATCTCCGCGTTGACTTCCGGAACCTCCGCCAAGGCGTGACAGCACGCCTTCGTGAAGAAGGACATGAATCCGAGCTTCACGCCGTGCTTCCTCTCGAAGAGATCCTTGTACTCCTGCCGGAGACCCATCACCGCCGACATGTCCACCTCGTTGTAGGTGGTCAGCACGGCGGCCGTGTTCTGGGCGTCCTTCAGCCGTCGTGCAATGGTCTGGCGCAAGCGCGTCATCTTGACGCGTTCTTCCCGTGCCGCGTCCTCGACCGCGACCGGTGCCCGCGGTTCCTGCTGGATCGGAACCTCCGGCTGCGCGGGTGCGGAGATCGCTTTCAGCACGTCTTCCTTCATCACCCGTCCGTCCCGTCCGGTGCCGGAGACCTGGTCGGACGAAAGGCCCGCCTCGTCCATCATCTTCCTGGCGGACGGAGCATCCTCGCCTTTCCGCACCGCCGCAGGCGTCGCACCGGCTTCCTCTGCCGCAGGCTTTGCAGCAGGCGCGGCAGCAACTGCGCCTTCGCCGGCCGCCATCACGGCGAGCTTGCCGCCGGCCTCGACGGTTTCGCCTTCGCCCTTCAGGACTTCTGCCAGGACTCCCGCGACCGGGGCGGGAACCTCGACCGAAACCTTGTCGGTCTCCAGTTCGCAGAGCATTTCGTCTGCAGCGACCGCGTCCCCCGCCGACTTGAACCAGGTCGACACCGTTGCCTCGGTAACGCTTTCGCCAAGCGCAGGCACCATGACGGCGATGGTCTGCCCGTCTCCCTTGGCTTCGCTTGTCGGCGCTGCGGTCGTCGCGGCAGGCGCCGCATCAGGCTTGGCGGGCGTTGGCGCTGCGCCGTCGGCTGCACTCAGGGTCGCGAGCAGCGCGTCCGGCGCGACCGTCGCGCCTTCCGCCGCAACGATTTCCGCCAGCTTGCCTGATGCCGGTGACGGCACTTCGACTGTCACCTTGTCGGTTTCCAGCTCGCAGAGCATCTCGTCGACCGATACCTGCTCGCCCGGCTGCTTGAACCAGGTGGCGACGGTGGCTTCAGTCACGCTTTCGCCCAGGGTGGGCACTCGAACTTCAGTTGACATGATCTAGCTTCCCAGCGTCAGCGCTTCGTTCACGAGCGCCTCTTGTTGCGATTTGTGAGAGGATGCGAGGCCCGCCGCCGTCGATGCGCTGGTGGCACGACCGGCGTATTTCGGCCGGGTGACCTTTGCGTTGATGCGTGTGAGCACCCATTCGATGTTCGGCTCCATGTAGGTCCATGCACCCTGGTTCTTGGGTTCCTCCTGGCACCAGACGAATTCCGCGTTCGGGAACCTCTTCAGTTCCTTGACAGACGCCTGGGCGGGGAACGGATAGAACTGCTCGAAGCGCAGGAGGTAGATGTCGTCGATGCCGCGTGAATCGCGCTCCTCGAGGAGGTCAAAATAGACCTTGCCGGAGCACATCACGACGCGTCGGATCTTCTTGTCCGGCACGAGCTCCGTATCGGAACGGCCCTTTTCGGCATCGTCCCAGAGCACGCGGTGGAAGCTCGACCCGGTGACGAAATCCGCCGCGTCGCTGACGGCCAGCTTGTGGCGCAGGAGCGACTTCGGCGTCATCAGCACGAGCGGCTTGCGGAAGGAGCGGTGCATCTGGCGACGGAGAATGTGGAAATAGTTCGCCGGCGTCGTGCAGTTGGCGACGATCCAGTTTTCCTCGGCGCACATCTGCAGGAACCGTTCGAGCCGGGCGCTGGAATGCTCCGGGCCCTGGCCCTCGAAGCCGTGCGGCAGCAGGAGGACGAGGCCGCTCATCCTGAGCCACTTGCGCTCCCCGGACGAAACGAACTGGTCGAACATGATCTGCGCGCCGTTGGCGAAGTCGCCGAATTGCGCTTCCCAGAGGACCAGCGAATTCGGTTCGGCAAGCGAGTAGCCGTATTCGAACCCGCAGACGGCGTATTCCGAGAGCATCGAATCGATCACCTCGTACTGCGCCTGCCCCGCGCGGATGTTGTTGAGCGGGTAGTACCGTGCCTCGGTCTCCTGGTTGACGAATCCCGAGTGGCGCTGGCTGAACGTGCCGCGCGTTGAATCCTGGCCAGAAAGCCGGACCGGAATGCCCTCGGTCAGGAGCGACCCGAAGGCCAACGCCTCTCCGGTGGCCCAGTCGAGGTCCTTGCCGGTCTTGAACATCTCGCGCCTGGTGTCCAGCAGTCGGTCGACCGTCCGGTGAAGGGGGAAGTCCTTTGGCGCGGTTGTCAGCGCGCGCCCGATTTCCGTCATCGTCGACTTCCTTATCGCGGTCTTCCCGCGCTGGTATGTCTTGCCTTCCTTGTCGAGATGGCTCCAGCGCCCGTCCAGCCAGTCGGCCTTGTTCGGTCGATAGGCCTTTCCGGCCTCGAACTCCTCGTTCAGGCGCGCCTGGAAAGCCGCCTTCATGTCCTCGATCTCGCCCTCGGGAATGAGGCCGTCCTGCACGAGGCGATCAGTGTATAGCGAGAGCGTAGTCTTATGATTCTTGATCCGCTTGTACATGATCGGATTGGTGAACATCGGCTCGTCGCCTTCGTTGTGTCCGAAGCGGCGATAGCAGAACATGTCGATCACGACGTCCTTGCCGAACTTCTGGCGGAACTCGGTCGCGACCCGTGCGGCGTGAACGACCGCTTCCGGGTCGTCACCGTTGACGTGGAATATCGGCGCTTCGACCATCAGCGCGATGTCGGTCGGATAGGGGCTTGAGCGGCTGAAGTGCGGTGCTGTCGTGAATCCGATCTGGTTGTTCACGATAATGTGGATCGTCCCCCCGGTCTTGTGACCCCTGAGGCCCGAGAGACCGAAGCATTCCGCAACGACGCCCTGGCCGGCGAAGGCGGCGTCTCCGTGGAGGAGGATCGACAGGACCTTCGTGCGCCCGATGTCCTTGAACTGGTCCTGCTTGGCGCGAACCTTGCCGAGCACGACCGGGTTCACGGCCTCGAGATGGCTCGGGTTCGCAGTCAGGCTCAGATGTACCGTGTTGCCGTCGAACTCGCGGTCCGAGGACGCACCGAGGTGGTACTTGACATCGCCGGAGCCGTCGACCTCTTCCGGCTTGAAGCTGCCGCCCTGGAACTCGTTGAAGATCGCGCGGAACGGCTTGCCCATCACGTTCGCCAGGACGCTAAGGCGGCCCCTGTGCGGCATGCCTATGACGATCTCCTCGACGCCGAGGGCGCCCCCTCGCTTGATGACCTGCTCCATTGCGGGGATCAGGCTTTCACCGCCGTCAAGGCCGAACCGCTTGGTGCCGGTGTACTTGACGTGGAGGAACTTCTCGAACCCTTCGGCTTCCACGAGCTTGTTCAGGATCGCTTTCCTGCCGTTCTGGGTGAAGGCGATTTCCTTGCCCAGGCCCTCGATCCGCTCCTTGAGCCAGGATGCCTGCCCAGGGTCCGAGATGTGCATGTACTGCAGGGCGAAGGTGCCGCAATAGGTCCGATTCACGAGCGCGACAATCTCTCGTATCGAGGCCGTCTCCAGGCCGAGGACGTTGTCGATGAAGATCTGTCGGTCCATGTCGTCGTTGGTGAAGCCGTAGGACCTGGGATCGAGCTCCGGGTGGGGTTCCTCGTCGCGCATGCCGAGGGGATCAAGGTTCGCGACGAGATGGCCTCGAATCCGGTAGGCCCGGATCAGCATGAGCGCACGAACCGAGTCGAGCACTGCGCGGCGCACCTGTTCGTCCGATAGCCTGATCCCGGCTTCCGCGGCCTTGGTCGCGATCTTGTCACCGGCCTGCTTCTGTGCGGCCGGGCCGAGATCGCCCCACTGACCGTCGAGCGCGGCCGTCAGTTCGTCGTTGGGAGCGGGCGGCCAGTCAGACCGCGCCCAGCTCGGTCCCGCCGCCTCGGCGCGGGCGTCTGCCTCGGCATCGCCGAGCTCGCGGAAGAACTGGCGCCAGCCCTCGTCCACCGTGTCTGGATTGCCGGCATAGCGCGCGTACAACTGTTCGACATATGCGGCGTTGTGGCCTTGAAGAAAGCTGGACGCCTTGAAGATGTCATTCGGGGATTGCTCGGTCATCGCAAACCTCCAGGTCGGATGTGAAGCTTCGGTCGGAAATTGACACTCGGCCGAGGACCGGGTCGGGTCCCGGCAGAATGCCAGTGGGTGTCACACGGATCAGCAGCGTGCCGCCCGAAAGGCAGGATGCGGTGCAGCAGGGCCGGGAACCTCGTGCCGCGTTCCATGGCGCTACCCTATCGCTTCCAGCATTGCCTCGCCCAGGCCGGACGGGCTGTCCGCAACGACGATTCCGGCAGAGCGCATGGCCTCGATCTTGTCGTCAGCGCCGCCCTTGCCGCCCGCAACTATGGCGCCCGCGTGACCCATGCGGCGGCCGGGAGGGGCGGTCCTGCCGGCGATGAACCCTGCGACGGGCTTCGCGCGGCCCCGCTTCGCCTCGTCCTTGAGGAACTGGGCCGCATCCTCTTCGGCGCTGCCGCCGATTTCGCCAATCATCATGATTGACCGGGTCTCCTCGTCGGCAAGGAACCATTCCAGCACATCGACGTGCTCGGTTCCCTTGATCGGGTCGCCGCCGATGCCGACGCAGGTGGACTGGCCGAGTCCGACATCCGTGGTCTGCTTCACGGCCTCGTATGTCAGCGTGCCGGATCGCGACACGACGCCCACGGAGCCCTTCTTGTGGATGTGGCCGGGCATTATGCCGATCTTGCATTCCTCGGGGGTTATCACGCCAGGGCAGTTCGGGCCGACGAGGACGGACTTGCTGTCCTGCAGGGCGCGCTTCACCCTCATCATGTCGCGCACCGGGATTCCTTCGGTGATCGCCACGATCACTTCCATGCCCGCGTCGATGGCCTCGAGAATGCCGTCTGCGGCAAATGGAGGCGGCACGTAGATCGCCGTCGCGTTGGCGCCGGTGGCGGCACGCGCCTCGTGAACCGAATCGAAGACCGGCAGGCCGATATGCTCCTGGCCGCCCTTGCCGGGGGTCACGCCGCCCACCATCTTCGTGCCGTAGTCAATCGCCTGCTGCGAGTGAAACGTTCCCTGGCTGCCGGTCAGGCCCTGGCAGATCACCTTGGTGTTCCTGTCGATAAGTACCGCCACTACACTGTCCCATTCCAACCCGGCTCGTTCCTCATGCGGAAGCGGGCCCCCGGGGATTCCGGCCCGCCGCCTTGATCACATTTCAGCCCTTCACGGCCTTGACGATCTTTTCGGCTCCGTCCTTCAGGTTGTCGGCGGCGATCACGTCGAGACCGGAGGACTCGATGATCTGCTTGCCGTCTTCGACATTCGTGCCTTCGAGGCGGACCACGAGCGGCACCTTGAGGCCGACTTCCTTCACGGCGGCGACGACGCCTTCGGCGATGATGTCGCAGCGCATGATGCCGCCGAATATGTTGACGAGAATGCCCTTCACGTTCGGG
>JAJDVJ010000013.1 GCA_022826205.1 Silicimonas sp. | reverse complement strand
CAGGGCCACAAGAACATCTTCTATTTCCAGCCGAACGCGGCCGAGTATGTCGGTTCGTCGCTGCAAGGTCTCATCAGCGACCTGGTCGACGAGGCGGATCGTCCGAAGACCGCTGCCGTCGTGTCGGCGGACGACTTCTTCGCGAATGCCGTCGAGACCGGTTTCCTGGGTCTGAAGGTGATGGATCCCGCGACCGGCGGCGAAGTGACCGACTTGGCGCCGGGATATCTGGCCGACGCCGGCATCGAGGTCGTCTACACCGAAAAGTGGCCGGAGGAAGGCTTCAATGACTGGCTGAACCTTGCAAACTCCATCAAGCGCTCGGGCGCCGAACTCATCATCGCGCTGAGCGCAAGCGCAGAAGAGGCCGTGCAGTTGACCCGTGCCTTGAAGACCGTTCGTGCAGAACCAAAGATGGTCTACTACAGTCAGGGTACGCAGGTTGAGTTTTACGAGGGCACCCAGGAGGCCTCGGAAGCCATCCTCATGCACACGTCGTGGCACCCGGATGCACCGTATGTGGGGGAACTCGCGGGTGAGCCGTTCAGCAATGCCGATTTCGTGGCCGAGTTCACCGAGCGCAACGGATTTGCCCCGGACGAAGATGCGGCGATCCCTTTCGCGGTGTGCCAGGGCATTGAGCAGGCAATTCGTGGCGCGGGTGAAGCCGACAACGAAAAGATGGGCGCATGGCTGGCAGCGCGAACGTCCAGCGATCCCGTCCGCACCATTCTGGGCGCGTTCAACTGGGACTCTCTCGGTCTGCCGGTCGACAAGCCGTTCATGGTCGCGCAGTGGAATGGCGGAGAGCTTCAGTTCGTCTACCCGACGAACGAGTTCAAGACTTCACCGCTCAACTATCCCAAGAAGGGCTGGTGACTATGTGTGGCCGGGCGCTCAATGCGCCCGGCCATTCGCCGGCCGAAAGCCCCGCATGCTGGACATTCGAAACCTCTGCAAACATTTCGGCGGCATCAAGGCCGTCGATGAATGCTCTTTCAGCGTCGAAAAGGGCAGCATCACCGCCCTGATCGGCCCGAATGGCGCAGGCAAGACGACCGCGTTCAACTGCATCAGCAGGACGATGACGCCCACCAGGGGCGAGGTCTGGCTTGACGGCGAACGAATCGACGAGCTGCGTCCGCACAAGATCACTGCGCGAGGCCTCAGTCGGACCTTCCAGATCTCGCGCAACCTTGCCGACATGACGGTCCTTGAAAACGTCATTTGCCAGTCAAGGATCAACGGCTGGCGTGACTTCTTCAAGCCGGCGATGAGTCCGGAGGAGATAGAAAAAGCCATGGGAATCCTGGACTTTCTCGGGATTACCCGGTTGGCGCATGAGGACGGCGCGAACCTGAGCTACGGACAGAAGAAGCTCATGGATCTTGCGGCGCTTCTGATGAGCGACCCGAAGATCATATTGCTTGATGAACCTGCGGGAGGCGTGAACCCGACCCTCCTGGAGGAGATCATCGGCCATATCCGCGAGCTGAACAGGAACGGGCTGACGGTTCTGATCGTCGAGCACAACATGGACCTTATCATGCGTCTGTCCCACCGCGTCGTGGTCATGGCGCAGGGCAACGTGATTGCCAGTGGTACGCCCGACGAGGTTCGAGACGACCCGGCAGTGCTTGAGGCCTATCTGGGCGGCGCGCAGGAGGCGGCCGCATGAACGACCTTCTTCAAGTCTCGAATGTCGTTGCCGGCTACGGCGACGGACCGGCAATCCTGAACGGTGCATCGGTCAAGGTGGAGTCAGGCAAGGTGCACTGCATCATCGGTCCAAACGGCGCCGGCAAGTCGACTCTCCTGAAGGCCATCGTGGGGATGCTCAGGGTTCGGGAGGGCGACGTCACGTTCAAGGGCGAGAGCGTGAAGGGACTCCGGCCAGACCAGATCTTGCGCAAAGGCATCTGTTTCGTGCCGCAGGAGCGCGCATTGTTCCCAAAGATGACAGTGCGGGAGAACCTTCGCATGGGCGGTTACTCGATGCGCGACAAGTCCGAGCTTGAGCGCCGGATCGACGAGATCGAGGAACGGTTTCTCATCCTGAAGGAACGTCGCGACCAGCAGGCGGGCACTCTTTCCGGAGGCCAGCAGCAGACGCTTTCCATGGCACGGACAATGATCCTCAAGCCAGAAGTCGTAATGCTGGACGAGCCGTCGCTGGGTCTCGCGCCAAAGATCGTGGCCGAGATATTCGACATCATGCGCGTCATGACCGAAGAGGGGATCACGATCCTGCTCGTGGAGCAGAACGCGCTGATGGGGCTCAAGCATGCGGACTGGGGTGTCGTGCTCGATCTGGGGAGGACGCTCTTTGAAGGGCCCGGAAAGGAAATCCTCAATGATCCGAGAATCCAGGAACTCTACCTCGGCGGCAAGAAGGCGGCATGATCATGGCGGACATGGTTCAGATCCTGGTGTTGGGCCTTGCCCTTGGCGGAGTCTACGCGCTGATGGGGTCAGGGCTTTCGCTGGTTTTCGGAGTCATGCGGATCGTGAACCTCGCGCATCCGTCGCTCGTCATGGTCGGGGCCTACATTGCTTACTGGGCGTTTCGGCTTGGCGGCGTGGATCCCATGATCACCTTGCCGGTCGCGCTGGTCATCCTGGCGGCGACAGGTGTGTTGCTGTACAAGCTCGTGTTCGAGCGCGAGGCGCGATCGGCAAAGTACTCGGAGATGACGGTACTCCTGACCTTTGCCCTGGCGATGGTCGTTGAAGGGGCGCTTGGCACGGCATTCACCAACACGCAGCGTGTCACCTCTCCTGACTATGCAACGGATGCCTTCTTCATCGGCAGCGTCTTCATACCCAAGGGCCAGCTCTACTCCGGGATCGTATCCCTCACGATCATCTCCGCGCTTGCGCTTTTCCTGAAATACTCGGCTTTCGGCAACGCGATCCGCGCGACGACCCAAAACCGCGATGCAGCCGAGCTTCTCGGCGTCAACGTCAACCTCGTGGGCCTAGTCAGCTTTGCCATCGGCATCGGGCTTGCCGGGGCGGCCGGTGCGCTCGTCAGCTTCGTCTTCTCCTTCTTCCCGGCCAAGCATTGGGAGTGGATCGCGATCCTGATGTCCCTTGTTGTCCTGGGTGGCATGGGCTCGATCCTCGGAACCGTGCTGGCGGCCTTCATTCTGTCGGTGATCGCGGCCTATGTCGGCTTCTTCTTCGGCGCGACCTGGTCGACCTTGACCTTCTTCGTTGCACTATTCGTCGTGCTCCTGGTGCGACCACAGGGCCTCTTTGGCGAGAAGCCGGAGCTTGCCTGATGCCGACCATTGACACCGACGATATCCTCGAACAACGGCGCGCGTACAACGAATCGCTGGCGCAGGCGGCGGACAAGACCCGTGCCGTGTGGTTTCCGATAGCCATCATGGCGGCCCTGCTGGCACTGCCCGCGCTGCAGTTTGTCGGCAACTACAACTACCTGATTCACCTGGTCCTGTTCACGGCTTCCTATGTGGTGATGGCCTCGGGCTGGAACGTCCTTGGCGGGTTCACTGGCTACATCTCGCTGGGCCACAACGTGTTCTTTGCGGTCGGCGGTTACTTCGCGGGTATGGCCTTTGCCCGGCTTGAGATATCCACGATCATCCTCGCGCCGGTTGCAGGGCTGGTCGCTGGCGCACTGGGTTATCTCATCGGCCTGATCACGCTCCGAGTACGGGGGCCGTCATTCATCATCTCCTCCCTCGCACTGGTCATGATCTTCCGGATATTCTTTGAAAACTGGGAGTTCGTGGGCGGTGCTGCCGGTGTGGCGCTGAAGGCAAACAGCCTGCCGGTGGAATGGGCGAAGCTGCCCTACTACTATGCATTCATCGTCATGGCGGCCTTCGCGGTCTGGGCCTCGTACCGGATCAAGCACTCGAAGTTCGGACTGGGACTGAGGGCGATCTCAAAAGACGAAATCAAGAGCGAAAGCGCTGGCATCAACACGCGGTTCTACAAGGTCATGGCCTTCGCGATCTCGGCCTTTTTCGTGGGCATGGCGGGCGCAGTCTGGGGCGAATATCTCACCTATATTCGGCCGAACATTTTCCTGATCATTCTTGTCAGCGTGAACATGGTTCTGATGTGCATCCTGGGTGGGAAAGGGACCATCGCGGGCCCGGTGATTGGCTCGGTGCTGATCGTTGCCTTCAACGAGTTCTTTGTGGCAACCCTTGGTGCTTCCGAAATCAACATCCTGGCCACCGGCCTGATCATGATGCTTTGCCTGATGTTCTTTCCGCTCGGCATCGTCGGCACGCTCGCAAGGCATCGGAAGCTTCCTCGGGTATTGAACTGGGACTGAAATGGTTGGGTTTGTCCTACACAACGCACCGCAATCGACCTGTAGCCAGCGCGTAAGGTACGCCTTGCACGCGAAGGCATTGGCGTTTGAGGAACGCAAGCTTGATCTGTTCTCGGGCGATCAGCTGAAGCCGGAATATCTTGCGATAAATCCCAACGGTGTGGTGCCTGCGCTGGTTCACGACGGCGTGCCTGTGATCGACAGCACGGTGATCCTCGAATACCTTGAAGACATCTTTCCGGATGTTGCACCCATGCGTCCCGGGGATCCCAAGGATGTTGCGCGGCTTCGAGCCATGATGCGTTTCATCGACGAAGTTCCGACGCCCGCAGTGCGTGTGCCGTCGTACAATCTCGCGTTCCTGCCGCATTTTCAGGCGATGTCTGAAGAGGAGTTTCAGGCGCTGTGCGACAGCAAGCCGCTGCGCCGCGAGTTCCTGATGCGCATGGGGAGGATCGGTTTTCCGGAAGCGGACATGGACGAGGCACTGGGGCGGCTTCGACGAGGAGTGGAGCGGCTGGGACAGTGGCTGAATGGAAGCAGCGGGCCTTGGATCATGGGTGATCGGATCAGCTTGGCGGACATCGCCATCATGCCGGTGATCGTCCGAATGGATGACATCAATCTCGGGTCGAGCTGGGACGACATTCCAGCCGTTGCGGCGTGGCTGGACCGGATCAAGGGCACAGAGCCGTTCGGCAAGACGTACTATCACGGCTCGCTGCTCACCGAAAAGTACCCGCATTTGGCCGAGCTTGCCCGCTCGAAGGCCGAGAAGGTCGCGTAGGATGCAATTGCTTGGCTTCATGCTGGCCGCCGCAACGGTCGGCGCGATGATCACCGTCCAGCCGCCCCTGAACGCGATCATTGCGCGACATGTCGGCAGCGCCCTTGCGGCGACGTCCATTTCAATATTGGTTGCGTTTCTTTGCAGCCTTATTTTTTTCGCGGTGTCCGGTGGAGGGCGCGTCGTCCCGGCGACGCTCGCCGCCGTACCATGGTGGGCCTACCTTGGCGGCGTGGTTGGGGCGGTCTTCGTCGGATCCGGCGTGGTCCTCGCGCCGGTGACAGGTGCCCTCGTGTTCTTTGTGTGCATCGTTGCCGGACAGCTTGTCGGCTCGACCATCATCGACCACTACGGCGCGTTCGGACTGACCGTGCGCGAGATTTCCTGGTCGCGACTCCTGGGCATTTTCCTGGTGCTGGCCGGGGCCGTGCTCGTGAGCAGGGGGTGAGGCATCGTGAGCGTCGGTCGTGACGAGAGGGATCCGCGCATCGTCGCGGCCGCGGCGCATTGGTCGCACCGGATGGTGACGAACGGCGTGCCGTTAGCCGATTTCCAGGACGTGACTGGATCGATCTCGAACTGGGACGAATGGTGTCCAGCTTGGGTTGCGCGCGGGAAAGTCCATGATGAACTTGCGGCGGCGGCCGAAGCCGGAGGGCGGTTGCGCAGCGCGGGCGAACATTTTGCCACTGCCGCCATATGCTATCATTTCGGCAAGTTTCTTTTTGTCCACGATCCGAACCGGATGCGGGAAGCGCACGACCTTGCGATCACGGCCCATGGCCGGGCTTTGCCGAACATGGATCCTCCCGGTGAGCGGGTGGCAATCCCGTACGAGGACACCTGGCTGGCCGGTGTCCTCCGCAAGCCGCTGGGTGTGAATAGGCCTGCCGTCGTCGTAATGTGCATGGGGCTCGACAGCGCAAAGGAGGAGATGCGCACGAACGAGACCGTGTTTCTAGACAGGGGCATAGCAACGCTGGCATTCGACGGACCAGGACAGGGCGAAGCGGAATACAAGCTACCAATTCGACCTGACTACGAGGCGCCGGTCTCTTCGGTCATTGACTGGCTTGAAGAGCGGGCCGATGTCGACGCAAAGCGTGTCGGGCTCTGGGGGGTCAGCCTTGGTGGCTACTATGCGCCCCGCGCCGCTGCCTTCGAAAGGCGCGTACGAGCGTGCATTGCGCTGACCGGACCTTTCGATTTTTCCGAAGCTTTCGTGCATGCACCCGATCTGACTCGTGCGGCCTTCATCGCCCGCAGCCATTCATCCGACGAGCATACGGCTGCAGACGTTGCGCGGCGGATGAGTCTCGCTGAAGTCGCGCATCGGATCGAGTGCCCGACTTACATTGTTGGCGGTGCCCTGGATCGCGTGATCCCGCCGGATCATGCCGAAAGACTGGCCGATGCGGTGTCTGGCCCCGTGGAACTGAACATGGTCGAGGATGGCACGCATGTGGTCAACAATCGCCCCTACAGGTATCGCCCGACATCGGCCGACTGGATGGCGAGGCAACTGCATGCCTGAAAGAGGTCGAAGAATGTCCGGAGTGGATGAGAATCGTGCAGAGCCAGGCCGGTGTTTGGAAAAGGTTGGCGCCAGCAGAAAACCAAAACGCAAGCGGTCCGCTGGGGTCGCCTCAAGAGAGGATTCTGACATGAACGTACAAAGCACAGCACTGACCCCCAACGTCCTGTCTCCCCAGGACCTGCAACCGAACTGGAACTGGGAGGGTCGCTTGCCGGCCTGGGGCCACACGTCGGTCGATTTCGAGCGTCGCGTCGATCACGATCGCCTGCGCCGATACCGCCTGAGCCGAACCCGCGAGGCGCTGAAGGCATCCGAATGCGGGACGCTCCTGCTCTTTGACGTCAACAACATACGTTACGTTTCGGGCACCAAGATCGGCGAATGGGAACGGGACAAGATGTGCCGCTTCGCGCTTCTGACCGGCGACGACTCGCCCTATGTCTGGGACTTCGGCTCTGCCGCGGTGCACCATCGTAAGTACTCCGACTGGCTCGAGCCGGACCATTGTCGCGCGGGCGTAGTTGGCATGCGCGGGACCATCCCGCCGTCCTTCGGGCTGATGAAGCACTATGCCGAGGAGATCGCCGGTCTCATCCGCGATGCCGGCATGGCCGACATGCCCGTTGGCGTCGACTATGCCGAAACGGCGATGTTCCACGCGCTTCAGGAAGCCGGACTCAAGATTGTCGATGGCCAGCAAGTCATGCTGGGCGCGCGCGAAATCAAGAACTGGGACGAGATCCAGCTATTGACGCAAGCCGCCAGCATGGTCGATGGCGTTTACCACATGATCTACGAGGAGCTGAAACCGGGTGTTCGCGAAAACGACATCGTGGCGCTGTCCAACAAGATGCTCTACGAAATGGGCTCGGACGATGTCGAGGCGATCAACGCGATCAGCGGCGAACGCTGCAACCCGCACCCGCACAACTTCACCGACCGGTATTTCCGCCCCGGCGACCAGGCGTTCTTTGACATCCTGCAGTCCTACCAGGGATACCGGACCTGCTACTACCGGACGTTCAACATCGGCCGGGCGACACCGGTGCAGCACGACGCCTACGAGAAGGCACGCGAATGGCTCGATCTTGCGATCGACGCGATCAAGCCGGGCGTGACCACCGACAAGGTGGCGAAACTCTGGCCGGCCGCGCAGGACTACGGCTTTCCTGACGAGCTTTCGGCGTTCGGCCTGCAGTTCGGTCACGGGTTGGGTCTTGCGCTGCACGAGCGCCCGATCATTTCCCGCGCCGTCAGCTTGGACAATCCAATGGAAATCCAGACCGGCATGGTGTTCGCGCTGGAGACCTACTGTCCCGCGGCAGACGGTTTTTCCGCAGCTCGGATCGAGGAGGAAGTCGTTGTCACGGACACTGGCTGCGAGGTGATCTCGCTCTTCCCGGCTGAAGAACTGCCAATTTCCAATCGCTATTGATCGCACTGGATCCATGGCCCGGAAATCGAAGGATCAGCGGATGCCACGCGACAAGCAGGCGAATGCCGAGGCCTACCTTCGGATGTACCGCCAAATGGTGCGAATCCGGGCATTCGAGGACAACGCCAACCAGCTGTACCTCAATGCCAAGATGCCTGGG
The DNA here is from genome assembly GCA_022826205.1 of Silicimonas sp. GTDB lineage: Bacteria > Pseudomonadota > Alphaproteobacteria > Rhodobacterales > Rhodobacteraceae > JAJEFO01. The sequence goes on along the minus strand of JAJDVJ010000013.1, from coordinate 6,428 downwards.
TTGACCCATATGTACTCCGGTCAGGAGGCGGTGGCGGTGGGCATTTGCGAGGCGTTGACCGACGAAGACCGGATCACCTCGACCCATCGCGGCCACGGGCATTGCCTGGCCAAGGGTGCCGAACTCAAGCTGATGTTCTGCGAACTTCTGGGCAAGGAAGAGGGGTATTGCCGAGGCAAGGGCGGCTCCATGCACATTGCCGACCAGGCCCATGGCAACCTGGGCGCCAACGCAATCGTTGGCGGCTCGGCCGGCATTGCCACCGGCGCGGCACTTTCCGCCAAGCGATTGGGCAGGAACTACGTGACAGTCTGCTTCTTCGGTGACGGTGCAACCGCCCAGGGTCTCTGGTACGAGGTCATGAACATGGCGGCGCTCTGGAAACTGCCCGTCATCTATGCCTGCGAGAACAACGGGTATTCCGAATACACGTCGACGGACGAGGTTGTGGCCGGCTCGCTAACCGCGCGGGCGGAGGCATTCGGGATCGAGGCGCATCAAGTCGACGGCCAGGACGTGCTTGCTGTCAACAAGTGCTCCACGGAACTTGCCGAACGTTGTCGCAGGGGCGAAGGCCCGTTCTTCATGGAACTCGAAACATATCGCTATCACGGGCACCATGTGGGCGACATCAATCGCGACTACTACCGCTCGAAGGAGGAAGAGGCTCGCTGGAAGGCCGATCGCGACCCGATCATCAACTTTGGCAGATGGCTTCTGTCCGAAGGCGTTGCCACCAAGAAAGAGTTGGTCGCAATAGACAGCGAGATTGGCGACGAGGCGGCGGCGGCGGTGGAATATGCGCTCGCTGCGCCCTATCCGGATGCAATCGAGGTCGACATGCACGTCTTCAAGGGCGTCGAACATGCCTTGCCCTACATGTCCGGAGCGCGCCAATGACCCGCGACATCACCCTGTCGCAAGCGGTGAACGAGGCAATCGCCGAAGAAATGCGGCGCGACGAGACCGTGATCCTGATTGGCGAGGACGTGGCCGAGGCGGGCACGCCGTTCAAGGTTCTTTCCGGACTCGTGGAGGAATTCGGCACCGACCGCGTCATCGACACGCCTATTGCCGAGCCTGGTTTCATGGGCATTGCCGTCGGTGCGGCGATGACAGGGTTGCGCCCGATTGTTGACCTTATGTTCGGCGACTTTCTCTACTTGGTCATGGACCAGCTTTGCAACCAGGCCGCGAAGACCCACTACATGTCAGGGGGGAAGTTGAACGTGCCGCTGGTGTTGCGAACCAACCTTGGGGCCACCCGGCGTTCGGCCGCACAGCATTCGCAGTCGCTTCACGCATTGGTGGCGCACATTCCAGGTCTCAAGGTGGCCATGCCGTCTTCGGCCTATGAGGCAAAAGGGCTGCTGAAGGCCGCGATCCGCGACGACAATCCGGTCGTGATCTTCGAGGACAAGCTGATGTACCAGGACAAGGCGCCCGTGCCGGAGGAAGAGTACCTGCTGCCCCTTGGCGAGGCAGCGATCCTGCGCGAGGGGCCTGAAGTCACCTTGATCGGCACGTCGTCAATGAGGCAGGTCTGCGAAAAGGCTGCAGAGATCCTGGAGGCCGACGGCATTGGCGCGGAAGTGGTCGATCCGCGGACCCTTGTGCCCTTGGACGAAGGGACAATTCTTGGATCGGTTCGCAAGACCTCGCGCGCAATCGTGGTCGACGAGGGGCATCAGAACTTCGGGGTCACGGCGGAAATAGCCGCACGCATTTCCGAGAAGGCGTTCTATTATCTTGATGCACCGGTGATCCGGATGGGAGCGATGGACGTGCCGGTGCCGTTCAGCCCAGCGCTCGAGGATCTGACCGTGCCGACGCCCGAGGGCGTGGCTGCCAATGCCCGTGCACTCGTCAGGGGAGTTCCGGTGCATGCCCCATGAAGTGAGGATGCCGCAGTTGGGCATGGTCCAGGACTCGGGCGTCATCGTGGCCTGGCTCAAGCGCAACGGCGACCCGGTCACGGCGGGGGATCCAATTTTCGAAGTTGAGACGGACAAGGCCACGATGGAAGTCGCGGCGGCGACGGACGGGTACCTGAGCGGCGTGAAGGCGGCAGAAGGGGATGACGTGCCCGTTGGTGACCTCATCGCCATGATTGTCGAAGCCGAAGGTGATGTCGAAACGGCCAGCACCGGCGCGCCTCTTGCGGAACCTGAGGATGTGGCCGTCGTGGAGGCTACGCGGCGGCCTGATCCGGAGTCTGAGAAGCAGCCGCCACCTGCCCCGTTGGAACGGGCAATGCCGAAATCGGTTGCCTCCGGCCGCGTCCTCGCCTCGCCCAAGGCACGCAGGATTGCGACCGAGCGGGGAATCGACTTGCACCAGCTCCGCACGCAGGGTGTAGCCGAACCGATTCACGTAGCGGACCTGGACGCGGCCTTTGCGGTCGGCGGGAATTCGTTACTTTCGGCAGTTGTCGATCCGACGGTCTTCGACGAGATTCTGGACCGTTCCAGGACAGCCGACCGGACCAAACTTCTTGCGGCGTTCGCGGCAGGTGCTTGGCGTGCCACGTTTGATGTCTCTTCGGTGTCGGTCGCAATAAAGGACCTCGACGGACGACGCGAGATCGTCGCCAACCCCGATCAAGGTGGTGCCGGTGACCCGGAAGACCCAGTTCTGACGCTTTTCGATCTCTGCGGCACGCGGATTAACGGCTACGTGCCGATGGGCGGTGGCGTGACATTATGCGTGGCACGGAGCGCCGCCGGATATGGTCTGTTGCTCGCTTTTGCGGAGTCTCGGCTAGCACTTTCCGGCGCCGTGGCCCTTGTTGAGGAAATTGCCGCGCGCGTCGAGAATCCGCTCTTGCAGCTTCTGTAACAACAGGCGCAAAGGCGACCGATCCAGAGGTGCAGGTCATGTCACGTATGGTCTCGACCAAGGTCCGCGAGTGCGCCTGCACGTAACCGCTGCCAATGTCGCCTGGCCGAGAATGGAATGTGGCGGCATCATGCACTCGATTATTCGCAATGGAGACGATCCAGAAGCCATTGCAGTTGGCCAGGAGCTTTCCAAGATGCTCCACGTCGATGAGATTTGCCCTGCGACGAACCGCGCCCGATTTCACGGAGCGTCAAGAGAAAAATCCATCAGGTGCACGGAGACGTCGAAGCAGAGCATGCATCTGGGATTCCTTGCATACGTATTCACGATGCCGTAGGGTCGTCTCGCGAATTGCAATTCAATTGGGAGGAAGAAATGCGCAAACGGACTTTGCTGAAGGTGGGAGCGGCGGTCGCCATGATGCTCTCGCCGCTGACGGTCTCGGCAGCAGACTTGCCGTACAACCTGCACGCGGGGAAGCCCCACGAAGGAACCACGCTCAACATCCTGAGCGTCGTGACGCCCCAGTTCGACGGCTTGATGCTGCGCGACGAAGAATTCACCGAATTGACGGGCATCGAGACAGAATGGACTTTCATTCCGTTCGCCTCGCTGCAGGAGAAGATCAACGCTGAAGGCCTTGCCGCGAGCGGTGCCTTTGACGTGGTAAACTATCTCGACAGTTGGGGCCCGCCGAATGCCCACTGGCTGATGCCGATCGACGACCTCATGGCACGGGATGGAATCTCCATGGATCGCTATCCGGCCGCCTTTGCCCGGTCGGCGCAGTTCGAGGGCCAGACCCTCGGCTTTCCGTTGCGCGCGCACCCACAGGTCCTCTTCTATCGCAAGGACCTGATCCCGAATCCGCCTGCTTCGTGGGAAGAAGTCGCCGCGATGGGCGAGAGCTGGGAACATGACGACATCGCGCCGGTCGCACTCTATTACAACAACGACGGAAACCGTCAGGCACTATTCATCTGGCTGAATTTCCTGTGGGGCGTTGGAGAGGACGTGTTCAACGAAGACGGATCGGCCGGATGGACCACGGAGGCCGCATTGAAGGCGACCGAGGACTATGTAGGGCTTCTGACGGAACACGGCGTCGCAAATCCGAATTCCGTCGCCTTCGTCGAACAGGATGCCCGGCAGTCGTTCATGCAGGGCAATTCAGCGATGATTCCCGGCTGGTGGTGGTTCTACTCGGCGTTCCTGAACCCGGAGACGTCGACCCTGACCAAGGACCAGGTTGGTTTCGTGGGCATGCCGTCCTACGCCGACACCACCAAGACCTATGCCATCTCGATGCCTTTCGCGATTTCCGAGTATTCCGACAACAAGGACGCCGCATGGGAGTTTCTCAAGTGGCTCTCCAACCCCGAGATGGACAAGGCCAACGCCACTGTGCGTGAAGTGAAGGGCAAGAGGATCGTCAACAACGTTGTGACTCATATCTCGTCACTTACTGATCCGGACGTGAATGCCGCGAACGACGGGATCCAGATGGCGGCTTGGGAGTCGCTCAAGGAATCCGACATTATGCCTCAGATTCCGGAATGGCCTGAAGTTGGCGACCTACTGTCTGCGGCAATCGCCGAAGCAGCGGCGGGCGGGGACACCCGTCAGTTGATGCTGGATGCAGCAGAGCAGGCCAATAGGGTGCTGCGTCGCGCCGGACGCATCGAGTAGGCGAACACCTCCGTTCTGGCCGGATTGTAGTCAGGAAAGCGGCGAACCATCCCGCAGGAATGCGGGGTGGTTCCAATCGGAGCGATCTCCAATGCGTGACAGCACGCTCAAATATCTCTTAGTCCTGCCGGCGATCGTGGTGGTTTTTGCTACCGCCATCTGGCCCTTGATCGAGAGCCTCAGGCTGTCCTTCACAGTGGGGCGCCTGAGCCGGCCTGGCTCCCTGGAGCAGTATCTTGGCTTCGAAAACTACATCTGGGCGTTTCTCTATGAGCCCGCATTCTGGAACTCGGTTTGGGTCACAACGATCTACACGGTCCTGACCGTTGGTCTGACAACTGTCCTGTCGCTTGGGCTGGCCTTGCTGCTGGCACCGGGCGGCCGATTCCGCTCCGGCGTGCAAACGCTCCTGATTCTGCCCTTCGCCATGAGTCCGGCGCTGATCGGCGTCAGTTTCCGGTTCATGTTCAATCCCGAATTTGGTCTGTTCGACGCCGTGTTCGGCGTGCTGATCCCGCCGCTTGCCGATGTCAGCTGGCTCGTTGACCCGGTTCTCGCCTTCGCGGTCTGCGTGATGGCCGATGTCTGGGGCTGGATTCCGTTCCTGACCCTTGTCCTGATAGGGGGGCTGGCCAGCGTGCCGCAGGACACGATCGAGGCCGCGCAGGTCGACGGTGCATCGGGCTGGCGGGTCTTTCGCGACGTGACTCTGCCGCAGCTTGCCCCCGTGCTCGCAGTCGTTGTCATCCTGAAGTCGATCTTCAGCCTGAAGACCTTTGACCAGATTTTCATGCTGACGAACGGTGGCCCCGGCACCGCGACGCAGACGCTGAGCCATTACATCTATTTCAACGGCATGAAGTACGGACAGATCGGGTATGCCGCCTCGGTTGCTTGGCTGATGGTCATCCCCATGATCTTCCTGACCTACGCTTATGCCAAGTTCGTGTTCCGCAAGGAGTGACTTGATGATCGGCAGGCGGAGAAAACAGGTCATGAACGCCGTGCAGCTGTCGCTGATCCTGATCGCCATCCTGATCATGCTGGTGCCGATCGCCTGGATCTTCATGGCCGCGTTCAAGAACCACATCGACGTGTTCCAGCTGAAGCTGTTCTTCACGCCGACGCTTGAGAACTTCGGCACGGTTTTCGAACCGCCCTTCTTTCTTGGCCACAAGTTGATGAATTCGACCATAGTGGCATTCGTTACCGTTGTGCTCGCGATCCCGATCGCAACCATGGCAGCCTATTCGTTCAGTCGCTTCAGGCTCACCGGAGAGACCACGATGCTGGTCGTCATCCTGGCCACGCAGTTCGTGCCTGCGGTGGTCATCATACTGCCCTTCTTCGTGATGTTCCGCGACATCGGACTTCTGGACACGCGGATCGGGCTGATCCTTGTCAATCTTGCCATCGTCATGCCTTTCGCAATCTGGATGATAAAGGGCTTCATCGACGGCATTCCATTGGACACCGAAGAGGCCGCAATGGTCGACGGTTCGTCGCGGCTACAGGTCATTCGCAACATCGTCCTTCCGATGGCGGCGCCAGGCCTGCTGACTGCGGGCATCTTCTGCTTCATCATAGCCTGGAACGAGTTTCTGTTCGCGCTGATCCTGACGAACAAGGACGCGGTGACGCTGCCCATAGGGCTTGCTCTCTTCAAGGCGGAGGAAGGTGATCTATGGAACCTGCTCAGCGCCGCCGGAATCATAATCATGCTGCCGATGTTCGTGCTGGCGCTCATCATCCGAAAATACTTCGTGCAAGGCATGACCATGGGGGCAGTGCGCTGATGGCTGAAGTCATTCTCAAGAACCTGACCAAGCAGTGGGGCGATTTCGTCGCCGTCGACGGCCAGTCGCTTGAAGTTTCCGACAAGGAGTTCCTGGTCCTCC
>JAJDVJ010000131.1 GCA_022826205.1 Silicimonas sp. | reverse complement strand
CGACCCTTCCGAGTGTCTTGGAGATGGGCCAGTTAGGGACCGGTCAGGCCGGCGGCCCAATCAGGAGTGCTTTTGCAAAGGGTCTGCCCTTCAGCTGATGGGTCTCCTGACTGTCCGGACACCTCTCTCCAATATCGCTCTTGACACTGGACCACCTCCTTTCGCCTGTTTCGGTTGCGGGGAAGTTGGCACGGATTCCGCCGCTGTCAAACTATTTTGCGTCCTGTCCGCCCAGTTTCTCGACAATGAGGCGAAATGGCACCAGTGCCAGAACGGCAATTCCAAGCTTCACGCCCCAGTCGGCCAGCGCAAGCGACACCCAGAGCGGCAGAACTGGCCCGAGCCCCAGCAGCGGCAGGGCATCGTTTGCCCAGCTCACGTCGTTTCCGGGTTCGAAAAAAGCAAGCCAGGCCGAGAACGCGATCGTGAAGAAGATTGCCGTGTCGACCGCCGAGCCGATCAGTGACGAAACAAACGGAGCGCGCCACCACACCCCTTCTCTCAGCCTGTCGAAAATGGCCACGTCCAGCAGTTGTGCGGTCAGGAACGCCAGCCCGGATCCGACCGCGATTCGCCACGTCACCAGCGGTCCGAATTCTCCCGTGATCTGTGTTCCGACGACGGAACAGATCACGCCGACCACGAAGCCTGCCACCACGACCTTTCGGGCCATGGCGGATCCGTAGAGCCTGTTCATAACGTCGGTCACCAGGAATGCCAGCGGATAGGTGAACGCACCCCACGTCAGCCACTGACCAAACAGAAACTGCACAAGGATGTTGGATGCCACGACGATTGCGGCCATGCAGACGATGCCAGGCAGGATGCGGGACATGTGATGATTCCGTTTTTTGCAAGGTTGCGGAGACTTGGCTCCCGTCGGCGGGAACGCAGGGCCATTACCGTTCGGGTGCCCGCAGGTCAAGCGACCCGGAGTGCGGGCTGGCATGTGCGGCAGTCAGACTGTGTCAGTCCATGGCTTTGGCGGGCGGTCTGCCTGCCGCGAAGCTCTCGATCACTGCGTCAACGTTGCAGCGCACTGATCTGGCAGGTCGCTGAGCACGTACTCCGGGCGCGGCTTCGGAGGCGGTGCGTCCGGGTCAGGCGGCGGCGGGTTGAGGATGTCACTGACCCAGCGTTCTGCGTCGGCGCATCCGTCGCCCTCTGGCGGTGGCGCCTGGTTCACGCAGTCCGCCGCATTGTCCGGGCAGGTAAGCCGAACATGGAAGTGGTAATGATGGCCCCACCACGGACGGATTTTCCGCAACCACCTTCGGTCGCCAGTCTCGTCCTTGCACATCTGAACCTTGGCACCGGGAAACACGAAGATTCTCGCGACACGTTCGTCCTGGGCGGCGGCGCGCAAGATAGCGTGGTGCTGGGGCGTCCAGTTGTCGTTGACATAAGCGCCCTTGGCTCGCCTGGTCGAAATGGATGACAGCTCCTCCCGCTCCTGTCGCGAAAGGTCGAGCCGCGAAGGCGGCAGCATCCAAATGTCAACGTCAAGCCCGATCTGGTGGCTGCGGTGTCCGGACACCGGGCCGCCCCGCGGCAGCCCGAGATCACCCACGTATAGTCCCGCCCATCCATCCTGCGTCGCGGCGAAACGTGTCAGCTCCTTGATCATGTCGATCAGTTCAGGATGCCCCCAGTTCCTGTTTCGTGACAGCCTCATTGCCTGCCAGGTAGGCCCTGTCTCGGGCAGCCGGCTCCCTCCGGCAAGGCAGCCGCGGGCATGACTGCCGATGGGAGCACTGCTCTCGGGCGACGGCGTCTTCTTTGCAGCGAAGAGTTCCTTTGCGGTCGGTTCGGCGGATGCAGGAGCGGCAAGCGCGCATGCGATGGCGAAAGTCTTGAGAATCCGGTTGTTCATTCTTTTGCTCGATCTCCGTTAGGATCGGTCCATTTTATCAGGAAGGCACCTGCAGCGAAAAGTGCAATTATGGGCGTCACTCCCAAGGCCACGCTGCCGCTCAGAGCGGTCACGATCCCGACCAGGAGGGGTGCAAGAAATGATGTTGCCCGCCCTGCAAGCCCGTAAAGGCCGAAGGCTTCCGTCGCCGTGTCCGGGTCGGTATGGCGCACCATGAGCGTGCGGCTTGCGGCTTGCAGGATGCCTCCGAAACCACCGATGAGAGCGCCACACGTCATGAAGGCAATGTGCGGGAGTTCCTGGCAAATGGTGCCGGGGGACCCGCAAAATGTCACGACATTCAGCCCGAAAATGCTGTCAAGGCGTATCGACATGATCGTGAAGCAGACCACGACAAGTGCGACGATACAGACGGCTATGACCGGCTTCGGCCCGAAGCGGCGGTCAAGGCCGCCACCAATCCAGGACATGGCGGCAGCCGAGATCACGCCGATGATCCCGAAGATTCCGACCTGTGTGATTTCCCAGTTCAAAACGAGCACCGCGTAGGTGCCGCCAAAGGCGTAGAGCCCGTTCAAGCCGTCGCGATACAGCATCGAGCCGCCCAGAAACGAAGCAAGGCTCGGGCGCTTTGGCAACTTGCGCAACGTGTCGAGCAGGTGTCTGAGCGTTTCGAGGACAGGAGTGCGCTGACGCAGCGTTTGTTCCTCGCGCACCCAAAGGAAGTACGGGATCATGAAGACCGTAAACCAAATCGCGGCAAAGGGACCGACGAAGCGCGTGCCTTCCCGGGTCTCCGAATCAAGACCGAAGGCTGGTGCAAGTCCGATGAATGTCGTCCCCGACTCATCCTCCACAAACAACGTGAGCATGATGATGAGCGAGATCAGCCCACCGAGGTAGCCGAAGGCGAATCCTGATCCCGAAATCTTTCCGATGTCCCTTGTCGGCCCGAGGGAGGGAAGCTGTGCATTGGTGAATATCAGTGCAAACTCGACCCCGATGAAGCCTATCCCGAATGCGATGATCGCGAACGTGAGGTTCGATCCGTCGGGCATCACCCACCAGAGCAAACCTGCTCCCAGGACGCAGAGCACTGAAAACACGATGATCCAGGGCATGCGGCGTCCGGCTGCATCCGCAAGTGCACCCAGGACCGGTGCGGCGAGTCCCACGACGAGGCCTGAGACGGTCAGGCCAAGTGACCAAAGCGACTGCGCGCGCGCATCTGCAGCCTGCTCGGGCAATCCTGTCCCCATGAAGTGCTGCGTGGCCACGGAGGCGAAATACGGGCCGAAGATAAATGTCACGAGCAGCGTGTGGTATGGCTGGCTGGCCCAGTCAAAAAAGAACCATCCCCAAATCCGCTTCCTGAGAACCGGTGTTTGCACGTCGACCTCTCCTGTTCCTGCGGACTTAAGCCGGACTGGAGACAGGACGCAACCTCGCTTCAGCCTCCTGAAACAACATCTTGCAAGGAACGCCGTGTCGCGCGGTCGCGGGCCTGTGCCGCGCAAGGCCAGGTGTTTGGCAGGCCGGATTTTTCTGTGGGTGATCGGCCTTTCCTGCATGGGATTTCCTGAACCGGATGTGCATTCCCTTCCGTCGGTTCATGAGGGCACCTGACCGAAACGATTCAGGAGCTGCAATGGATCTCGCGAAGCTGGCGGACGTCGCCACTCCATCGAGCCCTTGCTCGCGCTCTGCACCGCGGCTACGCAACGCGGCGCGACGGGATGGAAGGCGATGCACGCGTGAACCCTGGGCCTCAGCCCGGCAATGCTGGACCACTTGAGGCGCCGCGGGGTCGACGGCGTGCACGAGCGCCCGAGCATCTGCTGCATCCGCAGCATCATGATCAGGGTCGACCCCGGCCAGTTCGCCGGCGCCTCCTGCTTTTGCGGGGCGCATGGCTGGGTGTCAGCGCCTGAAGCGTCCCTTTTTTGCTTCGGCACAATTGGGTAGATTTGTTCCGGCAGTGACACCACCAGTCGAACGATGTGAGTCTTCCAGTCAGTCGCGTTCATTGCCTGCAACCTCATGCGGCCGTCCGGAGACGGCAGGGAAGAGGTCATCAGGACAACGCCTGCGGTCGCCGCCAGACCCGGAAAAGCGTGCTGTGCTGTTCATTGTCATTGCGGAAGGCATTCAGCATCTCAAGGATTGGGAGTACATGCTGGCACCTCCGCATAGACACTATCAATTCAACAGTGGTCCAGTACCAGGAGCGTTCGGTGTCGCGGAGACATTGCTGAACAAAGCCGGCAATTCTGGATCAAATTTCTCTTGTCTCACCTGGCCAGGCATAGGGCGTCGACAGACCTGCATACCTTGGTCCGAATGCTTCGAGTCCCTTTGCCGTGCGGAAGATTTCTGGCGCGGGAAGTAGGACAATCTTGACCGATTGACCGACCTGACAGTCTGGATTTGCCACAGGTTTTTGCGATTCCGCACCAAAAAGACAAATCAAGTCTGGCACTGTCGCGAAGACTTGCCCGTTAATCCAACACGCCATGTTTTCATTTTTCACAGAAACCCGCATTGATTGACCAGAAAATTTACCGAGTCCATCAATGACCAGGGAACCTTTGGTAAACCCGTCTATGGTTTGATAGTCCGCCAATCTAACACGCCCTTGGAATGCTTCCAGTCCTCCGGAATGTCTCGTGATTTCGGAAATGGCGTCGCCGTCGACCTCAAGCGTTTCACGCCAAATTTTGCCAATTTCGAGGGCCTTCGAGATTGTGCCAGGGATCAACGCGTTACGAAGCTCCCGCATTGGCAAAGCATGATCAATTGCCGCCAGATCGTTTCGGCTAACCTGACTCAAAGCGCGCACAATTGTTTCAGCCCGTTGATCGTCACACACACCTTCAAGGACAAAGGTTTCGCCGAATTCATTTGCGGTATAGATCGGCGCGGCCGGCAGCCCTGCCAGATAATATGTCGAATGCGTAATTTCAGGCACTGCACGACCCGCCGGGTCGGCATCTAGAATGTAATGGTCGCTCATGACCGCCGGAAAAAACGCCATCGCGGTGTTCGAACCGCCAAGCTCGCATGCGGTTGTCCCGTAGAATTTCACCCCAAGATATTTCTGGAATTCCTCATATGCCACAAGAATTGGGTGCTTTTGCCCCTTGGGAAGACGGCTGTATTGGCGCTCTTGCTCAGGGCTGAGGGCCGAGACCGCACCGATCATGTATGGCGTGCAAATCACAGCGTTGTCTGGGACCTCGTCGATGGAAACCATGCGAAAGCTTTTGCCCGCATCCAATGCGGTTTGGATCAGGTCCAGACCTTGGGCCAAATCACCGCCGCCACCTGCACCTAGGATTACGGCGCCATTCAGAATGTCCTTCAGATCTTGATGACTAAGTTCTCTCATCTCAATCCTCTTTAGAAGCACCAAGCAGGCCGATCAGATCTGTTAGCCGCGCCAAGATCAAAAGGGCGGTGACGGTAATCGCGACAAACAACATCGAGGCTGAGGCGACGACAGGCGAATAGCCGTAGCGCACGTTGTTGAATATCTTGATTGGAAGAGTTTCGACAACGAACCCGGCGATCATGTTGGCGATCAGGTATTCATTGACGCTGATGATCGCGACAAGCGCAAATCCGGTGATCAGATAGGGTGTGATGAGCGGCAGAACGACGGTGCGAAACACCTGCGTTTCCGTTGCGCCCATCATGCGTGCGGCCTCGATCACTTCCCTTGTCAGGCTGGCAAAACCGCGGGCGATGACCACCAAGGGAATCGTGACGAAAAACACGCCATGGGACACGATGGTGGCCTCCATCCGGCCGTACCAACCGACCTCTGCCCAGAATAGGCTGGCGCCCAGGGCCAGGATGATCGGGGGCAGCAAAAACGGGCCAATGCCGAGTGCGAAAACAAACTTCGAAAACCCGGATCCGGTCCGCCAGAGCGCGTAGTTTGCGGCAAGCGCGATTGCGACCGAAATAGTTGCGGCAACTGCAGCAATCAAGAGCGACAGTCCAATGGCCTTCAGCCAGTCGGGTTCGGTGATGAGTGTTTGATACCATCGAAACGAAATCGCCTTGGGCGGGAAGGCAATCGTATTGGAGGCCCCGAACGAAACGCCTGTTACGACAACAAAGGGCGCAATCAGGAACAGTGCGACCAAAGTCAGGAATATGATAGAAGCCCGATACGTCATCTCTGACCATGACGTTCAGCCAGCAACGCGACCGCCAGAGTGATCGCCGTGACGACCAACATGACGACCGCCAGTGCCGCGCCCAGAGGCAGGTTTGCGTCACCCATAGCCTTGTCGCTGATAATCACCGTCATCGTCCAATCTTTGGGTCGCCCAAGCATCGTTGGCATGACGAAGACGCCCAAGAGGTAGACGAACATCGTCAAGGTGACTGAGATCAGGGTTGGGCGAAATGACGGCACCAGCACCTTGGTGAAAACACGTGATGGCGGGGTGCCGAGTGTAACTGCCGCCTCTTCAATG
>JAJDVJ010000032.1 GCA_022826205.1 Silicimonas sp. | reverse complement strand
AACACCCCGAAGAGCGTGCCTGGACAGCCCTGATCACCAGAAACGGCCACTGAAACCGGCGCGAAGAGAACCCGGTTCGCCTCAGGCATGCCCGTTCCTTGCCACTTCAACGCTCCAGAACCGACAATAAAATGGTCCTGGTCCTGTCGACATACTTGTCAACAACGCAGGCATTCTGGGTTCCGGCGGCGTTCTGGACGATCCGGACGACTTCGCGGACTGCATGAACGTCATGGTTCGAGGCCCGCTCCTTCTCATGCATCACCTGACCCCGCACATGGTTTCGCAACGCTATGGCCGTGTCGTCAACTTGTCTTCTGGATGGGGCGCGTTTTCGGATGGTGTCGCAGGGCCCGGTGCGTACGGTGTCGCAAAGGCCGCACTCAACGCCCTGACGGTATCTGCGGCACGGACATTGCCAAATTCAGTGAAGGTGAACTCCATGTGTCCAGGATGGGTTCGCACGCGCATGGGTGGTGCGAACGCCAGCCGGTCACCAGAGGAAGGCGCGGAGACGGCAATCTGGCTGGCAACGCTTGACGAGAATGGTCCAACTGGCGGGTTCTTCAGGGACAAGCGTTCGATCGATTGGTGAGCTTGGCAGTTCAACCCGTTGCGAAGATGCCAATCGCCAGAGCAGGTTGCCAAAGGTTCCAAATTGCCAGTGACGAAGATGCCTGCGTCTCTGCCGCAGGCCTTGCCTGATGTCTCGATGGATTGGGCGCGGCGCTTGTTGACGCCGGATTTGAGCCGCGTTAGGCGGCACGCGTCCAGTTCAAAGAGGGCATCGCGATGAGCAACCCATCGATTCTCATTCTTCCCGGCGACGGCATCGGTCCCGAAGTCATGGCAGAAGTCCGAAAAGTCATAGACTGGTTCGGATCGAATCGCGCCCTGACCTTTGACGTCGGCGAGGATCTGGTGGGCGGCGCCGCCTATGACGTCCACGGCGTGCCGCTGGCGGATGCCACCATGGAGAAGGCGCAGGCGGTTGACGCCGTGCTCCTGGGGGCCGTTGGCGGTCCAAGGTACGACGAACTTGACTTTCAGCTGAAGCCGGAGCGGGGGCTCTTGAGGTTGCGCAAGGAGATGGATCTCTATGCCAATCTGCGCCCTGCGCAGTGCTTTGACGCATTGGCGGAATTCTCCTCCCTGAAGGCGGATGTCGTTGGTGGCCTCGACATAATGATCGTCCGTGAACTGACGTCGGGCGTCTATTTCGGCGAACCGCGCGGCATCGTGAAGGAAGGCAACGAGCGCGTTGGCATCAACACGCAACGCTACACGGAAAGCGAGATCGTGCGTGTTGCCCGCTCCGCGTTTGAACTGGCACGGAAGAGATCCGGCCAAGTGTGCTCAATGGAAAAGGCCAACGTGATGGAGTCGGGCGTGCTATGGCGCGAGGTCGTGACCGAGGTTCATGCCGCAGAGTATTCCGATGTCGAACTCAGCCACATGTATGCCGATGCCGGAGCGATGCAATTGACGCGCTGGCCCAAGCAATTCGACGTCATCGTGACTGACAACCTGTTCGGTGACCTTCTGTCGGACCTTGCGGCGATGCTCACCGGTTCGCTCGGAATGCTGCCTTCGGCATCGTTAGGGGCTGAGATGGAGAGCGGCCGCCCCAAGGCGCTCTACGAACCGGTGCATGGTTCTGCCCCGGACATTGCGGGGCAGGGCAAGGCCAATCCCATTGCCTGCATCCTGAGCTTCGCGATGGCTCTCCGCTACAGTTTTGACAGGGGCGACGAGGCGACCCGTCTTGAACGGGCAGTCGAGGCAGTCCTGGCTGACGGGCTCCGTACGCCCGACCTCATGGGACCTGAGGGCGGATCGCCGGTTTCCACTTCCGAGATGGGAGATGCGGTGATCGCCAAGCTGAGTGCCAGCCTTTGAGCGAGGCACGGCAGGCCAACCTCCGCGGAGTCCTTTTCGCAATACTGGGCTTTGCGGCGTTTTCGACGCATGACGCCGTAATCAAGTTCCTTGGTGGCGGCTACGCCGCGTTCCAGATCCTGTTCTTCAGCGTCCTGCTCAGTTTCCCCTTTGCCACGCTCTTGCTTCTGCGCGACAGGGAAGTGGGTACGCTCAGGCCGCACAATCCGGGTTGGGTGGCCTTGCGAACGGCTGCGGCTGTCGTAACCGCCGCTTCCGCAATCTTTGCGTTTACGGTCCTTCCGATTGCCCAAGTGTACGCATTCATCTTTGCTGCCCCGTTTCTGATCACCATCATGTCCATCCCAGTGCTGGGCGAACGAGTGGGTGTTCATCGTTGGGCTGCCGTCCTGCTCGGTCTTGCAGGCGTGCTAATTGTCTTGCGCCCTGGCGTCGAGCCGCTCACTGCTGGACATGTTGCAGCACTCACCGCTGCGGCTGGAAGCGCGCTTGTCTCGGTCATCACTCGGAAGGTCGGACGCGAGGAGCGTGCCGCAGTGCTCATGCTCTATCCGATGATGACAAATGTCGTGTTGATGGGCGCGATCCTGCCCTTCGTCTACCGCCCCGTGCCGGTCGAACACGTGGGGCTCTTCGCCCTGGTCGCGATTCTCGGTTACGGTGGCGGGCTTTGCATAATTGCCGCCTACAAGCATGGGGACGCGGCGACAGTTGCGCCGATTCAGTATTCGCAGATCATCTGGGGTGCCGGCTTGGGATTGCTGTTCTTTGCCGAAGTGCCTGATCTCATGACGGGATTGGGTGCTGTCGTGATCATCGCTTCCGGCGTCTATGTCGTGATCCGGGAAAGCCTGGGTGGTCGCTCGGAAAACACGCCGGTCCTGCGTACCCGAACCCGGCCCGGCACGGCCACCTCTCCGAATATCGGCGCCATGCTGCGGGCTCGGACCGAACGCGTGCCGCCGGGCCACGAGGCCCTTGCAAAGTCACGTGAAGCGGAGTAATCCCGCCATTCGTCGGAGTGTAGCTCAGCCTGGTAGAGCACTGTCTTCGGGAGGCAGGGGTCGTGAGTTCGAATCTCGCCACTCCGACCAACAAGGCTGGTCCTCTCACGCCTTCCCTTGGAATTTTCCGCAATGGTGTCCGCAACTTTTCAGGGTGCACTTCTTCTCGCGCTGTCTGTTGGGCGAAGCTTCAAGGGGTGTCGGGCTCGAGCTATCGCCTTTGTAAACCTCCTTGCCACGGCACAGCGGTGGGCGCACAGCAACTCAACGTGCCATGCCATCAACTGCCACCGGTCAATGATGAGCCATCGAACCGGTCGCAATCCCTAGGTGATGTCCTTGGTGGTGGGCTCCAATTGTCATCAGGCCATGGAATCCCAACGCAGCGATGATTTCCACGTCCCCTCGAACGCTGACGGTCACACCGAATTCTTCCTCTGTGACATTTGTGCTCCAACCCGTCTCAGCATCGAGAAAAGGCGCGTGAGCGGGCACCATCCGGTGCAAGGCCTCGACAACACGAGGGTTGCCAGTGACCTTGAATTTCACCGAGCCACCGACGATCTCGGATTTTGACTTTGCCTCTGTCGCCAAGAGGTTCATGTCTACAAGGTGCAGTTGCAAAGCCGGAATGTTCACCTTCTTCCAGTAGGTGCGAGGGTTCTGGCGAAGCATGTCGACGATCTCAGCCAATGCGGCAAATGCTGACTGACCCGCTTCCGTCGGTTCAGTGGTATTGTGAGCATTTTGAGCCTGGACGGGGCTCATGAAGACCAAGGCGGCGAGGGTGACGTAGCGATGCATTTGGTTCTCCTGTTTCGTGCTTCACGACTATCGCTCGCTCAAGGTAAAGGATATGATCGAAATCATATGCTGCCTGATCCATTCTGCATGCTGCCTGCCAAAGAGGTCAGAATTCGACTTTCGAGACGAGGCGAGGTGCTGTTCCGTGAGGGGGAGCCGACGAGCGGGATGTTTGTCTCGCTTGGCGCCGAGGTCCGAATGGAGCGCGTCGGGCCAAGTGGCGAACCAATTACGATCCACGCAGCTAAACCAGGTCGATCATTCGCCGAAGCTTCAGTGTTCACAGACCGATATCATTGTGATGCAACGGTGGTGATGTCTGGTGAAATCGCGAAGATTCCAAATTCAGTTCTTCTGTCGGGCTTTGCCAACCCGGATTTCTCCACGGCGTACAACCGGGTCATGGCACGCCAGGTGCAGTCTTATCGACAAGTCTTGGAGATCATCTCGATCAAATCTGCGGACGAACGTGTCTACGCCGCGATTGTCGCCGGGCTACATGAGGGCACGGTGATCATGCTCTCCAGGCGCATCGCCCTTTCCCACGAGGCCACGTATCGGGCCCTCCGAACGCTGGTTCGCGCGGGACGGATAGAGAATCCAGGGCGCGGCCAGTACAGATTGCCGTCCAGGCAAAATCACTGATGCGGCCGATTCCTGCTCGCCTGAACTTTCTGAACGCGTTTGGACCAGGTAGACCGAATGTAGGCGAGGATATTCCAGATTTCCTCTTCAGTTATGACATCCGCGAAGCCTGGCATGGCGCTCTTGAAGTTTGTAATCCCTCTTTCGGCCAACGCACCTTCTCCGCCTAATGCCGTATAGTCATAGAGCAGCTGGTTGTCGTGGTGCCACGTATGCCCGGTCTCATCATGTGGCGGGGCAGGGAGGGTGCCGTCGTCGTTCAAAGACTGCCAGTTCGGTTGCCCTTCAAGGTTTGCACCGTGGCAGGAGGCGCAGTGTTTGTTGTAGAGCACCTTTCCTCCACCGATGTCCCGACTGTCGAGCTCATGACCCGCCATGACGACGGTGGGGCAAACAAAGAGCCCCAAGACGACGGCAAGCTTGTTCACGCAATCTCCACCCAAGTTTTCAGGCCGGTGACAGAATGTCCTAGCGTATGGCAGTGCAACAGCCACTTGCCGGGATTGTTGAAGACACAAAGGATGTCTCGGCCACTCCTGGCGTCGACCAGCGACGTATCGCGAAGCGGCCACAATGATGTCTCGCCGTCCATCTCGTAGAAATGATGGCCATGGAGGTGAATTCCGTGCGGGAAAGACGTATCGTTCACCAAGGTCATTCTCACAACCGTTCCCCGTTGCAAATTCAGCCAAGGACTTTCCTGCAAGCCTGACGTCCCGTTGAAGGACCAAATGTCATCGCCGGGGTGCCGTCCTCCCATGGCCCCACCCTGCATCCTCAAGGTCACATGCATGTCTGCATCGCCGTTGGTCGCCGCAACATTGTTCGGCGGTAGCGGGGCAATCGGAAATGTTCGCGTGGCAGGGTTTGATCCTTCAGCGTTGATGGTCGCCAACGGATAATGCTCTTGGCCGGTCCAGAAGCTGAAGTCGATATCACCGATAACGTCAGCGATGATGTCTGCACGTTGTGCCGGCGCAAGGTGGATCGTGTCGATGGGTCGCATTGCCTTGAGCGGCATTCCGTCCAGAGCGACAAGGTTTCCCTCAACGCCGTCAATGTCGATGGGAAACACCCGAGCATTGGAAGTGTTGATCAACCGGAGCCGGACGCGGTCGCCCTCAAGTACGGCGGATTGTGAGACAATTGCCTTCGCGTAGTTCCCCAAGCGACCCCCGTGGGAAAAATGGAACATCGAATTGAAGTCGTCGCGAAGTTTCCCGTCTTTCTCCATCCACCAGTCGTCGATCATGACGATGATGTCTGCATCAACGTCCGGTGGAGCCCTTTCCTCCACGATCAGCGGTCCGTAGAGCCCCCGTGCGACCTGTTCCCAGGAGCGGCTGTGCGAGTGGTACCAGAAGGTTCCTGCGTCGGGCGTCACGAATCGATATTGAAAGTCTCCCCCGTCAGGGACTGCATCTTGCGTGAGCTCTGGCACTCCGTCCATAGAGTTGTCGATCCGGATTCCGTGCCAGTGGACCGACGACGGCTCACCGGTTCGGTTTTCGAAATTCACAACGAGTTCGTCGCCCTGCTTGACTCGAAGAACCGGACCTGGCGTGCCCCCGTTGAAGCCGAACGAAGGGGTGCTGCCTGATCCTTCCGGCAGCAATTGCGCAACGACAGGCTCAGCGGTGAGCCTTGTTGTGCTGGCCATGCCCCATGCAGGGACGAAGGCTGCAGCGGTTGAAGCAAGGAATGTTCGTCTCGATAGATGCATGTCTAATCACGATAGATCGAGTGACAGGACTTGCAACTCGCACCTAGGCTGCCCATTGCCGGTCCGAGATCTTCCGGGGTCGTGATGGAAGCTGATAGCCCAGCCGCAATGCTCTCAAGCTCGGACGCCTTCGCGCTGAAGTCCTCGAAGCTGGTCCATATGGCCGGCCTGGCTTCCGACATTGGATCAGTCTCGTTTGCTTCGAACAGTCCCGGCACGGTGGAGGCATGGGTTGCGATGGCTGCAGCCGCACCCCTGGCAGCTTCCGCATCGAACGCCGTCGCTCCTCTCGCCATCATCCCAAGGATTTTCAAGTTTTCGGCGATTGCTTTCATGCCATGCATTCTGGCTTTGACAGCCGGATTTTCTACGCCCTGATGTGCCAAGGCGGCGGTCGCTGTAGCGAAGATCACTCCCGCTGCGATGCATCGTTTGTTCATGCCTGTTTCCTCAAATTCAGTTGATGCCACTCGACTGCCGCAACTTGCGGACATGGGCAACGTTCATGGCGACACCTCTGAAAGTGATGACTCTGACTGCCGGAATGCACGCAATCGGCCAGCGACGTCGCCGAACTCCAAATGTCAATGCCCGTTGAAGGGACTCATCGCCGTGGTGCGACAGCTCGTAGCCATCGTGATCCAGCGGATGGGCGACATCCTCCAGCTCGAAGACGTTCACCCCGTCGGAAGCTGAACACCTGGTGTCAAACACAGCCTTCCCGACCTGACTGCTGGAAGAAATGGGTTTCTTTACAGTGATGCTTGAGAGCGACGTGATCGGTTCATCAGGAGACTCAATCTCCTCGTCTGGCCCAGTAGCGAACCCGTGTACCCATCCGCGGATCCCGGTGAGACCGAAGAGAATTTGTACCACCAGCATATGATCATCCGTTGTGTCCTTGGCCATCTCTAGAGTTTCCAGCAGGTGGAAGGTCAAGCAAGGTGGCCTGACGCCTTTGTGAGCATCCATGTCGTCAAGCTGACCGTCATTGGACTTTCGGCCAACGACATGTATCTCGGGGAATTGTTGCTGTTTCCACCGACGCAGGCACACATCAGTTCGCGTTTGTCGATGTGGCACGCCTTGAATGCTCTGACGGCTCCAATGCCGGCTGCTAAGGAGGCATCCGTCGCGACCTTCTCGGCTGGCACCCCCGTCTTCACCGGAAAGATCGCACCTGATTCGTCGACGGGACAGGTGTGCCTGTATCGAACCCAGCGATGAGCCAATGGGCCGCAGTCAGGGAACATGATCACGAAGCCTGATTGGTCCTTGAGCCTTCTAAGGCCGAGAAATGCGATGGATGTTGAGACGAATCATTCGATGGCACGAGCTTCAAGGGCCGTACCAATCGGCACACAGATCACAGCCAACGTAATAAGAGCTGCGGCAGGCGTTCGCCTCGAAGCGACAGACCGTCCGATAGCAAGCGCGCTCAGGCAGCCCTTCGCCTTCAGACGTTTGGCAGCCAGCGTGGCCGGTGGAAGGAGTTCCCGGCTGGCGCTGCGGCGACTTGCAATCAGATGCCCAGGCAACCGTCTGCGATGGGGCCGGCGTGTCGACTGCAGAGAGCGTCGTCACGTACGCGCTTCGTCACAGCAATCGGTCGGTAATGCATGCGGATTGCAAACCGGGTCAGGATTTTCGAGGATGCCCAGGGCGGGATGGCCAAGTTCAGCCGTGTCGCGGAATGCCCTTTTGCCGGCCTTTCGGCGCACCGCGCTGGGTGACGCCATCAATCAGCACGAAAGCGATGACGCACGGCTCGGTACCTCGGTTTGACCAGGCGTGGTTGTTGCCGCGCTGGATCAGCACGTCACCGGCCTTCAACAGACGGTCGTCCGCTTCGTCGTCCATTACCATCCAGATCTCGCCGGTGAGCACGATGGCATAGTCCAGCGAGTCGGTCCGATGCATGAAGGGATGCCGGCCACCGTCAACGACATTGGCGCTGGCGCCCATTTCCCCAAAGGCGGCCTTTCCGTCGAGAGTCTTCAGGACGTCAGGGTCTTCGGGCAGGAATTCGACGCAGCGAAACGTACTGCCCGTCGGCGGCGGATGCAGGACGAAGTCGCCGGTGCAGGTCTCTGTCGGACCGTCGTATTCGGCGGGGCTGCCGCGTTCGATCCAAAAGTTCGTCAGCCGGACCCCGGGCCTGCTAGGGCGTTCAAGAAACTGCGTGGCAGTCGTGTCGCTGACGATGATCGCTTTGCCATTCTCGTCATGGCCGGTCACGACCCGGCGGAATTCTCGTGCCATTAGTGGACTCCTGTGCTTGTTCAACGGGCCGCGCGGTCCGGATCAGGCATCGTCGACCTGTGCAAATTGGGTATAGCGGTCGGCCAGCGACTTTTACAGGCAATCGATGCTGGGTTGGATCAGGAACAGCAACGACGGCATAATCATCAGGTGAATGACTCGGATGCCGCGGGTTGGGAGGACAAGGAGGCCAGAGACGTGCATCACGTGGACTCGCCCGATGGCAAAGGCGATGCCCGGCACGCCACTGGCACGGAGCTTGTCCAGTGTCCGGCTCATGGGCAACGGACGCACTGGGAGAGATTATGTCCACCCCCGGCGGCTAACTTGTCATGCACGGTCCCGCATGATTGTCGACCAGCGTCAAGATCGTTTGGCCGACCGGATGATACGTGCCGCCGTGGCTTGCTATCCCGTTGCGAAGTTCGGCCGCCACTGCTGTGGCGGCGCCCCCAAGAGTCAGCAGTTGGCGAATGCTGCTCATTGTTCTGCTCCCCTCATGTGGCCACGATGCGTGTCGGCGGTATGGCCGTTGTCGCGGTTCGTTGATTGATTTGACGGAAACATCCAGTCCTAGCAGCATATAGGCGCCAACTCATATAAAAATCGATTTTTTAGGAAATTGGAAAGAATGTTGCATTTTATGGCCTTGTAGTTAGCTTCATTGTCAGGAATTTCCAGTGTCCGAGCGGCTTGGATCATCAACGAGGAAAATGACTTGAAAGTTTCGAATCTGATGCCAGTCCTTGCCTTGATTGGCCGGGACATGTCGTACTGCTCTGACCTGCAGGAACACACCGGACGATCCCAGCTTGGCCTGTTTTCAAAGAGTCCAAAACCGTTTCTTGACATGTGGCGAGGGGCTGCCGAAAGCGAATTGCGCACGCAACCGTTCGTTAAGTTTCCTTGGTCGCACGGCGCACCAGGATGCACTTGACGGACTGCAGCCAGGCGGGCATGCGCCTCGATCATGCGGACGTGATCATTGTAGGTCTTGGTCCGACCGGCGCTACATTGGCCAACCTTTTGGCGAAATGTGGAGTCAGCGTCATCATTCTTGATCGCGAGGCCGGGATTTACGACCTGCCAAGGGCGGTTCAATTCGACGGCGAAACGATGCGGGTCTTTCAGTCCGCTGGGATTTCCGAGAGCTTGAGCAAAGAAGTGATTGTCAATCCAGGCATGCGCTTTGTCGACCCGGATGGAGAACTCCTGCTCGACTGGCCGCGATCGCAGGAGATTGGGCCTCAAGGGTGGCATGCCAGTTATCGCTTTCACCAACCTGACCTGGAAAGGCTGTTGCGCGAGAAATTGGCCAGGCGTCCAAATGTGTCGGTACTGACAAGCATGGTGGCGACGTCCGTCAACGTACGGAAACGGGATGTGGTCGTGACGTGTTGCAACCTCCGGAATGGTCGGGTGCGAAATCTGTCTTCGTCCTATGTTGTCGGCTGCGACGGGGCACGGTCACTTGTTCGCGGCGTGATGGGTTCGGAGATGTTCGACCTCGGGTTCAAGGAACGCTGGCTGGTCGTGGACGTGCTCCTGAAGGGCGACCGGCAGGATCTCGGGGATCACTCGATCCAGTATTGCAGTCCTGACCGGCCGATGACGTATTGCCGAAGCCCGAAGAATCGGAGGCGTTGGGAAATCGCCTTGCGAGATGACGAGACCGACGAACAGATCACCGAGAAAGAACGGATCTGGTCGTTTCTGGCTCCCTGGATCGAACCGGGCGATGCGGAACTGGAGCGATGCGCAGTTTACACATTTCGGTCCGAAGTCGCGC
This sequence comes from Silicimonas sp., assembly GCA_022826205.1. GTDB lineage: Bacteria > Pseudomonadota > Alphaproteobacteria > Rhodobacterales > Rhodobacteraceae > JAJEFO01. The sequence continues at coordinate 20,448 of JAJDVJ010000032.1, read as the reverse complement.
AGACCTGGCGAAAGGGCCGGTTGATGATCGCCGGCGATGCCGCGCATTTGACCCCGCCTTTCATGGGACAGGGCATGTGCACGGGAATCCGCGATGCCTCGAACCTGGCCTGGAAACTGGCACTCTGCGTCCAAGGTGCTGCCGGCTGCGACATACTCGACAGTTATCAGGATGAACGCGCACCCAATGCGCGAACATTCATTGAGACCGCCATGCGACTTGGCGGGTTGATCAACACGCTGGACAAGGGGTCGGCATTGTCTCTGGGGTCGCGAGACGTGACCGGAGTTGCCAGCATGGAAACCGTTTCTCCTCCGTTGGGTCCCAGTGACGTGGGTGGCCTGATTTCCATAGATACGCCGCACAAGGGACGGTTGTTTCCGCAGCCGGTGCTTGGGGACGGGCGTTTGCTGGACGATGTGGTCGGGTTCAGTCCGGCACTGATCGTGCGGGGGGAACTGTCCCGCAATGTCCCTGCGACAGTTCCGGTCGTCGAGTGCTCGGACGATTCCGCCCTGGCGGCCACGCTCGCAGGTCTCGACACGATCGCGTTGCTGCTCCGACCTGATCGATACATTGCGGCCAGTGCGAAGACCGAAGGGGAAGTAGAGGCAATTGCGGCGCTGGCATTGCCGTCGCCGGAGCCCGGCCAAGTGGCGGCTAATTGAATTGCCGCGACAATCCTGCAGCCGATCTCCCCAGCTGGGTTTGCCGGCAAGCAGCCATGCAGGGGTTTCAATGAAGTTCCTAAAGTGTAACCTGCCCGGCGAGCCGTGATGAACGGGTTCGGCAGCACAGGCGAACAAGGCATGAGTCCTCATCCCGACGTCACCGAATTTGATCTTCTGGACGTACCTTCGGACTATTTCGCCGACCCGTATCGCTATCTTGCCGCGTTGCGCGAGTGTTCGCCCATACACCGCAATTCCGACGGAACATTCGTCGTTACCAGGTATGACGACTGTGTAGCAGCCTATAGGGATCCCGACACTTGGTCCTCGGAAAAGAAGGCCGATTTCGCACCGAAATTCGGCAACGCTGCGCCGCTGTACGAACACCATACAACCTCGGTCGTGTTCACGGACGCTCCGAACCATACCCGCATACGCAAGCTCTTTCAGTTTGCGTTCACGCGCCGGGCGCTCACGGCCTTTGAACCGCGCATTGCGCGTCTGGTGGACACGTATCTCGACCACCTGGAGGACACTGGCGAGATGGACATGGTGGAGGAGTTTTCCTTCAAGCTGCCCATTGAGGTCGTTTGCGACATGCTTGGCGTTCCTGGCTGTGATCGCGACATGATCCGGGGCTGGGCCCTGGCCATTCTCACTGCGCTCGAGCCGATGCTGACCACCGAACAACACGCAGACGGCAACCGGGCCGTCATCGAATTCAAGCAGTATCTCCGTGACCTGATCCGCCACCGTCGATCATTCCCGGACGAAGCATCGCCAACCGAGGTATTGACCGTTCTCGCGGATGCAGAGGCCGACGGCGAAAGACTGACTGAGCTGGAGCTTCTTCATCAATGCATCTTCATGTTGAATGCCGGCCATGAAACATCAACGAACATGCTGTCGCACGGCGTGCACGAGATGTTGCGTTCTCCTGGGGAGATCCGCCGTCTGGCGGAGAACCCGGGTTTGGTCGCCTCAATGGTGGAAGAGGTCTTGCGCTACCAGGCGCCCATCCAGATCAACAATCGCCGATCGACCAAGGATACAGAAATAGGCGGATTGCCCATGCCGGCAGGGACGACGGTTCACATGATCGTCGCGGCCGCGAACCGCGATCCGCGGCAGTTTCCCGATCCTGATCGCTTCGACATAGCACGCCGACCCAACCGGCATCTGAGCTTCGGTCTTGGAGTTCACATCTGTGCCGGAAACTCGCTTGCGCGGATGGAAGCCGCGATCGCCTTCCGGAAGCTCTTTGGTCGTTTTCCCGGTTTGCAGCTCATGGCGCCGCCCGAAATCGCTGCACGTATGCGATTCAGGGAGATCCGGCACTTGCACATCGCCGTCAATTGAGAGAACCGTTCATGAGTCGACCAAGACCTGCCAGAATGCAGCATATCGCCATAGAAGTCAGCGATACGGATCGCTCCATCGAATGGTATCGGCGGGTTCTCGGTTTCAAGCTCACCGAGCGTCATGCTGCATTCGAGGTGGATGGCATTCCTGTCGAACTGACTTTCATGCGCCTCGCCAATGTCCACCACGAGATTGTCCTTGTCCACAATCCGAAGAAGACCTACCGAATGAAGCCGCTTCCCGAGGCGGACTTAGACGGCCCTCCGAATTTCCACCATGCCGCATTTGAATGCGACAATCGAGACGATTGGTTGGCGCTTCTGGACCGCATTCGCACGGAAGGCGCAGAAGTCGTTCGGGGGCCGATACTGCATTCGTTCGTGCAGCCTGGCGGTGACGGGAGTTGGGGCGAAAACGAGGCTGTCTACATTCTCGACCCCGACGGCCACCGCATCGAACTGTTTTGCGACCTTGCCACGATCGACAGTGACGGCACTCACGTGAGCGCGGCAGGCGTTCGGCTGCAAGGTACCGAAACCGAAGAGTTGTGACAGCAGACATTGCCGCCTTCATTCAAGGAGAACCATTCGCGGTGTCTTGAAGATCCGTGACCGCCAACCGGTCGCCAAGCCGACTCCTCGGGTCGGCTCTTCACGAGGCGTGCAGGGTGCTCAGGCGGCGTCCTTGGCTCGCACGTCTTCGACGATGCTGCGGAATTCTTCGTCGCTGAGCATGTCGCGTTTCTTGATGCCCATGGTCTTGACACGGGTCAGCACCTCTGCTGCCTGATCGTCGGCCAACGCCTCCATCCCCAACTCTTCCAACTTGTAGATGATCGAGGCCTTGCCGCTCTTCTTGCCAAGGACCACCTCGCCCGTGCGGCCAGTCAGGGCGGGATGGGTGCCGAACATCACCAACGGATCGTGCATCACGTACTGAATGCCGATTCCGCTTTCGCGAATGAAATTGCCGTGGCCAAGGATGGGCTTGTTGCGGGCAATCGGAACGTTGGAAAGCTCGGACAGCATCGCGCCAAGCTCGGGCAGCTTGTCCAGCTTGTACCCCAACTCGTACCCGTACAGCAGGTCGAGGCCCAGGATCAGCTCTTCAAGGGCCGCATTGCCTGTGCGTTCGCCCAACCCGTTGCCGCAGCTATGAACGCATTCGGCGCCGGCTGTCACGGCCGCAAGCTCTGTCGCTACGCCCATTCCGAAATCGTTATGGGTATGTATCTCGATCGGCAGTCTCGTCATTCCCTTGACCCAATGCACCATGTACTTGATCGCCTCGGGCGTTGCGCATCCCATGGTGTCGACGATGCCGATCGCGTCGGGTGGCGATTCCGCCATGATCGCGTTGCAGAGGCGGGTCAGGTCTTCCGGTCGTGCGCGCGTGGTGTCGTAGGGGAAGAACACCGCGTGCAGGCCCTGTTCGCGAGCGTAGTTGATCACGTCGCGACTCTTCTTGAAGACGTCCTCCCAAGTCCAGCCGAACTGGGTGACAAGCTTCGGATAGCCGATTGGCACCTCGATGATGACCCCCTGTGCGCCGCACTCAAGCGCCATGTCGATATCGGCCTTGAGGGCGCGGGCGAAGGTGTAGATCCTGGATTTCAGACCCAGCTTCGAGATCTCCTTTATGGCTTCGGCATCCTGCGGTGACACTGCCGGCATGCCGGCTTCGATCCGGTCGACGCCGATTTCGTCCATCTTGCTGGCGATGCGGACCTTGTCATCAATGGAAAATACGACACCTGGTGTCTGCTCGCCGTCTCGCAGCGTCGCGTCATGGATCTCGACCTTGGGGGGCAGGTTCAAGTCCTTGCGAACTTCGGGCACGAAGTTGTAGGGGCTGACCCACCATTTGCCGTCTTCGAAATGAGTTTCGCGCATCGGTTCCCCCAAGGAAATCATGGACAATCTGAGCAACGACACTATACCCATTTTTCTTTTGTTCCAAAAGAAAAAACCACTTTTTCTGACGGTCGGGGCCGAGGCGGTTTCCGGATCGACATGCCGAATTCCTGAATTTCGGGTGCTTTTGAGACCTTTCCGACAAATTCCGGGGTCAAATTGCTGTTTTGGCTAAGCTGGCTTCACTTGAGCCGAAAGTCGACGGCTGCGAAAAAACGATAAAATTTGTTTTTCCCGACAGATGATGGCAATCTTATCCCATGGACAAGCTCATTGAAGACACGGCGTCGCCGCAATCCTCGACACGGCGTGTCTATCTCACGCTCCGGAATGACATCATCACGGGGCAAATCCCGCCGGGCGAGCGCTTGAAGATCGACGCCCTCAAGGTCGCGCTCGATACCGGGGCATCTCCCGTTCGCGAGGCGCTCAGCCTTCTGACGTCCGATCAGCTTGTTGATCGGCTGGACCAGCGCGGGTTTCGCGTGGCTGCAACCAGCCGGGTGCAGTTCCAGGAGATCCTGAACCTGCGCTGCAATCTCGAGGAACTCGCTCTGCGCGACAGCTTGGCCAATACCGACACCGTTTGGGAAGACGCGCTGGTGCTGGCGCATCATCACATGAACAAGGCGGACCGGAACGATGTCGACGCCTACGAGGTGCATCACAAGCGATTTCACATGGCGCTGCTTGCGGCCTGCGGATCCCCGATCCTTCTGCGCTTTTGCAGCCAGCTATACGATCTGAACGTGCGCTACAGGTACCTGGCGGGACGGGCGAAATCCTACTCGCGCCGCAATGTCGAGGCAGAGCATCGTGCCATCCTTGACGCGGCGGTCAGCCGGGACACGGACATGGCCTGCACCAGCCTGATGGACCATTATCGCAAGACCGGCGCGTTCCTGGCAGAGCAGGTCGACTGAGCAGACACGCCCCAGCGTGTCAGGCTTCGCGGACCAGCTTGAGATCGAAGTCCGCGACGAGGTAGGGCTCGGACACCTTGCCTGACAGGTCGAAGCCTTCAGGAAACGTGTCCGGCGGAAGTTCGACGTATTTCATGACCAGATCTTCGCGCACGCCGAAGACGGTGTCTTCGTCGAGATAGGGATCGTCTTCGGGAAATATCTCCGTGACCAGCTGGCGGTAGCCCGGGGCGGTGACGATGTAGTGCAGGTGCGAAGGCCGCCAAGGATGTCGGTCGACTGCATTGAGGATGTCGCCCACGGGGCCATCGCTGGGCACGGTGTAGCTGACCGGCTTGACGGTGGTGAAGCCATAGCACCCGTCAGCGCCGGTGGTCTGGATGCCGTGAAAGCTGTAGGTGTCCTGCTCAGGATCCTGGCTGGAATACAGCCCGTTCGGTGCGGTCTGCCAGATGTCCAGCTTGGCACCTTCGATCGGGTTGGCGTCCTGGTCGGTTATGCGACCGCGGGCCAGCAGGATCGGTCCCTCGTAGTGCCGTTTCATGTCATGGCCGAAGGGGATGTCTGGCGCGCCGGAAATGTGGAATGGCCCAAGCACGCTGGAGGAAGTCCCCTCAGGCACCGAATTGATCATGTCCACGAGCGACGAGAGGCCGAGCACGTCCGACAGCAGCACGAACTCGTGGCGTTCCGCGTCGGTGAATTCGGTCATGCGTTCCATGAATTCAATGCCTGTTTGCCACTCGGCATGCGTGAGGCGCACCTCCTTGGCAAAGGCGTGCAGGTGCTTGGCGAGGCTTGCCATGATCTCGCGCATGCGAGGGTCAGTGTCCTTGCCGCAGTAGCTTAGGAACACGTCGGTGATGTTGTCCTGCGTGAGCTTGCGCATGGGGTCGGGCCCTTTAGTTCAGAATTGCGAGGCTGAGTGCCGGGAAACGTATCAGAACGATCAGTACGATCAACATGACGAAGGCAAAAGGAATCGCGCCAAGGAACACGTCCTTCAGCTTAATGCGGTCATCGTCCAGCGTCGCCTTTATGACGAAGCAGGAAATGCCTAGCGGCGGGGTCAGAAGCCCGATCTCTGCGCCGACGACCGTAATGATTCCGAACCAGACCAGCGACAGGCCCATTGGCTCGACAATCGGCAGGAAGAGCGGCACCATGATCAGTATGATCGAGGCGGTGTCCAGAAGCGTACCGAGAAAGATCATCAGCGCCACATAGATCACCATGATCCAGACAAATCCGAGCTGGGTTTCGTTCAGGATGTCTCCCAGCTCGTTTGGCAAGCCGGCAAGCCCCAACATCCGGGAATAGATGGAGGCGGCGGTAATCAGGAACAGGATCGCGGCGGTGATGTGACCGGTTTCCAGCAGCGCCTCCCAGAAACCGCGCAGCGTCATGCGGCGGCGGACGACGGCGATGACAAGCCCCAGCAGGGCGCCTGCGGCCCCCGCCTCGACCGGAGTCAGCCAGCCTGTATATATGCCGCCCAGCACCACCAGGATCAGCCCCAGAATGGGCAGGGTCTTTTCTGCGATCTCGCCCCAGCTCAAAGGTTCCAGGTCTTCGCCGGACCGACCGCCGACGAAGCCGGGTGTCAGTCGGCCCATTGCGAAGATCGCGCCGACATAGGCGATGGCCAGAAGGATGCCCGGCACGATTCCGGCCAGGAACATGTCGCCGACCGACTGCTCGGCCACGAATGAGTAGATGATCAGCATCGCTGAAGGCGGGATGATCATGCCGAGCACCGACGATCCCGCCACGACGCCGACGGCAAAGCGCGGGTTGTAGTCGTAGTGCAACATCTGTGGCACCGAGACCTTGGCAAAGACCGATGCGCTGGCGATCGAAGACCCCGTGACGGCGGCAAATACGGCATTCGCGCCCACGGTCGCCATGCCGATCCCGCCTTTCACCCTTCGGAAGCCGTAATTCATCACCTTGTAGATGTCCGCGCCCAGCCCCGCCTTGCTGACGACGAGGCCCATGAAGGTAAAGAGCGGCACCGTGGCAAAGGTGTATTCCATCACGCTGTCGCCCACGGCGATCTTCAACAGGTTCATCGCAAGCGTGAAGTTGTCCCGCATCAGCCAGATCGAGACGAAGCTGACGACGCCGAGGGCAATGGGAATGTACAGTCCGAGATAGACCAGGACGATGATTGCGAGGACCGAGTAGAGGCCGATTTCGACGGGGCTCATATCGCGTCTTCCTGGCGAGGCGTATGCCTGGCCTCGTCAGGGGAAGCACCTAAGACCTTCAACACGAAGATCAGCGCTGCCAGCACCGCACTGGCGAAAATCGTCAGCTTGACCGGCCACCACGGTGCCGTGAACACGCCGGGAATGCCGAAAAAGTCGCCCGTCTCCCACATCTTGAGGAATTCCGGGAAAATGGTGATCGCGATCAGAGTCATGAAGATCGCCGAGATCATGTTGATTGCCCGGCGCAGCCAACGCGCCAGGCCGGGATGCCGCCCGCCGACGACCACGAGGAACCCGTCGGATCGCGTCAGCCGGTTGACGCGCACGACGTCCGGCAGCTGCAGGAAGACAATCAGGACCATGGAGAACTGCACGACCTCGACCGCGCCGTTGAAGGGCGCGTTGAACAGGTTGCGCGCGCCCATGTCGTAGTTGACCACCAGCACAAGGGCCAGAACCACGAGCGTGCCGACGGCATTCGCGCTGATCGCGATGCCGTCGGCAAGTTTGTTCAAGGCGGCCAACGCCTGCTTCATCGCGCTGCCCGCCCCTAGGTCAGTTCATCACGGGGGCGGACCAGTCGCGCACGCCCTCGTATCCCGCGTCTCTCAGCTTGGCGAGGTACGCGGCCAGCATTTCGGTGCCTGGCTCGCCCCTGTCATCCAGGCCATTGGCCCATTCGGCGGCAATGTCAGGGATCGCTTTGACCCAGGCCTCGCGTTCTGCCGGATCCATCTCCACGATGGTACCACCGGCGGCGATAAAGGCATCGCGGCTTGCGGCGGCACGGTCCATGGCGATGCCAGCCACGTGGTCGCGGTAGAGCACGGCCACCTCTTTCAGCACATCCTGAACCTCGCCCGGCAGGCCATCCCAATAGTCCTTGTTTACCGTGATGGTCTTGGAGTTCACCGCGCCGATGTTTGCACGGAGCATGTATGGCGCGACATCGACGATCTTGAAGGTCTTGGCGGCCTCGGGCCAAAGCATCGCGTGATCGACCAGACCGGTCTGCAGCATGTTGTAGAAATCGGTCAGGCCGCCACGCACTCCGGCCGCGCCCTCGATGCCTTCGAGATAGCGCAGATTCATCCCCGCGCCAGCGACCTTGCCGCCCTCAACATCGGCCAGGCTGTTGATCGGGTTCTTCGAGAATAGCTGGTAGGTGTCCAGCACCACGCCGGTCGCCAGATAGACTTGATTCTGTGCCGCGAACTCGTTCTGCATCGTCGGGAATTCCTTGGCGATTTCATCCACCGCCTTGGCGACCGCGCGCGCATCTGCCGCCACGAACGGGGTCACGGCAGAGATTGCCTGGCTTGGCAGTTTCGAATTGTGGAAGATGGTCGTGACGATTCCTATATCGCCAAGACCGAGCTGGATGCCTTCGAGCACGCCCTTTGGCTTGACGATCGAGCCGCCATAGCTCTCTTGCCATTCCATGACGTAGTTGCCGGATTTCGCCAGCCGCTTGTCGACTTCGGGAATGAAGAAGTTGGTGAACTCCTTCACCCAAAGCGCTCCTGCCGGATAGCCGTCGATCACCACCGCCTTGACGGTCTCGCCGGCCATTGCGGGCACGGCAGCGACGGTCAGGGCCATGGCCAGGGCTGTACGTCGTGTCAGATTTGCAATCATTGGATTCCTCCCTTGGGCGACGCGGCTCACGCCTTGCGCCAGTTTACAGTCAGGTTCGTGCCCGCCTGTTCGTACAGTTTCGAGATCGGGCAGTATTTTGCGGTCTCCGCTGCCACCATGTCCAGTTCCTCCTGACTGGCAGGTCCGTCTGCGGCCACCATCAGGCGGATGGCCTTGAAAGGCACGTCGACCTCGTCAATCAGCAGCACGCCACGTCGGTCGAAATCGACCTCCATCTCAAAGCTCAAATGCCCGATGTCGATACCGAGCTTTTGGGAGCATTTTTGGCCGATGACATTGGTGCAGCCGATCAGCGCCGAATAGGCAGTGACAGTTGGCGAAGGGCCCTCGTTGGTGCCGCCGCGCGCCACCGGCTCGTCGATCACGGCCGTCAGGCCGTCGGCGACGACTTCGCTGCGCGCATGGCTTGTGCCGCGCCCGGTCAGCTTGATGGTCATTTCAGTCTTTTGCCGGATCGCCATGTTCCCTCACGCAAACGAGCACACTTCATCGAACGGAAACCGCGGCAGCTTTTCAAACAGCGCGGATTCGTCAGCATAGCCGAGGTTGATGAGAAAGTTGGACTTCATCGTCGTGCCGGCGAAGAACTCTTCGTCGACCACCTCATTCGAGAATCCCGACATCGCCCCGACATCCAGCCCCACGGCACGGGCTGCGATCATGAAATAGGCGCCTTGCAGGGTGCCGTTGCGAAATGCGGTGGTTTCGATGAACGCCACCTTGCCCTCGAACATCGGGCGGCGGTCATCGTGAGGAAACAGAAACGGCAGACGGGTCCAGAACTCCAGGTCATGCGCGACGATTGCGGTCACCGGCGCAGTCCGCATCTTGTCAATGTTCGCTGGCTTCAAGGACTTGGCGAGCCGGTCCTTTCCTTCCGATGACATGACGAAGACAAACCGTGCCGGGCAGGAATTCGTGCTTGTCGGCCCGGCGGCCGCAGCTTCGTAGATTGCCTGCAGCAGTTCCCGCGGAACAGGCCGATCCTGCCATGCATAGTGGTTGCGCGCGCCGCGCAGTATCAGGTCAATGCAGTCGTCGTCCAGCGCCGGCTTGCGTTTGCGCAGAGCGCGAACTGCCGCGTGCGCATCGCTCCGCTTTGCTTCAAGCGTTTCGGAGGTGATCGACATCACGGCTTGCGCCCACGAGCTATTGCCAAGTTCTGCACGAATCTGTGCGTGACGTACGTGTTTTCCAACTGCATCAGCGACTCTCCCCATGAGCTACTGCCGTACGCTGCAGTTTTGCCCATGTTTTTCCTCTTGTCAAATAAAATCGATATTTTAGACTTCCTAAAGGACGCAAGGAGATGATGATGGTTGCCTGGAATGACTACAAGGCGATTGCCAAGGACCGTGGCGCACTGGCGCTTGAACTGTATATTGTTGAATCCACGCCAAAAAAGGCGGCAGACGATGTCAAGCAGTGCCTTCCCGCGCATCTGGAGTACCAGCGCGAGCTCGAGCAGCGAGGAATTCTTGTGCTGGCGGGTCCATTGTCCGACCTCGCGGGTGAATCAATGGAAGGTGCCGGCCTGATCGTCTACCGGGCTGGCAGCATGGCCGAAGCGAAAGAACTTGCCGACGGCGATCCCATGCACGACCGCGGCGCGCGTGGCTACACGTTGCGCAAGTGGCTGGTGAACGAGGGCAGCGTTTCCTTGAACGTTGGCCTGTCCACCGGAAGGGCGCAGCTCAGCTGATGAACGCCGGGATGCTGGCTTCCACCACGCTGGGCGATCTTCTCTCCACGCTGCTTGATCGGCGACCGTTTGGCAGGAAGTTCGAGAACGGGCGCGAGATCAAGGAGATTTGCCTAGCTCTCCTGACTGAAACCGACGAATCTTCGAGCCGGCAATTGGCGGCCACGATCCTGAACCGGTACCGCATGCTGGACCGGGACCGGAAGATTGAATTCTTCGAGTTTCTGAATGACGAACTGGATCTTGACGCCGCCAGAGTCGCGGAATTGGCCGAGACCTATGGCTCTGATCCTTCGCCGGAGAATTTCCGGGCGCTCGCCGGAGCCGCCGAGCCGCAACGGCAGACCCTGTTTCGCCAGCTGAACGAAGCGCCTGGGGCCACTACGGAAATCGTGCAGCTGCGACGGGATCTGCTGACCTCGCTGGACGAGCGGTCCGAACTTGCCAGGACCGATCACGACATCGTTCACTTGCTTCGCAGCTGGTTCAATCGGGGCTTTCTGGTCATGAGGCAGATCAACTGGGAAAGCCCGGCCTCGATTCTGGAAAAGATCATCGCCTATGAGGCAGTGCACGAAATCGGCACTTGGGACGACCTGCGCCGCCGCCTGCAGCCTGTTGACCGGCGCTGCTTTGCATTCTTCCATCCCTCGATGCCGCACGAGCCGCTGATTTTCGTCGAGGTGGCGTTGACAAATGGCGTTCCGAACTCGATTCAGTCCCTGCTGTCCGAAGAGCGCGAAGCCATGGACGCGGAAGACGCCGATACGGCCGTGTTCTACTCAATTTCCAACTGCCAAACGGGGCTGGCGGGCGTGTCGTTCGGCAATTCGCTGATCAAGCAGGTCGTGCGCGACCTGTCTCACGATCTGCCCAACATGAGGGCATTCGTGACCCTGTCGCCAATCCCAGGGTTGATGCGCTGGATGAAGAACGAAGGGACTCCTCAATGTGGCGACGACCCCCAGCGCATTGAGAGACTCGCTGCGAAGTACCTCTTGGACGCCAAGGCACCGGACGGCCTGCCCTTGGACCCGGTTGCTCGATTCCACCTCGGGAACGGCGCAATTGTGCATGCAATTCACTCCGACGCCGATCTTTCGGAATCGGGTCTCGTGCAATCGTCTGGCGTGATGGTGAACTACAAGTACGATCTGTCGCGGATCGCTCAGAACGCGATACGATTCTCCAAGCGGCGAGAAGTCGTTGCCACGACTTCGGTCAAGAACCTGGCGAGACGCGCCGCGGTGGCTTCGTGAGACCCTGCAATGCGCCTGATCGGAATTCGAATCCGAAGAGGGTGATTTGCGGACTCTCGGCTACTGCACTTTTGCGGAGCACGAGGTTCTAAGATTCGTTCAAGACACGACACCTCGTGGCATGGTGTTCGACCAACGCCGACCGACGGTGCTAATTCCCTTCAAAGGCAGACCTCATTGCGGCAATGTCGATTTTGCTCATGCCCAACATTGCCGTCTGCGCACGTGCTGCGGCCTCGCGGTCATCCGCACCCAGCATTTGCGGCAAGGCCTGAGGATAGACTTGCCATGACACGCCCCAGCGATCGATCAGCCAGCCACACCGCCCCGCCTCGCCGCCATCGGCCACGAGGGCATCCCATATCCGGTCTGTCTCGTGCTGATCTGGAGTAGTAACCGCAATCGAGCTAGCAGGATTCAGTTTGTAGTGCGGGCCGCCGTTCAGGATTTGGTAGGGAACGCCCCCAAGAGTGAAAGAGACCAGCAGCGGTTCATCATCCCCGGTGTCGGGCGTATGCAGTTCACTCCCTGGGATCAGGTTAACGTAGAACTTTGCCGCTTCCAGTCCCTTGCCGTCGAACCAAAGACAGGTTCGGATAGAGTTGTTCTGGGTCAAATTGTTCTTTCCTTGGCTGTTGCGACGAACACCTTTGCGCATCCTCGACGATTGCCGGGATTCTCGCGCGATCCCATCTCAGTTTTCTGTCGCCGTCCTCGGTTTTCCGAGAGGAATCTTCCATCATGCGCGTGTACCATGTCTTTCTGAAGAAGTTGAGCATTGGGGGCCATCATCCGGATGCAGCGCTTGAGACGGGGCATGAATTCAAGCCCCTCGCTTCGGCCGATTGACAAAAAATTATCGTGGCGCTCCTTGCTTGGCAAATGTAGGTGTCGCGCCATGCCGACACTGCCTGACTTTCAATTGGAAACCCACTTTTCGAGATGGGAGTTCAAGGCCAAGCACCACATGACCGCATCAGATGCAGAGAGCGTCTCGATGCGCGAATTGCTGGCCATGGCATCGCCGGAAGAGCGCGAAGCTTTCGACAGCCTCTGGCTCGGCTATACGGAAACATTCGGCGCACCCGATCTTCGTGAGGCGATTGCGGGCACGTACCTGCGGCAGTCGCCTTCGGACATCCTGTGCTTCGCAGGGGCGAGCGAAGGGATCTTTGCCGCCAACAACGTGATTCTGGACTCTGACAGCCACGCAATTGTCGTGACGCCAAACTACCAAAGCCACGAAACCTTGCCTCTCGCGATCTGCGAGGCGACCGGGGTGCCGCTCGACCCGGACGACAACTGGTCGCTCGACATCGACCGCATCGAGGACGCGATCCGTCCGAACACGCGACTGGTCACGATCAATTTCCCGCATAATCCGACCGGGACAATCCTGCCGCTCGATCGCTACATGGCGCTTGTCGACCTGTGTCGCACCAACGGCATCTACATCCTGCACGACGAAATCTTCAACGGATTGGGACCGTCCGGCGCTGCGCACCTGCCGTTCATCGCCGACGTTTACGAGCGCGGCCTGTCGCTGAACGTGATGTCGAAGTCCTTCGGCCTGCCCGGGTTGCGGATCGGGTGGATCGCCTGTCAGGATTCGAGCCTGGTCTCCCGGATGGAGCGGATGAAGCACTATCTCTCGATCTGCAATTCTGGGCCCAGCGAACGGCTGGCGAAGATCGCGCTGGTCAACCGCGAACAACTGCTCGCGCGCAATTGCCGGATCGTGGATGAGAACCTGCCGAAATGGGATGCCTTCTTCGCCCGGCACGCCTACCTGTTCGAATGGCAACGACCGGACGGGGCATGCATTGCTTTTCCGCGCTACAAGGGAGCCGAGGGCGTCGAGGAATTCTGCAGGTCATTGGTGGAGGAGAGCGGAGTATTGCTTCTGCCTGGGACCATATTTTCATCACGCCTTGGCCCGGTTCCCAAAGACCGGTTTCGTCTGGGATTTGGGCGCAGCGGATTGAAAGAAGGCCTCGCCGCCATGGATGCTCATATCATGAAGAACAAAGCTGATTGAGGGTAGTCGGACCGACGGCAGCATCGATTTCGGCAAGGCGCGGGTGCCAAAACCAAGTACGTGCTTGTTGCAAAGGACACGGCAACGGTCGAATGCCATCGAACAATCAAGCATTCGGGAAACTGCGTCATTCTCAACTTGGCTGTCGGACCTGGGAGTGGAGTCCAGCGCTGCCGCAAGAAGCTCAAACATTGCCATCGGCAGGCTCTCAAGCGGCCGTTTCACCGGCTGAAATGGAGGCAATCGTTGATGTGACGCCTGCACAAGTGGCGACTTCCACGCAAGCTTCGATGCTGAGCGCTTTGCGCGACCTGCGATTGGAACTTGGCCACTCACTTCTTGAAACTTTGCAGATGCTCCTCAAGCCGCTCCGAGAAATGCAGGATCTCAATGCGGTGCTGCTCTTGCTTGCGGACCCAAAGCGCGATGTCTCTGCGGATCTCTGGAAAGTCCGACTGGACAATCTGCGCCCCGCCGAGGTCACCAAGCATCCCGATGAGCCGTTCCGGCAATGCGACCAAGGCATCGGTCGTCTTCAGCAAGTGCAGGGGGATCATAAGGTCGCCTGTAATTGAAATGTTCTGTTTCTTGGGTTCAATCCCTAGGAAACGGAAGATTTCGGACTCCGTTCCGTGGATGCCCGCGCGTGCTCCGGCGATCACCCACCGCGCCCTTTCAAGTCGTTCCTGGGTTGCGGCAACTCCCTTTCGAGCTAGTTCCGATCGGGCGCCAGCGACAATCACAAGCCTGTCAGGAAAGATCACTTTCTGGGTCAGGCTCCCCTCGTGAAGTCGCAACTGTGACGGCGCGAGAACGACATCAAGCCGGTTGTCGATCAGCCGCCTGATCAACGGGGCAGCTGAGGCACTGAAGACGAGAAGGGCATAGGGCCATGCGCCACGGAGCGATTTCTCGACAAGGCCGGGGATGATCGTCGCTGCCAGAAACGGGCCAACCCCGAGGCGCAACTCGGAAATGATCCCCTCTCGCCATCGCCGAAGGGCGTCATCCGCGGCATCGGATTCCGCCAATATCGCCCGGCCCCGTTCCGCCAGTCGTTCACCGACGTCCGTGGCAGTGACGCCATGGCTTTCGCGGATCAGGACGGGCGCCCCGACACGGTCTTCGATGATCTTTATGCTGCGGCTGAGCGTCGGCTGGGTGACATTGAGCCGCTTTGCGGCCCTGTTGATCGAGCCAAGATCGATCGCAACAGCAAGTTGGATCAGGAGGCGCGGATCCATGGGTATGCAAATTCCTATAACGGGCTTCGATTTTCTGATTTTATTTTTATCTCCTGTTTCTGCAAGCTGTGCGCGCAGACAATTGGGAGGACTCCATGAAAACGCTTCGAATGGCGGCAATTGCCGCCGCACTTGCAACAGCACCGCTGACAGTTGCACAGGCCGACACCCTGAAGGCCGAAGGCGGCTCGGCGGCGGGTCTGAGTGCGCTCGTTCCTCAACTTCTCTCGAAGTATGCGGCACCTAACCACGAAATCCGGGTCAACGTTGACCAGACCCTTACGCGGGCCGCGCTGAAGGTTGCCACAGGCGCGATCGACATGGCCAGCACGCCAGCTGGCGCATTCTCCCGCATGCGGGTTGGCAAGGGTCCGTACAAGGACCTTGGGCAAGAGGCGATCGATGCTTCCGAGAACATCCGGTCCCTGTTCTCCTTCCTTGGCGGGCACATCCACGTCATGACCTATGAGGACAGCGGCATCGAAAGCTGGGAGGACATCAAAGGCAAGCGCGTGTTCGTAGGGCCGCCTGCAGGATCGGCGTCGGCCCAGACGACAAAGCTGATTCAATCGATCACCGGCTTCAAGGCCAACGAGGACTACGAGGCGATCAAGCTCGCATGGTCCGCGGCAAGCCAGGCGTTCGAAGATGGCAAGTTCGATGTCTTCATGCGTACAGGGACCATGGGCTCGGCGGCGGTTGACCAGTACGGCGCGGCCAAGAAGTTCCGCCTCCTCGGCATTCCAGAAGAGGTCATAGGCACCGATGCGTGGAATGACTACCTGAGCACCCCGGGCTACGCTGCCGATACGCTCCCGGCAGGGTCGTACTCCAACCAGGTCAACAACGATGAAGACCTTCTTGCCACGGCCTACGTGATGTTCCTTAGCGTCAACAAGGACATGGCTGATGACGTTGCCTATCAGTTGACCAAGGCGATGTTCGAGAACCTCGACGACGCGCATTCGGTCAATCAGGGCCTGACACCGTTGACGCTGGACAATGCCTTTGTCTCGCTTGGTGCACGCCTGCATCCGGGCGCGATTCGCTACTATGAAGAAATGGGCGTGTCGATCCCGGACAATCTTCGCGGCGGTTCGTAGGACACTCGCGTCGGGCCGGGCCTCGCGCCCGGCCCCTCACTCATCTCGTCCGTCCCAAGCTCCTGGAGGCAGGACATGGCCTCGGTGAACAATTCCGCGCGTCCCCTCAGGGAACGCATTCTGCTGCTTATCGGATTTTGCTTCGCGGCATTGGGGTTCCTCAATGCCGTTCCGGATCTTGGGCCATTGCCATCGATTGGCGTCATTCCGGCGGTTGACCTTCATCCAACGGTCTTTGCCAGCGGCTTCATCATTTCCTTTCTTGCCATTTCGCGGTTCTCAGGCGGATCAAGCGCGATTCTGACGACCGCCTTCAACGCAATCCTGGTGTGCGTCGGCCTCTATGCGCTTTGGTCCTTCAACGTCTCGGTCTCGCGGATCGAGGACGTCGGTCTCTTCTTCTTCGAGGATTTCCACGCCTGGATGACCGTGATTGGTTGCGTGATCATACTGTACTTCTGCTGGCGGATCTGGGGACTGCCGCTTGCCGTCGTTGGCACCTTGGCCCTCCTCTATTTTTTCTTCGGCGAGCACCTTCCCGGGATACTCGGCCACGCAGGCATGGACTTTGTCCAGGATACACCGGCCGAGCTCTGGTACAACACCGGCGACGGGGTCATGGGTAACATCCTGGCGATCCTCGTGAACACCGTCTTTCCATTCATCATCATGGGCGCGGTGCTTGAGGGGACAGGTGGCGGAGCCTCGATGATCAAGTTGAGCTTCCACGCCATGCGACGGTTTCGCGGCGGCCCCGCGCACGCGGCAATCATGGCATCTTCGCTCTTCGGCACAGTGTCCGGTTCGGCCGTGGCCAACGTGGTTGGAACCGGGGTCATCACGATCCCAATGATCAAGAGGCGCGGCTTTCGCCCGACATTCGCCGGTGGCGTCGAGGCAACGGCGTCTACGGGCGGTCAGATCATGCCGCCGATCATGGGTGCCGCTGCCCTCGTCATGGCAGATTTCATTGCGATCGACTATCTCATCATCATTGTTGCGGCGGTTGTGCCTGCCGTTGCATATTATGCCTCGCTCTTCACGACGGTGGTGTTCGAATCCCGGTCTCTCGGCGTCGAGGCGACACCCGATTCCGACATGGATCCGATCACGCTGCAGGACTGGATAAGTCTCATTCTGGTCATCGTTCCGATCTCGATTGTCGTGATTGCTCTGATTCTAGGCTTCTCGCCGGCGGGATCGGCGATGATCGCGCTGAGCGTGCTTCTCGTCCTGAGCTTCCTGAACCCCGAGATGCGCAGAAGGCCGATCCTGGTTGCCGAGAGCTTTGCCAAAGGCGGTGTGACATTTGGCCGGCTTCTCATGGCCATTGGCACAGTCAGCATCATCATTGCCGTGCTCGGGTCCACGGGGTTGCCGCTGGAATTTGCGAAGGTCATCAGCAGCAACGCCGGCCAAAACTTGCTTCTTGCCCTGATCTTTGCCGCGGTCGCGGCGCTAATACTGGGTATGGGAATGCCCACATTGCCAGCCTACCTGACGATCATCATTATCCTCGGGCCGTCGCTCACCAGCCTTGGTCTGACCGACCTTACCGCGCACTTCTTCGTGTTCTATTTCGGGGTCGCTTCGGCAATCACGCCGCCTGTCGCCATGGCGGCCTTTGCCGCGGCCTCAATCTCCGGCGGCGGGGCCATCGGGACGGCGGTTCAGGCGACCCGGATCGGCATCGTCATCTTCGCAATCCCGTTCTTTTTCGCCTTCAACCCCCAGATGCTGATCGTGGCCGAGGCTGGCGGTGTCTTTGCCATTGGCGGGTTCGTATTCCTCCTGCTCCGTCTGGCGCTGCTCATCTACATGCTTGCGTCCGCGGCCTCGCGATTCGACCGGGGAAAGATGTCCGTCTGGGAGGTCATCGCGCGGGCGGCGGCCGGGCTATTGCTGATCCACCCATCCGCAATAGTCTGCGGAATTGCGGCCCTGGCCTCCCTTGGCTTGATCGCACTGCACTACGGTGTTCTGAGCCGAAAAGAGGCCGCAGCATGAGCAAGCGGCCCAACATCCTCTACTTCATGACAGACCAGCATCGGGCGGACTGGCTCGGGCATGCTGGTCATCCGGTGGTGAATACGCCCAATATTGACGGCATCGCGGCACGGGGCACCCGGTTCACCAACTTCTATGTGACGTCGCCCGTCTGCATGCCGAACCGCGGCGCCATTTTCACCGGAAGGTACCCTTCGGTGAATGGCCTTCGTCACAACGGTCTGCCCCTTCCGGCAGATGCGAATACCTTCGTAGACGTCTTGCGTGCGGGAGGGTACCGAACGGCCTCGATCGGCAAGAGCCATCTCCAGCCGTTCACGAGCCAGCCGATCAAGCGCGAAGACGAGTGCCATGTCGCAAATCCGGATGTCCCGGAAGCGCACAAGCCTAACGGCATGCGATACGAAAGCGAGCAACCTGATACGTACGAAGGGACCGAGTATCACATGTTGCCGGTCCCCTACTACGGGTTTGACCATGTCCGGATGGTTACCAACCACAGTGACGAGTGCGGAGGTCACTACGTGCAATGGCTTAGACGCCAGACCAATGAGTGGGCCTTTCTGAAGAATCGCAAGAACCAGTTCCCGCATGACTACACGAATCCGCAGGCCTTCCGCACGCGACTTCCCGAGGAACTCTATCCGACGTTCTACATTCGCAATGAAGCGCAGGCTTTCCTGGAATCGCGCGCGGGAGAAGACGCTCCCTTCTTTGCGTTCGTCTCGTTTCCTGATCCTCACCACCCGTTCACTCCGCCAGGCAAGTACTGGGACATGTACGATCCCGACGAATTCGAGATCGATCTGCCCTATCGCGCGCACAAGAATCCGCCGCCGCAGCTGCGCGAGTGGAAGCGACTCATGGACGAGGGCATCGTTCCGTCGAATTTGCAGCAGGCATTCATGGCGTCGGAGCGGCAACTCCGGGAAGCCATGGCACTTACCGCCGGGATGATCACGATGATTGACGATGCAGTGGGCGACATCCTTGGAACGCTCGAAGTTTCCGGGCTCGCCGAGGACACGATCGTGGTCTTCAACTCGGATCATGGCGACTACATGGGGGCGTTTTCGCTTTTGCTGAAAGGCCCATTCTCGCACCGCTCGGTCAATCGTGTACCGTTCATCTGGGCTGACCCGCAAAGGGCCGGTGGACAGGTGGCCGACGGACTAGCCGCCTCGATCGACATTGGGCCGACAATGCTCGAACGCTGCGGGCTGCTTCCCTATTACGGGATGCAGGGCAGGTCGTTTCTGGACCAGCTCGATGGTGGCCCTCCCACCCGAGATTCCGTTCTGATCGAGCACGAGGAGAACAAGATCTATCCGGGTTTCGAGAAGCGCCCAAACTTGCGAAACCTCGTCACGCCCTCGCATCGGATGACGGTCTACAAGGGGCTCGATTTCGGAGAGCTCTACGACCTCCGCGTCGACCCGGACGAGACTCGGAACCTCTGGGACGCGCCGCAGGCGGCAAGCGACAAGGCCGAGATGATGATCGCCTTGAACCAGGCCATGCTTGACGCCATCGCGCATGGCCCGCGGCCCAAGAGGATTGCATGAGCAAGGAACTGAAGAATTTCGTAGCAGGGCAATGGTTCGGCACTGGCGCGACTTTCGACAAAGTCAGCCCGTTCGACGGCGCTCATGTGGCGAAGGTGCACGAAGCGAGCGCAACCCTGGTCGATGAGGCGGTGGTACGGGGTCACGATGTCTCCATTGGCGGCAACGCAGCCCTTTGGGGCAGCCTTCCAAAGAAGCAGCGGTTGGCGGTGATCTATGACCTGGCCGACAGGTTGGTGGCGCGTGCCGAGGACCTGGTCGAGGCGGAGGTCGCTGACACGGGTCGCAGCTATTGGCAGGCTTCGATTTTCGACGGTGCGCGTGCCGCACGGCTGTTTCGGGCTTATGCCGATACCGCCGCAACGTTGGAGAACCGAAGCATGCAGTTCTCCGGGGAGATGGGTTTCCAAGGCATGTGGTATGCGACGCGGCGCCCCAAGGGGGTCATCGCCTGCATCTGTCCGTGGAACGTACCACTTCTCATGGCGTGCATGAAGGTTGCGCCGGCACTTGTGATGGGCAACTCGGCGATCCTGAAGCCGTCCGAAGAGACCCCGTCCTCCGCGACGGTCCTGGCCGAAGTGATCGCCGCCTCGGATGTCCCCGACGGCGCATTCAGCCTCGTGCACGGTTTCGGCGACGGCTCGGCGGGCGAGTTCCTGACATCGCATCCGAAAGTGGATGCAATCACCTTTACGGGCGAAAGCGGTACGGGCTCGGCCATCATGAAGGCGGCAGCGAACGGCTTGCGAGAAGTCTCGTTGGAGCTTGGCGGCAAGAACGCAGCCC
>JAJDVJ010000063.1 GCA_022826205.1 Silicimonas sp. | reverse complement strand
CCTGAGGATCGTCTTTGGGGGGCGCGTTTCGAGCACAGAGACGAATACGAGACAGAGTGCGATCCGCCTCAAGCGTGACCTTGACAGACTCTTTCCGGAATTGCGTGACACGAAGATCAGCCACAGCTGGATGGGGTACGTCGCCTATACTTTCGACGCGTTGGCCAATTCCGGGAAATGCAAAGGCATGCATTATGCCATGGGATATTGCGGATCAGGCGTCTCGGTGGCGAGTTACCTGGGCATGCGGATCGGGCAACGGGTCTTGGGACTGAACGATGGGCGGACCGCTTTTGGTGATTTTCCCATGACGACAAGGCCACTCTATTTTGGCAGGCCCTGGTTCCTGCCCGCTTCGGTCGCGTGGTTCAGGTTCATGGATGGCCTGAACCTCTAACCCGAAAGTGCAGTTCATTCGAAGTACATTATTTTCGTGTCTGAGGTGGCGATGCGAGGGAGAGCTTACCTTGACGGTCATGCGCGATCCAAAGAACCAACTCACTCTAATCACGGGCTGAACGACAAATTGGCACTGCGGATCATACTAGTGGACATTCGCTGCCGGCATCATCTATGGTCCGCGCGCTAATGGCGAAAACGCCACCAATAGGGAGGAATAGACTATGGAAATTCGGACTAAACTTGCCGCCGTGGTTGCCGCGAGCTTCGCGATAGGCACGGCCGCGACCGCAGAGCCCATCACGGTCGTGTCGTGGGGCGGCAGCTACGGCCAGGCACAGGACAATGCGCTGTTTAACGACGCATCCAAGAATTCTGGCATTGAGATCATTCGCGAATCCGGCGCCAGCATGTCGAAGGCATGTCTGCAGGTGGAGTCGGGTGCGGTGACGTGGGATCTCGTGGTCACCGGGTCCGGTGGCGCGGCCGCCGCCGCTGCCAAGGGCTGCCTGGAGAAGATCGACTATAGCGTCGTGGACGTGTCAGACTTTTATCCCAATACCTATACGGATTATTGCGTTGGCTCCGACGTGTTTGCGACCGTTATGGCTTGGAACACCGACAAATACGGTGCGCCGGGCAGCGACGGCGCCCCGAACAGCTGGGCCGACTTCTTCAATGTCGAGAAGTTCCCCGGTACGCGCGCGTATCGTGCCAACAACGTTGACGGCGCATTGGAGCCGGCCTTGATGGCGGACGGCGTTGCGCCGGAAGACGTCTACAAGGTGCTTGCCACCCGCGAAGGCAAGGAGCGCGCAATCAACAAGATTCGCGAGCTGAAGCCTCATATCGCCGTCTTCTGGGAGTCAGGAGCGATGCAGGCTCAGTTGATGAAGGACGGCGAAGTCGACATGACCACCGGCTGGAACGGTCGATTCGACAACGCGAAGAAGGATGGTGCCACTGTGGGCTATACCTTCAACCAGGCGCTCCTGGACTATGACTGCTTTGCAATGCCGAAGGGTGCGCCGAACAAGGACACCGCCATGGCATTCCTGGCCGAGGTTTCGAAGGCCGAGTACCAGGCGAACCTTCCGTTTCACATCACCTATGGACCAACCAACAAGAAGGCCTATGAAGTGACAACGGCGCCTGCGGAACTGATCCGGGCTCTGCCTTCTCACCCGGACAACGTGCCATTCATGGTTCCTGTGAGCCTTGACTGGTATGCGGAGCACCGAGCCGAGGCGCTGGAATTGTACATCGAGATGCTCAGCGAGTAATCTCGGCAAGCATGGATCGCCGGGCGCGTGCCGTGCCCGGCGAATGCACAGGTATCGATTCCCGCTTGAAATTGAGTTTCGCTGTGACTGACGCTCCACAGGGCACGACCGCGTTACCGATAGAGATCAGAGATCTGACCAAGCGATACGGCTCTGTCTACGCGCTGAATTCGGTTGATCTGGATGTCCATAGCGGCGAGTTTCTCACGCTTCTCGGGCCTTCGGGTTCTGGCAAGACCACGCTGCTGATGGCGATCGCCGGATTCAACCGCCCGGACTCCGGCAGCATTCGGTTTGGCGAAGACGAAGTCATTCTGACGCCACCTCACAAGCGGGAAGTGGGCATGGTGTTTCAAAGCTATGCCTTGTTTCCGCACATGAATGTCGCGGACAACATCGGCTTTCCCCTGAAGTTGCGCGGCATCACCGGTTCGGAGCGTGCGACGCGTGTCGAAGAGGCGCTGGAGACGGTCCAGCTCTCCGGGTTTGGCGCGCGCAACATCGATCAATTGTCCGGTGGGCAAAGGCAGCGCGTCGCGCTGGCACGTGCATTCGTGTTCGGACCGCGGATTCTGTTGATGGACGAGCCGCTGTCGGCGCTGGACAAGAAACTCCGCGAACGGATGCAGATCGAGCTCAAGCACCTGCACCGCAAGCTCGGCGTGACAACGGTTTACGTGACCCATGACCAGCGCGAGGCGCTGACGATGTCCGACCGGATCGCGGTCATTAACGACGGCGAATTGATACAGCTGGACACGCCCGAAGTGATCTACAACAGCCCGGCAAACGCGTTTGTCGCCGACTTCATCGGGGAGTCGACGATGCTTCCATTGAAGAGGGACGACGCGGGCGCGCTGTTTTTCAGGGGCCAAAAGGTCGGCGACGCCGGCGCGGACGAGGGCAAGGAC
Organism: Silicimonas sp.; assembly: GCA_022826205.1. Classification (GTDB taxonomy): domain Bacteria; phylum Pseudomonadota; class Alphaproteobacteria; order Rhodobacterales; family Rhodobacteraceae; genus JAJEFO01. The sequence continues at coordinate 5,962 of JAJDVJ010000063.1, read as the reverse complement.
TGGACGCTTGTGGTGCGACCGGAGCGCCTGTTCTTCGCCGGTGCCGGTGCCGAAACGGACGACCAGACCATCGTGTTGAAGGGCGTGTTGCGGGAAGCCGTCTTTCAGGGCGAATCTGAAATGGCGCTTGTCGCGATCGACGACGGCACGGAAGTGGCTGTCAGGTTCGGCACCAGCGGCAGGGCAAGTCCTGCCGCCAGCATCACCGGCGATCAGGTCTCCATTGGCTTGGATCGCAACGACGTGATCATCATCCCCGGTGAGCAAGCTGCGTGATGGCGCGCGCTGATGCAGACGGTTCGCGATCTGGCAAGCACCTTCACGGGGCGGCGCTGAAGCGTCAGCACGCGCGTGAACAATGGTCTGTACTGAGCCTTGTCGTGCCGGCCTTGATCGTGATCGTCCTGATTATCCTGATACCGCTTTCGTGGCTGTTCTACCTGTCCTTCCTAGGGGACAATGGCGGGTTTTCGCTCGAAAACTACCACAAGATGACCCAGTACAAGTCGTACTACCGGATCTTTGTCACGACGTTTCAGGTTAGCATACTGACCACGCTGGCCTGCATCGCCCTTGGCTATCCCTTGGCGTTCTTTCTTGCCCAGTTGCCGCCCAGGTGGGCGGGCGTTTTCATGCTGGCCGTCTTGCTCCCGTTCTGGACGTCGCTTTTGGTGCGCACCTATGCCTGGCTGGTGTTGCTGCAGAAGCGGGGCATACTGAACGAATTCGCAATGCAGGTCGGCCTGTGGGAAACGCCGATCAAGCTCGTGCACAACATGACGGGCACGCTCATCGGGATGGCGCACATCATGCTGCCGTTTCTGATCCTGCCGCTCTACAACGCGATGCGGAAAATCGACAAGGACATGATGCATGCCGCTGCCAACCTTGGCGCCAATCCGATCAATGCATTCTGGCGCGTCTATTTTCCGCTGTCACTGCCGGGAATGGTTGCAGGCTCGCTGATCGTCTTTGTCCTTTGCCTCGGGTTTTACGTGACCCCGGCGGTCCTGGGCGGTGGCCGGGTCATCATGGTCTCGAATCAGATCACCGCGATCCTGGAGAATCAGTTCGATTGGGGAGCGGCCAGCGCGCTCGGGGTTGTGCTGCTGGTTGCCACGACCTTCACCCTTTACCTTGCTGCGCGGGTCTTCAAGTTCGACGCAGCCCTCTTTGGGAGGGATTGAATGAACTGGTGGAACCGCCCGGCGGCGGACACACAGATCACGCATGGAGGGCGACTGTGGCTCTACGTCCTTTCGGCGATCATCATGCTGCTGCTGGTCGCTCCGACCTTGATCGTCGTTCCGATGTCGTTTTCGGATTCGCAGTACCTTGAGTTTCCGCCCAGCACCTGGTCCCTGCGCTGGTACGAGGAGTACCTTGGCTCTACCAAATGGATGCGTGCGACGGCAACGTCGTTCCAGGTTGGATTGCTGACAATGCTCGTTGCGACGCCGCTCGGGGTCATGGCGGCATATGCGCTCTTCGTCTCGCGCCACCGCGCGACAAAGGCGATCTTCCTTTTGCTGATCACCCCGATGATCGTGCCGGTCATCTTGATCGCGATCGGGACATTCTACGCCTATGGCCGGGTCGGCATGAACAACACGATTGCCGGGCTGGTGCTTGCTCATTCCGCGCTTGCGCTCCCGATCGCGATCATCGTCGTTACCGCAGGGCTAAGGTCCTACGATCTCAGTCAGGAACAGGTGGCGCGCAGCCTGGGCGCAACGCGAACAAAGGCGTTCTTCCTCATTACTTTGCCCCAAATTCGGTTCTCGGTCATCACGGCGGCGCTATTGTCGTTCCTGACGTCATTCGATGAGGTGATCATTGCGATCTTTGTCTCTGGCGGCACCAATGCGACCCTGACGAAGCACATGTTCGCGGCGCTGCGCGATTATATCGATCCGACGATCGCGGCCATTTCAACAATCATGGTCATCCTGTCGTCTGCGCTCTTGCTCTCGATCCAGTTCCTCGGTCCGAGAGGCAGCAAGAACTGATGTGGCTCTTGTGCGCGGCAACGCCGAAGACTGCGGGTGGCAGCGAGCTCAATCGATGATCCCGCATGAAGGCGCATCGCTGTCAATCCAGCCCCGCATCCGGAAGGGCGCGTTCTTTGACGCATCCTGGAGGTACGGGTGCCGCGCGTTTTCGGTCTACAACCGCACATATATCTCAAGCACGTTCTCCACGCCGCTCGAGGAATACTGGAAGGTGACGGAAGACGTCGCGATCTGGCCCGTGATGGGCGAACGGCAAGTTGAAATTTCCGGACCGGACGCGGCGAACTTCGTGCAGTTCCTGACCCCGCGGGACATGAGCAGATGCATGGTCGGACAATGCAAGTACGCGTTGATCACCTCGACCGAAGGCGGGATCCTCTGCGATCCAATCGTTCTTCGACTGGCGGAGGACCGGTTCTGGCTCTCGACATCAGACTGCGATCTGGAGCTTTGGGCAAAAGGTGTCGCAGTTCATTCACGGATGCGGGTCGAAATCAGGGATGCAGGAGTGTCGGTGATCCAGGTACAGGGACCAAAGTCGCCTCGCTTGATGGCTAATCTCTTCGGCGACCGGATCCTCGACCTGAAGTACTACTGGCTTGCATCCATGGAATTTCAGGGCCACTCGCTCACGGTTTCGCGCACTGGATGGAGCGGCGAATCCGGCTACGAGATCTACCTCGAGAATCATGATCAAGGCGACGCCTTGTTCGATGCGCTGATGCAGGCTGGCAGTGACTGCAACGTCGCCCCCGGCGCAGTCAGTCAAGCGCGACGCATTGAATCCGGCATCTTGTCCTGGGGCGTGGACATGACCCCAAGCGAGAACCCGTACGAAGTCGGGCTGGGCCGATTGGTGGAACTGGACAGCACCCCGGAATTCATCGGCCGGGCTGCATTGTTAAGGCTGAAAGCGCAGCCGCTGAAAATGAAGCTCGTCGGAATGAAAATCGAGGGCTTGGCGCTGGATCCGAATGAAGATCCCTGGCCATTGACACGAAACGGCGAGACTTCGGGTCAGATTACGAGCCTGGCCTACTCACCCCGACTGAAGACAAACATCGCGCTCGGATTGGTGGCGGCTGAGCAGGCAGTGATCGGCACGGAACTCCTGGCGGGAACTTGGGATGGCCCGCGCAAGGCTCGGGTCAGCAAACTTCCGTTTTTTCCAAAGCGCCAGCGAGGAGATGCGCGTGCGCTTCTAAACTCGACCGGGACATGAATCCGAAGGGCCCGGAACGCCGAATTCAACAGGAAAGGACTGAACATTGGCCAAGATCACCGCGATCAATCACATCGCCTATGCCGTCAAGGACCTGCCCGCCGCATTGGACAATGCCATCAACGTGCTTGGTGGCGAGAAGATGATGGAGTTCGAGTCCATTGAGGACAAGTACCAAGGCGCCTGCGTGCGGTTCGGCGTCAGCATCATGAGCTTCATTTCCAGCGACGACCCGGACAGCTTCATCTCGAAATACGTGGAAAAGCATGGCAACGGGATCCAGCACATTGGGTTGGAGATCGACGATATCGAGGAGTATGTGACCGAGCTCGAGGCCAAAGGCGTGAAGCTCGACAAGACCGAGATGGAAGACGATGACTATCAAGAGGCGCTAGTGGGCCCCAAGACCGGCAATGGCGTGGTGCTGCAACTGACCGGCTGGAAGGCGGGGCCGTTCGACGCGACGTATGAGGGTTGCGAGAGGCTGTGCCAGAAGTATGCGCAGAACCCCAAGCTGAACCTGTTGGCCGGAAACCAGTTGCACAAGGAATAGGCGCGATACAGCGATGATGCAGAACCGGCATTTCGGGGTCTGGCCCAGCGGGCTGCCATACAGCTTGCCGCCGTCGGAGCACTCGGTTCTGCATAACTTGAACCAGGCCGTCAAAGCAGCCCCGGACCGGACGGCCATTTGGTACTATGGCCGCCGCATCTCCTTTTGCGAACTCGCGACAGAGGTTCGGAACCTGGCGGGATATCTGCACCACAAGCTTGGAATCCGCTCGGGTGATCGCGTCGCGATCTACATGCAGAACGCGCCGCAGTTCGTGGCGGCCTACTACGCCATTTTTGCCGCGAACGCGGTGATTGTTCCGATTAACCCGATGTGTCGACGCGCAGAGCTTCGATACATCGTCCAGGACTCCGGGGCCCGGGCGGTCATCTATGGTGCCGAACTGGCCGAAGAGGTCGTGGCGGTTCAAGACGACTGTGGACAACCCGGGCTGGTCCATGTGCGATACCGTGACTACGCCGTGGACGGCTGGGACTTTCCCTCGGAGTTCGCGGAATCCGCGACCGCCGTCGTTGGCACGGCTTGGGCCGACGCATTGGCCATGGAGTGCGAGGCGCCCACCCACGACCGTCGCCCCGAAGATTGGTGCATCATTCCGTACAGTTCCGGGACGACAGGCCAACCGAAGGGCTGCTTGCACACCCATGCCAGTGTGAATGCCGTGATTTTCGGCTACCCAAAATGGGTCGGGGTCACGCCCGGATCGCGCATTCTTGCCACGCTGCCGCTATGCCATGTGACGGGCATGCAGCATTCGATGAACCTGCCGATCCTGACAAGATCGACGACCTACCTGATGACTCGCTGGAGTGCGGCGCTGGCCGCGACGCTCATCCAACAGGAGCGAATCGAACACTGGCGCTCGATCACCACGATGATGATCGACTTTCTGTCGCTGCCGGGAATCAAGGACGTCGATGTCTCGTCACTCAAGGCAATTGGCGGCGGGGGGGCGCAGATGCCCGCGGGCATCGCGCGGAAGATGTCGGAACTGATCGGGCTCGACTATATCGAGGCCTACGGCCTGTCGGAAACCATCGCGCCCACCCATATCAATCCAGCACAAGCTCCTAAGCAGCAATGTCTTGGCATCCCGATCTTTGACGTGGATTGCCGAATAGTGGACCCGGAAACGCTGGAAGAGCTGGGATCCAACGAACTAGGTGAAATTGTCACCCACGGGCCGCAAGTCTTTCAGGGGTACTGGCAACGCCCGGAAGAGACCGAGGCCGCGTTTCTGACACTCGACGGCAAGCGGTTCCTGCGCACTGGCGACATCGGGTACATGGATAACGAGGGCTATTTCTTTTTCGTCGACAGGCTGAAGCGGATGGTCAACGTCTCTGGCTTCAAGGTTTGGCCCGCGGAGATCGAGGCGATCTTGCACAGCCATCCAGATGTAAAGGAGGCCTGCATCGTCGGAGACCCGGACTCGCGAACGGGCGAGGCTGTGCGTGCGGTGATCGTGCCGCGCAAAGACTCGCTGAATACACTCTGCCTGATGGACTGGTGCCGCCAGAACATGGCGGCCTACAAAGTCCCGAGCCGAATCGAGTTCCGCGACCATCTGCCTCGCTCAGGCGCCGGCAAGGTTCTATGGAAAGACCTTTAGGACCGCCCCAAGACGGCCAATTCCTGTACAATTTTCGACACGATGTGCGGTCTGGACAGGTGCGCAATGCGCAAGGGGTCGGACGAGTGCATGTCCGAGCCCGACAACGCCTTCGCAGTATGGAGGGTCTCCCGCGCCGCCACCCACCGCCACGCGCCGCGTGACCGAAAACGCTTGCGCATGCGCGGAGAGACGCTGGCACTCGTTATGCGGGCATTGTCTTGCTACGAAGTGAGGCACCGCTGCGAAGGCCGTCGCGATGTTCCTGCAGACAATCATGCTCAAGCCTTCATGAGTGCCACCCCGCCGACAATGAAACAGGCCGAAATCCAGCGCCATCGACTTACCCTCTCTCTCAGGGCGAGGGCGGCAATGATCGTGGCGAAGAGAATGCTCGACTCGCGCAGCGCAGCTACAAGCGCGATGGGCGCTTGGGTGAACGCCCAGACCGCGATCCAGTACGAGGCAAGCGACATGGTTCCGGCGGCAATCCCGGTCTTCCATGCTGGCAACATTGCCGAAAATGCGATGCGCCCGCGGGT
>JAJDVJ010000073.1 GCA_022826205.1 Silicimonas sp. | reverse complement strand
CAGAATCGCCAGACCCCGCGCCGCATAAGGTCCGGAGAGAGCCGGAAAGAGGTCAACGACTTCGCCGCGAGGCAGCCGCGCAACATAGTCTTCCGCAATCCTGCGATACTGCGGCATCCATTCGTCCCGCATCACCTTGGGGGCAAAGGCGGGTGCCATGGCCATGCGTTCGCGCAGATGCGCGTCTCCATCCTTCCGCATCAGCGTATGCGCCCAGAAGGCACGCTTCATGGGCGTGTTCGGATCGTTGGAACTGAACAGCTTTGGGTTGTCCTTGACGTATTTCGTATCGGCGGCTTTCGTCAGAAATGTCCGGCCTGCCGCCGTGACCCGCAGCACCGGCGCCTCGCGGCGCAACCGTCGGTAGATCGGAAACGGATTGCGATTCAGTTGGTCCAGTGTGATCGTCTGGTCGAGTGGCGCAAGGTTGGTCATTCCCGTCTCCAGTAGCGCTCTCGTAGCCTGCAACCAGGAGATGCGAGCCGTGGCATGAGATGTCTCCTCCTCATTCTGTCTCGCCAAGCAGCCTAAGCGCGTTGTCCTTCAGGATCATCGGGCGGACCTCGTCCTTGAACGGCGCCGCATCGAAATCCTTCAGCCACCGATCCGGTGTCAATGCAGGCCAGTCGGAGCCAAACAGCATCTTCTCCTTCAGGATCGAGTTGGCATACCTGATGAACATCTCCGGAAAATACTTCGGCGACCAGCCCGACATGTCATGGTAGACATTGGGTTTGTGCTGAGCAACGGCCAACCCCTCCTCCGTCCAGGGAAACGACGGGTGTGCAAGTACGATTGGCATGTCCGGGAAATCCGCCGCGACGTCGTCCAGGTGCATCGGATTGGAGTATTTCAGCCGCATTCCCATCCCGCCCCGCATGCCGGAGCCTACTCCCGTCTGCCCTGTATGGAAGAGCGTGATGACGCCCTCATCAGCGCACGCCTCAAGCACCGTATAGCACGCAGCCCGGTCATTGGGGAAAAACCCTTGCATCGTCGGATGGAACTTGAAGCCGCGTACGCCAAACTCCCGCACCAGGCGGCGCACTTCGCGAGCGCCTGCCCGGCCCTTGTGAGGGTCGACCGACGCAAAAGGGATCAGGATATCGTCATTCTCGGCGCAGAGCCCCGCGACGTCTTCGTTCGAGTAACGTCGAAAGCCGGTTTCGCGCTCGGCATCGACCGGAAATATCACGGCCGCGATGTTGCGCTCGCGGTAGTAGGCCGCCGTCTCCTGGACCGTGGGCAGCATGCCCTTCGCACCGGCCGGGTTCCGGAAATACACTGCCATCCCCGCCTGGAATTCATTGTAGCCGTCGTCCCGGCATTCGTTGCAGGGCTCTTCCGCATGAGTATGGAAATCAATCGCGCGAACCTTGGCGAAGTCGACCATGGACGTCTCTCCCCAATTTCCTCGCTCAGCCAAAAACCGCTATACAACAGAACCGTTATTCACTACAACAAAATTGACGCTGCCCACCTGCAAGGAAGAACGAATGCCCGACGGCGCCTCCGAAAGGGCCACAACGCGGCTGGAAATCGACGGCGACATCGCGATGATCGTGTTCGATCGCCCGGAAAAGCGCAACGCTGTCAACGATGCGTTGATCGATGAACTGGATGCCTTCTTTTCCAATCCGCCGAAGGACGTGAGCGCCGTGATCCTGACTGGAAGCGGCGGACATTTCTGCGCCGGACTCGACCTGGCCGAACACGTGGACCGCACGCCCGTGGCCGGCGTTCATCATTCGCGCAAGTGGCACCGCGTCACCAACATGATCGAGTTTGGCGAGCTTCCCGTGCTGTCCGCATTGACCGGAGCGGTCATCGGCGGCGGGCTGGAGATTGCTGCGGCCACGCATGTGCGCATTGCGGAGCCGTCCGTGCAGTTCCAGTTGCCGGAAGGGCGGAGAGGCATCTTTGTAGGCGGCGGCGCGAGCGTTCGGGTCAGCCGCCTGCTCGGACCGGACCGGATGCGCGAGATGATGTTGACTGGTCGCAAATGCAGCACCGAGGAGGGCGTTGCGATTGGCCTTGCCCATTACGCGGTCGGCGACGGGGAGGCATTGCCTCTGGCACGCAAGCTTGCACGTCAAATCGCCGACAACGAATCCTTCTCGAACTACCTGATGATCCAGGCCCTGCCCCGGATCGCCAACATGTCCCATGGCGACGGGCTGTTCACGGAGAGCTTGGCCGCCGCCATGTCGCAGACTTCCGAAGGGGCACGCGAAGGGCTGAAGGCCTTTCTTGAAAAGAGAGAACCGAGTTTCAGACAGACTCGAACCCGAACACCGGGTGAATTGACACCAAATCCTTCAACTACGGAGAAATAACATGAAGCGAAACACCCTGACAAAACGGACGCTCGTCGGAGCCGTCGCCGCGCTCGCCATTGCGGGAACAGCAACGGCACAGGAAGTGACGCTCAGGCTCCACCAATTCCTTCCCCCTGTCGCGACCGTGCCAGCTAAGATCCTGAAGCCTTGGGGCGAAAGCGTGGCCAAGGCATCGGGCGGACGCATCGAAATCCAGCACTTTGACGCGATGTCGCTCGGCGGACGGCCGCCGGACCTGATGGACCAGGCGCGTGACGGCGTCGTCGACCTTGCGATGACGGTGGTGGGCTACACGCCCGGTCGTTTCCCGCGAACCGAGGTCTTCGAACTGCCCTTCATGATGACTAACCCGGTCGCCTCGTCGCTGGCGTTCTGGGAAATGGTTGACAGCGAATGGCAGGCGAGCGAGTACAAGGATGTGAAGGTCCTCGGCGCATGGATGCACGGTCCGGGTCTTGTCCATTCCAAGGACCCGGTCACGCGCCTCGAGGACATGCGCGGCAAGACCGTGCGTGGCCCGACCCGGGTCATCAACATGATGCTCGAGGAACTGGGTGGCACGCCCGTGGGCATGCCGCTGCCAGCCATCCCGGAGTCGCTTTCCAAGGGCGTTATCAACGCCACGGTGATCCCCTGGGAAGTGACACCCGCGGTCCGGCTTACCGAACTCGTTGACAATCACACCGAGTTCGCTGGCCCCGAAGCGCTGTATACGGCAACCATCATCCTAGTGATGAACAAGGCAAAGTACGACTCGCTGCCGGATGACTTGAGGGCGATCCTCGATGCGGAGGCAGGCGCCAAGCTTAGCGAATTGGCCGCGCAGGTCATCTGGGACTATGATGTGCCCGCGCGCGAAATCGCCGTGAAGGCGGGCAACAACATCATTCAGCTCGACGAGGCCGAAGTCGCCCGCTGGAAGGAGGCCGCTCAACCGGTCATCGAACGCTGGGTCGACGAGATGGACGGCAAGGGCATTGACGGCAGGGCGTTGATCGACCGCGTCCGCGCGTTGATCGCTGAAAAGGCCAGCTAGGCCACGTTCCGGCCGATCCGGGAGGGCGCAACGCGCCCTCTCGCTCGCTCGGCCAGGAGGTTCGATGTACCGTCTTCTCAGCAACGTCGCCGATCTGGTTGCGCGAGGGTTGGCACTGGCAGGCGGCACAGTGCTGGTCGCTCTCATCGCGTTGACCTGCGTTTCCATCGCGGGCCGCGCCTTAGTGCCGCTTGACATCGGAATAGGGCCGATCCGCGGAATTTACGACATGACCGAGATCGGAATGGCTGCGGCGGTGTTCGCCTTCCTGCCTTGGGCGCAACTGCGCGAGCTTCATGCCCGCGTGGATCTCGCGCAACGGACGATCCCGGTCAGGATGAATCTTGCGCTCGACCTGCTCTTCAACATCGCGATGGCCCTCGTCGCCGCAGTTGGCACCTGGCGGCTCTACCTCGGCATGCTGGACAAGCTGTCCTACGGCGAAACCACGCTGATCGCGCAGATCCCGGTATGGCATGGCTTCGCCGCTGGCCTTGTCGGAGCGGCCGGTTTCGTCCTCGTTTCCCTGTTTTGCGTTCTGCGTGCGAGCCGTCGGCTGGCCGGGTTCGAGGATTGACGGATGTCCGATCTCGAACTCGCCCTCTGGTCCTTTCCGGTGCTCCTGGTTCTCGTCTTTCTTCGCATGCCGATCGCTTTGGCGATGATCGGGATTGGCGTCACCGGCACCTACCTTGTGAGCGGCACTTCGCTGATGACGCTCAACCAGCTGAAGACGCTGACCTACGGCACCTTCTCGAACTACTCCTTTTCCATCATTCCGCTCTTCCTGCTCATGGGGCAGTTCGCAACTCTGTCCGGGATGTCTTCCTCGCTGTTCCGTGCCGCCGAGAGCTTTCTGGGACACCGCAAAGGGGGCGTCGCGATGTCCGCCGTCGGGGCCTGTGCAGGCTTTGGCGCAATCTGCGGCTCGTCGCTGGCGACAGCCGCGACCATGGGCCAGGTCGCGTTGCCAGAACTGCGGCGCTACGGATATCCGGATTCGCTCTCCACCGGCGCGCTGGCGGCTGGCGGCACGCTCGGAATCCTGATTCCGCCCTCGGTGATCCTCGTGATCTACGCAATCCTTGCGGAACAGAACATCGCCAAGCTCTTTGTTGCCGCTTTCATTCCCGGCATCCTTGCAGCCATCGGCTACATGATCGCGATCTCGGTCTGGATGCGCGTCAGGCCGAACACGGCGGCCGTCAGCCGTCGGGTACCGTGGCCTGAGCGGTTGCGGACGCTAGGCGAAGTCTGGCCCGTCCTCGTGATCTTCGTCGCCGTCGTGGGCGGCATCTATGCCGGGATCTTCACGCCAACCGAAGCCGCCGCCGTCGGTGCGGCCGGCACCGGCCTTTTTGCCTTTGCCAGCGGCGAGATGACCTGGGCACGCCTCAGAGAAGCGATTCTTGCGACGGCAGGCTCGACGGCGATGATCTATTTCATCATCCTCGGCGCTGGCATCTACAACAATTTCCTTTCGTTGTCTCAACTGCCCCAACTGACAGCGACGTGGGTCGGCGACCAAGGATTTTCGCCATGGCTGGTGCTGGCGGTCGTCCTCCTGATGTACCTGCTGTTCGGCTGCGTCATGGACAGCCTTTCCATGGTCCTGCTCACGGTTCCGATCATCTTTCCGATCATGGCGGGCCTCGACTTCGGAATGAGCTACAACGACTTCGGCCTCTGGTTCGGAATCCTCGTGCTGATTGTCGTGGAGGTCGGGCTGATCACGCCTCCTGTTGGCCTCAACCTCTTCATCATAAACTCTATGGCCAAGACCACTCCGATCTCGGAAACCTACCGCGGTGCCCTGCCGTTCGTGATCACTGACATCATCCGCGTCCTCATCCTGACCAGCTTTCCAGCCATCACGCTCTGGTTGGTCTGGACCACGGACGCGCTCAAGTGAACCGGCGCCGTGCCGTGAGCGACACGACACCTCCTTGGCCTTTCCAGACAAATGCTGGTGACCGAATGGATGCGACTCTGAGAAAGGGAGAGGCGCCCGACCGGCCACCTATCACGCGGTCAGAATGCTGTCGCCACCGGAATAGAGACTGTCAATGAGGGCGGCGTTGTTGGTACGCATCGTCAACTGGTTGAGCGAACCCTTCTCAGTGACTTCGCCACGATCAAGACTGGGAGACCCGCGCAGCACGATGGCGCGTCGCACCCGGCTGGCCGATCCTGTCGCCACCCTTGCAGCCGTTGCGAAACGATCGCGAAGCGCGGACATTCGCGTGTGCTCGTCCATGCGCTCCGCCTCCTCCGACAAAATAAGCAAGGCACCGAGTTCGCTCTTGTCCTCGCCAACAATCACGGCATCGCGAACAAGGCCGTCCATGGAGTCAACCAGCGCGGCCCGCACCGCGCCGACCGCAACCCAGGTGCCGGATGCCAGCTTGAAATTCTCTGCAAGCCTGCCGTCGAAGAAGAACCCTCGGGTCAGATCATCCGGGTCGGCTGGGCGCAGCGCGTCACCCATCAGGTAAAATCCCTCTTCGTCAAACGCCTCTGCAGTCCGGGCGGGATCGCCGAAATAGCCTGGCGTGATGCTCGGTCCTCTGAGTCGCAACTCCAGCCGGTCGCCGTTGGGAACGAGCTTCATATCGAGGCCTCTTGAGGGCACGCCGACATTGCCGGATCGCTCCTGAACCTCGGTGCACGCCAGTGCAAAGGGTGCCGTCTCCGTTGCGCCAAGGCTCGTGGCCAACAGCACGTCGCGTCCGGTCGCAGCACGTCCTATCGCGCGCAGCCGATCCCAAGTGTGCTGCGCCATGCCGGCGCCGGCGTAGAACATCATGACGAGGCGGCTGAAGAACGTCCTGGCCAGTTCCGGTTCGTTCTCCAGAGCCTCCACAAGCATGTCCCAGCCGACGGGCACGTTGAAGTACCAGGTACAGGCCACATCACGCAGATTCCGAAGCGATTCGTCAAACTTGCCCGGAACCGGACGGCCGTCGTCGATGTAATAGGTGCCGCCATTGGTCAGCACGAGATACGCGACCTTGTTGCCGGCTGCAGTGTGACTCCACGGTGCCCAGTCCAGCACCACGGGCGGACTCTTGTCAAGAAACCGATAGCAGTCACGCACCATGGCCTGCATCGCACAGATCATGCCGTTGGTATTGATCACGGCCTTTGGAGAGCCCGTGGAGCCGGATGTGAAGAGATACTTGACGACTGTCTCCGAAGTCAGCCCGGCACGCGCGGCGGCGGCGTTTCCGGAGTCCTCGCTCAAGAGGAGTTCGAAATCGATCGCTGCCTCAACGGGATTGCGCGCATTGATGAGGTGTCGCACATCGGACGCTATGGATGCCCAGGCGTCGGCAAATGCGGCACCGTCATCGGCAAACACGGCTCCCGGCCGCAGCAGCCGGGCGATGTCTAATAGTTTCGCGTGATCCTTCGAAACCAGCGAGTAAGCCGGTGACACGGGGGCGAAGGGAATGCCGACATACAGGCAGGCGAGGCCCAGCAATGCGTGTTCGAGGCTGTTCTCAGAAAGGATCAGGAGCGGACGATCAGGTCCGAGCCCCAATCGTAGGAGCGCCGCTCCAATCACGCATGCCTGCGCGCGCGCGTCCCCGTAGCTGATCCGACGCCAGCCGTCCCCGGTTTCGCGCCGTGCGATCCAGGTCCGGTCCGGCGCGGCGTCCGCCCATTTGTCAAGATAGCCAGCGAGAGTGGGCAAATGGTCCGGCAGCTCACCTTTCTGCCGCATGTAGATCGTCCCGTCCGCCCGGCGCTCGATGTCGAATTCGGGATTCCAGAAATCGCTTTCGTCAAGGGTGGAGTCGGTAGTCATTCCCGTTGCCCTCCGGGGCTCCATCAGCGTCATCGCGGGGCCATGCGGAGTGCTCCGTCAATTCGGATGACTTCACCGTTCAGCATTGGGTTGCCGATGACCTGGTTCACCAGGTCCGCGAACTCCGCGGGATCGCCAAGGCGCGAAGGAAACGGAACCTGAGCCCCAAGCGAGCCTTGAATGTCTTCCGGCAGGTCGTGAAGCAGCGGCGTGAGAAACAGCCCAGGCGCGAGAGTGCAGACCCGAATGCCCATATCCGCAAGATCACGCGCCATGGGCAATGTCATGCCGACTATCCCGCTCTTTGAGGCCGCGTAGGCCACCTGCCCCACCTGCCCGTCAAAGGCCGCGACCGAAGCGGTGTTCACAATGACGCCGCGGGCACCATCGCCATTCATTGGCTCGGCTGCAGCCATGCGGGCCGCAACCAAGCGAGCGCAATTGAAGCTGCCGATCAGGTTCACCCGCAGAATCCGTTCGAACAGCCCAAGATCATGCGGCGCACCCCTCGAGACCATCTTGGCGGCACCACCAATTCCCGCGCAATTGACAAGGATGCGCACGGTGCCTGCACCAGCCTCGACAGTGGCCAGACCTGCTGACACTGATGCTGCGTCGGATACGTCGACCTGTACGAAATCGCAGCCGATTTTTTCTGCGCGCGCCTTGCCGAGATCTTCGTTCAGGTCAAAAATGACGACTTTCAAGCCTTCGGCGGCCAAGCGCTCGGCAGTCGCAGCCCCGAGGCCAGAGGCGCCGCCGGTAACAATCGCCGCCGACCCTGACCAGTAGTGCAGTGTCACGACTGCCCCTCCAGGTCTCGGAACTTCTTCAACAAGTCCAGTAGCGACTGTCGTTCGCTCCTTGTCATCCCGGAAAACAATCGCTCTTCGTGCGCATGAACCTTGGCGATGATATCCGCATAGGCGTGTCGACCGGCAGTGGTGGGCACAAGCGCCTGCACGCGCCTGTCGCCTGGCACGGCCGTCCGGGCCAGATAACCACGCTCCTCGAGCTCATCCACGATCGCGACCAGGCCCGAGCGCTCGATGTCCAGCATGCGCGCAAGAGCGCTTTGAGTGGTATGCGGAAACTGCACGACGAGAGACAATGCCGAAAACACGCGTGGCGCAAGACCATCCTTGCCGAGAGAAGCCCGAAAGTCCGCCTGGACGATGACATAGGCACGCTTCAGATTGTAGCCGATAAGTTCCTCGAGATCGGACCCTCTCATGTCCGGCGCAGCTCGGTTCCTGTCGATTCGTCCAGCCATTGGTCATGCCTTTCCAGTCGGCATGGAAATCACTACGCAAGTTTGTTATTATGGTAAACAGTTCAAAGGCAGAAAGGCCTGTTGGATGGAACTTCCGGAGCCGACGCTTCAACATGTCTGTAATCTGGACGTGTCGCTTGACCCCGTCCGAGAATTGGGCCCGGGGCGTGCGGGACATCGTCGCATCATTCCCATCGTTGGGGGCTCCGTGACCGGACCGCTTCTGCGCGGGCGGATTTTGAGCATCGGCGCGGATTGGCAAACGGTTTTCGCGGACGGACTGGCAGAGCTCGACACCCGCTATGCGATGGAAACCGAAGACGGCGCAACCATAGAGATATTGAACTACGGGTTCCGCCATGGACCGGATGACGTGCTCGAAGCCGTTGCTCGTGGCGAGCGTGTGGCCCCGAATCGCTACTACATGCGCACTCACGCGCGCCTCGAAACTGGAGATGAACGCTACAATTGGGTGAACCGCACGCTGTTCATAGGAGCGGGGGCGCGCTACAGACATTCGGTGCAACTTCGCCTGTTCTCGTTGAAATGATTGCGCAAACCCTCCTGAAATGGCGTATGGAAAATTCCGGACCAAGAGCAGGGCATCCGCGCTAATATGGCCATCGATGCCGACCCGAACGCGATTGCAGCTGCGTTGCGGAGGGCATTGAAGGGTTCGGACCAAATCTGTTGCACTCGGTCGTCGTTTCCCCTTGGCCCGGCAGCCAGTCACGCAGTGCTGCGCGCCCGTGCTTGATTTTCTCGCCGGCAGGAGTAGCGTAATCTGGCAAAGGTGTTGGTGGCGCCGGGACGGCTGACGGAATACCGATCGCACGGCCATCGCTGCCAGGCACGGACTAGGAGGACACCATCACAGCAGCACGCAAACGTGCGTCGGACTTCGACCAGCGAATCCTCGAAATCTTCGACGGTTACGTGCATGGCACGTTATCGAAGCGTGAATTCATCTCGCAAGCCGGAAAATTCGCCGCTGCGGGAGTCACCGGCACGATGATCCTTGAACAGCTTCAGCCGAACTATGCCTGGGCCCAGGAGGTTGCCCCCGACGATCCCGGCATCGAGACCGCCGTCGTCGAATACCAGAGCCCAGACGGCCACGGGACGATCAAGCATCCATGTTTCGAGTCAAGCTCGGATTCGGCCATTTTCGGCGGTTTCCGGGAGCCGGGAGTGGAGTTTTCCACAGTTTGTCCACATCCGGACGGCCGTCCGTGCAAGCGAAAGCGGTCCGGTCGCAAGGGCGCGACCGGCTCGTTGATTCGTTCGTTGCCAGGCGGGCCGGCGCGGGACGCGGCCCGTCCGGGCGTCAGCCGGCGGTGTCCGCCGTCCGGTCCTCCCACGTGCGCCGGTCGCGCAGCAGAGCGTTCGCGGTGACGATGAGCTTCCGCATGACCGCGGTCACGGCGACCTTGTGGCACTTGCCCCTTTCGATGTTGGTCTTCGCGCGGTAGGCCCTGCAGGCTCTCGGAGCGGAGCCGTAGTGGCTGAGGAGGTCGACCAGGTGCGGGTTGTAGACCGTGACGCCGTCGGCGTCCTCCCCGAGCACGGCCGTCTTCATCCGGTCATAGAGGATCTCCTGCGGCGCGCCGCCGATCGCCTCGAAGGCCAGGACGTGGCAGCGCAGGACGGTTCCCTGGTCCTGTCCGGAGCAGAACCGGCCCCAGAGGAAGCGGCTGTGGCCCAGCACGAGGGCGAACAGCCAGACCTTGCGCACCACCCCGGGCGCGTCGGCGAATACGGTCTTGAACTCGGCGAAGTCGACCTGCGCCTGCCTGCCGGGCGGCGTCTCGAAGCGGCGTTCGAACACGGTCGGCGAGAACGGGCGCGCCTCGCGCAGGTAATCCGTCACGGCCGTGTAGCCGCCCTCGTATCCCAGGGCGGCGATCTCGCGGAAGAGACGCCTGCCCGAGAGGCCGGGACAGGTCCGGACCTTCTCGGACAGGTATCCCTCGAAGGGGTCAAGCAGCCGCGGGCGGGGTGCCCTCGGGCCGTAGGCCGGGGCCTCAAGACCCCGCTCCAGATGCCTGCGGACCGTCTTGGGGTTGAGGCCCGTCTCGCGGGCGATCGCGGCGATGCTGAGCCCCTGCCGCCTCAAGTCATGGATCATCACGATGTCCTTCAATTTGATCATTGTGTCGCCTCCAGGGCGTTGCTGCTCTGGAAGCATGAGGATGCATTTTGTCGCGCCTGCCCAGCCCCTGGGGCCGGCATGCCGGCCCCAGGGGCTGGGCGTCAGCGCCCAAAGCGTCCCTTTTTACTTCGGCACAATTGGGTAGTTTTATTCCGGCAGTGACAGCAGGGACAACGAGACGGCGCTTCAGGCGCGGGGCACGCCCTACATTCTCGGCGCGCGCCTGAAGTCTCGCCCGGCGGCGCAGAAGCGCCGGATCCTCGATCCGGACGGCTACGGCCCGTGGGGCCGGGACGAATGCGCGCGGTCGATCGGCAGCTTCCAGTGCGTCGAGGACGGCGAGCGCAGGCTGGTCGTCACCCATTCGCCGAAGCGCGCCCGCAAGGACGCCCGCGAACGCGAGCGCCGGATCGAGAAGCTGCGCGCCAGGCTGGAGAGCGGCGACACCCCGGCCTCCGTGAGCAACCGCGGCGCCGCCCGGTTTCTCGACTTCCCCGACGGGAAAGTGCGCCTCAACGAGGCGAAGGTGGCCGAGGCGGCCCGCTGGGACGGGCTCCGGGGGATCGTGGCCTGGGGCTGCGACGAGGCCGACCCGCGCGACCTGGTCGTCCAGTACCGCAGGCTGTCCGAGATCGAGGCCTGCTTCCGCGCCAACAAGCACGACCTGAGGATCAGGCCGGTCTTCCACCGCAAGGAGCGCCGGGTGCGGGCGCACATCGCCATCTGCTACATGGCCTTCTGCTGCCTCCAGCACGTGCGCCACCGGCTGGCGGCCCACGGGGACCGGATGAGCCCGGACCGGATCCGGCGGGCGCTGAACGACCTGCAGATCGGCATCCTGCACGATGCCAGGCGGTCGCGGACTTTCGGCCTGCCAAGCGCGGCGTCGTCCGACGCGCGAAAAATCTACCGCACGCTGGGGCTGAAGTGGAACCCGGCGCCGTTCGCCTACGAGCGACGGGAGCGGAAGAAGCCGAGCTGACGGGCCGGCCGGCCCGGACCGCGGCGCCGGG
>JAJDVJ010000012.1 GCA_022826205.1 Silicimonas sp. | reverse complement strand
AATGGACGCGCTGAAGCGCTCCTTCCTGGCCAGGTCGATCCACGACGCCGCGTGGACGCAGTTGCGGGACATGCTGACCTTCAAGGCTGCAAGCGCCGGTGGGTCCGTGGTCCTGGTCGACCCGCGCGGCACCTCCCAGCGCTGCAGCGGATGCGGGGCGGAGCCGGACAGGCCGAAGACGCTCGCGGACAGGGTGCACTGCTGCGACGCCTGCGGTCTCGTCCTTGACCGCGACGTCAACGCCGCCCGCAACGTGCTGCAGCAGCTCAAGGGGCCGGGAACCGGCCTTCGGTCGCGAAGCGTGCGGGTTGCCGCGTAGCTTGGCCGAGAAGCCGTCGTCTTCAGGCGACGGAGTGTTCACCACCCAGAGCGACGCGCAGCCGATGATGGTGTTCTGGGGCGCCCCGACGACAGCTTCCCTGTAAGGCAGCGGACGCACTTCAAAGTCGAATTCGGCCTCGGAACTGATGCCCGCAGATCCAGCGGACGACTTGAAAAGCGTATGACAACCAGTTTGGTCATGGCCGCTCTACAATGAAATCTGGAACTATTCCGGTCAATGCCACGGCGCGCTCCGCGTCATTTCCTGCAAAAAGGCCGAATCGCGCCATAAACGCCGAATCTATGCCAGCACTATGCGCCCCGAGGATGTCAGTATGCAGGCTGTCGCCTACCATGAGGATACGCGAGCGCTCGACCGCACCCAGCCGTTCGAAGGCGAAATCAAAAATGTTGTGGAAGGGCTTCCCGAAGAATTCTGGCGTGACCTTTGTACGGTCTGCCAAACGGTGTGCGAAATGGCCCGGTTCGACCGAAAACCAGTTTTCGTGCGGGGCGACAATGTCGGGATTGGCGACGAGAACCGGACGCGAGCGCTCGTTGAGTGCCTCCTCCAGCATCGTCTGGCGGCCTTCCGTCCAGGATCCACTTGCCATCAGCAGGAAGCCTTCGACTTCCCGAAACTCGGAGGGATCGTCTGCCAGGACAAGGTAGCTCACGACACCCAGATCATCGAGGAGAGTGTGCTTTCCCGCCATCACGCCCCAGTGCATCTCGGTCTTCCCGGGCATGGCTGCTGCAAGGGTCGCACGGCTTGTCACGATGTCTTCAGCGACGAACGAGAAACCAAGACGATGGAATTTGCCGAGAAGTCTGTCCTGAGGCATGCTGGCGGCATTGGAAACGACCAAGACACGCTTGCCGTCGCCTTTCAATGCCTCGACTCGGTCGCGGGCGCCCGGTATCGCCGTCGTGCCGATGTTCAGGACGCCGTAAGCGTCCAGAAGGAACACGTCGTAATCCCCGGCAATGTCAGCCAGCGTCTCTATGTGCCGGACATGCCTGTCACCGCTGCGTGGTGCCGGGAGCCGGTGCCGAACCGCCTCGTAGGCTTTGAACGCCTCGTCTGCCGAAACCGAAATCAAATGATTGCACCCCGAACCTTTGCCGAGACCCACTCGCTGATCATCACCGCAGCCAGGATGACAAGCAGGATCAGGCTCACCTGTGGCCAGGCAAGTACATTGAGCGAAGCCGACAGTTGGAGGCCTATGCCACCTGCGCCAACCAAGCCCAGAACGGTGGATTCACGGATGTTGATGTCCCAGCGGAAAACGGCAATCCCCGCGAAAGCGGGCAGGATTTGCGGGACGATCCCATAGGCCATGACCTGCCAGCGGCTGGCGCCTGTAGCGGAAATCGCCTCCACTTGGGTGTGGTCGATTTCCTCGATCGCTTCATAGAGGAGCTTTGCGCAGAATCCAATGGAACGGATGGCGATGGCGATGACGCCCGCGAAGACGCCGGGACCGATGATCGCAATCAGGAGGAGAGCCCAGATCAGCGAGTTGATCGAGCGGGACGAGACGATGACGAGAAGCGCAACGGGCCGGATGAACAGCACCGAGGGCGTCGTGTTTCGCGCGGCCATGAAGGCGACCGGCACGGCGAGGCAAATCGCGATGAGCGTTCCGAGTGTCGCGATGTTCAGCGTGTCCCAGATCGGGCGGCCAAGCTGGGTGATGTACTCCCAGCGCGGCGGCGTGGCGCGCGTCCATATATCGCCCGCGATACGAGGTGCGTCCCACACGAAGAACCAGGTGGTCGCCTCGGAAATCCTCTGCCAGCAAACAACAAAGATCGCCACACCGATCAGCCAGCCGAACCAGCGGAAGAGATTCTCGCCGGTGGTCCGGCGCCGCCAGGTCTGCGCATTTTCTTTCTCAAGAACCGGCACTACTGCACCTTTGCCCTGATGATGCCGGAGAGATACTCCAGCGACATGACGATCCCGATGATCAGGATCAGAATCGCGGCAGCTGTATCGTACTCGTAGCGGTCAAAGGCCGTGTTCAGCGTCGCGCCGATGCCGCCCGCGCCCACGAGGCCGAGAATCGCGCTCTCACGGAAATTGATGTCGATTCGATACATGGAAAGCCCGACAAGCCGCGGCATGACTTGAGGCTGAACGCCGTAGTTGATCCATTGAAGCCACCTCGCCCCCGAGGCCTTGATCGCTTCGGCCTGCACCTTGTCCATCGCCTCGATGTCTTCCGCCAGCAGCTTCGACAGGAATCCGATGGTCGCGAAGGAAAGCGTAAGGAATCCGGCCAGTGGACCGAATCCGAATATGGCGACAAGGAGTATGGCGACAATGATCTCTTGCAGCGCCCGGCTTACTGCCACAATGCCCCTGCAGACCAGGTAGATCGGCAATGGGGCGATGTTGCGCGCGGCGCCAAGGCCGATCGGGATCGAGATCAGGATGCCGACGACGGAAGCGGCGACTGTCATGACGATGCTTTCCAGCAGCCCGTCCCAGATGTCGCTGGCGCGACTGGTGAAGTCCGGGCTGGTGAATGCGAGAATGAATGCCCAGCCGCGGTCCAGGCCTACATAGACCCGGCCCCAGTCGACCTCGATCGTCATGAAGGCTGCAACAAGGTAGGCGACAAAGCCGAGGATCAGGCTCCAGCGCAACTTCGGGTTCGACACGAACGGCGGCTTGCGCCAGCCCTTTCCAAGCATGTCTTCCAGTTCCCGGTGGCTCATTCGGCGGCCTCGACCTCCACTTCGTCCTCGTCCTCTACCTTTTTTATGGTGGCCTCCCAATCCTCTTCGCCGTAGATGTCTGTCAGCTTCTCCGGTGTCAGACCTGTGGGCAGGCCGTCGTAGACGATTTCGCCAAAGCGCAGTCCGACAACGCGTGGCACAAACATCTGCGCCAGCGCCACGTCATGAATGTTGATGATCGCTGCCAGCCGGCGCTCGCGGCAGAGCTCGGTGATCAACCGCATGATCTGGCGGCTGGTCTTCGGATCGAGGGAGGCAGTCGGCTCGTCGACCAGCAACAGCTTCGGGTCTTGTATCAGGGCTCGGCAAATTCCGACTCGCTGGCGTTGGCCACCTGACAGCTCGTCGGCGCGCTTGTCAGCCATGTGCAGGAGCCCGACACGGTCCAGAAGCCGGAACGCCTCGTCAATGTCGGATTGCGGATACCAGCGCAGGAAGCTCCGCCAGAAGCCCACGTAGCCCAGCCGGCCCGACAGGACGTTTTCCATCACCGTCAGCCGCTCAACAAGCGCGTATTCCTGAAAGATCATCCCCATCTCGCGCCGTGCCCTTCGCAAGGCGCCGGAACCGAGCTTTGTCAGGTCAGTATCTTCCAGCCAGACCGCGCCGCTTGTAGGCTGCACCAACCGATTGACACAGCGAATCAGGGTCGACTTGCCGGCGCCGGAGGGACCAATCAACGCCAGCACCTGTCCCTTGCCGACTTCCAGGTCAATTTCCTTGAGCGCCTGGTCGCCGGTCCTGTAAGTCTTTGTCAGCTTCTGAAGGCGCAGCATGAATTGTCCCGGGCAAGGGTGGGTGGCGGGCCCGGTCGGGCCCGCGCAAGTAGTCGAGGATCATTCGCAGGCGTAGGACACGTCGTTGGCCGCGTCGATCTTGCGGATGACTTCCCAGAACACCTGATAGGTCATTTCCAGGAACTGGCCCTCGTTCGACTTCGAGAACTCGGCTTCAAGCGTCGTGCCATCCCATTCGAAGCTGAAAAAGGCGTTACGGATCTTGTCCTGGAGTTCCGGCTTGAGGTTGTAGACCACACCGAAGCCAGTCGTCGGAAAGGTCTGCGACTTGTAGATGGTGATCACGTCTTCTTCCTTGATGACGTCGCGGCTGATCATTCGTGACTTGACGGAGTTCGCGATCGAGGCGGCCATGTAGTCCTTGTTGGCGACCCCGAGGATCGAGTTGTCGTGCTTGCCCGAGAAGACCGGCTCGAAGTCGCGTTCCGGAAGCAGGTCGAAATCGCCCTTCAGGATGGCCGACGGCGCCTTGAAGCCCGAGTTCGAGGTGGGCGAGGTGAATGCCAGCTGCTTGCCCTTGATGTCTTCCACGCTCTCGATGCCGGATCCCGGGTAGGTGATGATTTCCATTTCATAGCCGAAATTACCGTCCAGCGAGGCCATGATCGTAAAGGGCCGGAAGCCCGCGCAGTTGACCGCAAGCGGGTTCGATCCGGTATTGAAACCCGCGATATGCAGGCGGCCCGAGCGCATCGCTTCGATCTGTGCCGCGTTGCTTTGAACCGGGAAGAAAACGACGTCCTTGCCGGTTTCGGCTACAAGGTGGTCCAGAAAGTCCGACCACGCCGTCTTGTAGACAGCGGGGTCCTCGACCGGCGTATAGGCGAAGATCAGCGTGTCCGGATCGATCTGGTCCGCCGGATCGCTTGGAATATCGGCAATCAGATCCCCGTCCGCGTCGCAAAAACGTTCATCCAGATCGCCCCTTGGGCAATCCTGTGCCGAGGCGGAGGTGCCAAGCGACAGCAACGCAAACGCCGATGCGGCGATCAGTGGCTTGATGTTCAGTTTCATGTTCTTCTCCCAGTTATGCGGCTGCTCCCGCCGCGGTCCGTTTCACTTGATCACGCGGGGTCGGCAACGAGGATGTCCACGTCCGCGCCATCCAGAGCACTCAGCAAGTCTCCCTTCGGCTTCGCATCGACAACAACGGATTGCAGGTCTGCAAGCTCGCCGACGTTGGCGAGACCCTTGTGGCCAAATTTCTGCGAATCGATCAGGAGGTGCCGGATCGTAGCGCGCTGCAACATCACCCGCTTCACCGCGGCGAAGCCACGCACCGTCTCTGACGGCCCCAAGGCCGTCAACCCAGACGCGCCGATCACGCAGCGATCCACATTGAAGCGCTCAAGGAATTCCAGCGTCTCGGTTCCGACCGTCGCCGATTCCGCAGGCAGGTACTCGCCGGGGCACAGGATCACTTCGGGCGCACCGTGCCCGATCGTCATGGCAACCGGGATCGAGTTGGTGATCACCGTGCATTGCGTGCCCAGCCAGGCCAAGGCGCGAGCCATCTGGATCGTGGTCGAGCCCGAATCGATCATCAGTGTCTCGCCGTCCTGCACCAGCCCGGCCGCCCGCCGCCCGATGCGCTCTCGTTCGGCAATCCGGGCGTTTGCACGCTCGTCCAGGCTCGGGTAGTGCCCCTGTGCCGGGGCTGAGGCACCGCCATGAGCGCGGTCTATCAGCCCGTCATCCGCCAGTGCGTCAAGATCCCGGCGGACCGTTTCGGCGGAGACATTGAATTGTCGCACCAGTTCGCTGATGCGGACATGGGGGCGTAGCTTCAGTTCCAGAAGGATCAGCCGCCGTCGCTCGCGCTTCTTCAGGCGTCCCCGGCCGTTTTCCGCCATCTTGAGTTGCGTCTTTGCCTGCGCCATCCGACTGTCCGATTCTGCCATTCCGGACAAAATTGTGGCTTTTCTGTCGCAATTGCAATTATTTTGTTGTATATCCCACTATCTGATGTGCAAATTTCTTGCAGAAAGTGACATTTTGACGCCTGTGCGAACAGTGGCCATGCCCAAGCGCAATTCAGAAACCGACGTTCCCGAATGATCGTCCTTGCCGCACATCTCGCCGCCGCTGTCGCGCTCCTGCTGTGGTCGGTTCGCCTGATCCGCACGGGCATCGAACGCGCTTTCATGCCGGCCCTGAAGCGTCACATGAAGGATCGCGCCGACAACAAGCTTTCCGCCGCGGCCAGCGGCGGCCTTGCGGCAATGCTGATGCAAAGCTCGACCGCCGTTGCCCTGATAGGTGCAGGCTTCGCGGTTTCGGGCATGCTGGCACCCCATGCTGCGCTGGCGCTGCTCCTCGGCGCAGACCTCGGCTCAGCCGTCATGGCACGGGTCCTGTTCCTTCCGGTACAGGCGCTGATCCCCTTTGCACTGGTTTTTGGCATCGCGATCTTCTTCAATGCCCGCAGCCGCAAATCCAAGCAGATTGGGCGCATGGTGATCGGTTTCGCGCTGGTCCTGCTCTCTCTTGGCATGATCCGGGATGCGGCAGCGCCCATCGCGGACAACTCTGTTGTCCAGAGCATTGCGGCTTATTTCCAGGGCGACCTCGTCAGCGCATTTGCCATCGGTGCGCTCATCGCTTGGGCAATGCACTCCAGCCTTGCCGCAGTGCTGACCTTTGCCGCTTTCGCCGCCACCGGACTGGCCGCCGCGCCGGTGGCCGCCGCGCTGGTGATCGGCGCAAACTTTGGCGGCGGGCTCATTCCTTTCGCGCTCCTTTGGTCAAGCGAGCGACCGGCCCGGCTCGTGGCCATCGGCAACCTTGTTGCGCGTGGTGGAATAGCGCTCCTGTTTCTTGCATTTCTCGTGGGCGGCATTGTCGATCTCTCGCTTCTCGGCGCGGGACCGGGCCAGCAGGCTGTCACGCTTCACATCATGGTAAACGCCGCCTTGCTCGCGTTGGCACTGCCGCTATCCGGCAAGCTTGTCCGCATTGCAGATGCGGCGCTGCCCAGGCATGCCGAACGCACGGTTGCGACCGTTTCGGCGCTCGACCCGGATGCGCTCGACCACGCGCCTCTGGCGCTCGCCTGCGCTCAGCGCGAACTCTTGCGCATGGCGGAAACCGTGCAAGCCATTCTGGTCCCCGTCATGCAGCTCTTCCGGGGCTGGGATCCGGACGTTGCCCGCGTGATCGAGATTCGCGAGGACGACATTGACCGGATGCATTTCGAGACGAAGATCTACATATCGCGACTGCGCGAAAACGGCATTCCTCCTGCACTGGACAAGAAGACGCTGGAAATCGCCGCAGTGGCCAACAGTCTAGAAGAGGCCGGCGACCGGATCGCTGTTGACCTCGTTGCACTGGCGAAGAAGATGCAGGACAAGGCGATCAGGTTTTCCGATCAGGGCATCTCGGATCTCGATCACTTCCACGATCAGGTCGTCACCAACGGCCAGTTGGCCCTCAGGGTGTTGACCACCGGCGATGCAGAGGCCGCACGCCAGCTCGTCGCCGAAAAGGACCGGATCCGCATCGAGGAGCAGAAGCTGCAGGAACGGCACCTGAGCCGTCTTCAGCAAGGCGTGGCCGCCAGCCTCGAGACGACGAACATCCATCAGGACACGCTGCGCCTCCTGAAGCAGATAAACGCCGCGCTTTGCTACGTGGCCTATCCGATCGCGGAGGAGACCGGCGACCTCCTGGGCAGCCGCCTTGCCTCGCTCCGAAGCAGCGGAGACGCGGCATGAGCGCTCCGAATGGCATCGCCCCGCAACTTCCGGCTCACTTGGGCAGGTCTGCCCCGTCGCGCGGCCCAATGGCGGGCTGGCGCAACATCGGCTGCAGGGAGACACCCAACGGATGGCCGACGGACGACAAGAAAACACGGCACGCCGCTGAAATCGAAGCGCTGGCAGAGGCTGGTGTGGCCGGATCCACCTCCAACCTGTCCATTGGCATTTGTATTTGGCAAGCGCCTAGACCGTTGCACCACGGTTCAATGCCGGACTATGGTCTGTCCTATGGCGGTTGGCAGACCGATGCGCCGTTCGAAAGAGCGCAAGAGGTGCATCTGCGTTGCTTCTCGTTCAGGAAGGCCGTGAGGCTGGCCGATGAAAGGGAGATTTCGAAGCTTCCGAAAGACTTGGCAGGAAACCCGGAACGACTGACGAAGATGGAAGAAATAAGCGAAGCCTCGTGAGGCATCGCAAACCAGGACCGGAACAACCGGTCCGATCTAACCCGAAAGGAGAGGAAGATGAAGAAGATAACAGCCACGATCGCAGGATCGTTGATCGCGCTCGCAGCGACGGTGTCAACGTCATATGCCGACAAGCTGACGTACTATTGTTCGGCAGAGGAAGACTGGTGCCAACTGATGGCTCGGAGTTTCGAGGATGCTACAGGCATTGACGTGAACATGACCCGGAAGTCTTCGGGCGAGACCTTCGCGCAAGTCCGAGCAGAATCCTCCAACCCCAAGGGCGACGTCTGGTGGGGTGGCACTGGCGACCCGCACCTGCAGGCGGCGGAGGAAGGCCTGACAATGGAATACATTTCGCCCATGCGCGACCAGCTGCATGATTGGGCGATTTCGCAGGCCGAGAGTGCTGGCAACAAGACCATCGGAATCTATTCCGGAGCGCTCGGCTACGGCTACAACAGCGAACTTCTGGCTGCAAACAACCTGCCTGAGCCGTCCTGCTGGAAGGACTTGCTGAAACCGGAGTACAAGGGGCATGTCCAGATGGCGAACCCGAATTCGTCCGGTACGGCCTACACGACCCTTGCATCGATGGTGCAGATTTTCGGCGAAGACGAGGGGTTCGAGTTCATGAAAGGGCTCCACGCCAACATCAACCAGTACACGAAGTCGGGATCGGCTCCGATCAAGGCGGCGGGTCGCGGCGAAAGTACCATCGGCATCGTCTTCATGCACGATGCGGTGAAGCAGGCCGTGTCGGGATTTCCGGTCAAAGTCGTGGCACCGTGCGAAGGCACCGGATACGAGATCGGCTCGATGTCGATCATCGAAGGCGCGCGCAACCTGGAAGAGGCCAAGATGTTCTATGACTGGGCGCTCTCGGCCGAGGCGCAGAGTCTCGCACTGCAAGTGAATTCATTCCAGGTCCCGTCGAACAAGGGGGCGCAAATGTCAGAGAGTGCGCCAGACATGAGCCTGATCAAGCTGATTGACTACGACTTCAGGAAGTATGGCTCATCAGATGAGCGCAAGCGTCTGCTGCAGAAGTGGGACGAAGAGGTTTCGACCCTGCCACAGTAGGTGACGCCTGCGACAGCAACACAGACCCCTCCGGTCTTGATCTTCTGGATCATCGCCGGATGGGTCGGTTTCGTCCTCTGCCCCTGGTACGGGGTGGAGGACGGATTTTTCTCGTTCGAGTGGCTGGTCGACGGCTACCCGTTTGAAGAAGATTATTCCCCTGCCGCGTTCCTGATCGGACAAGGCGAGAAGCTGTGGCTGGCCCCCTTGCTGATCCCGCTCCTCCTGCCGCTCCTGGCTCTCGGGCGCGAGAAGTCCGACCCGACTTATTTCCGCATTCTGACAGTCGCTGGCGCGCTTGGATTTGGCTGGCTGATCATCCAGGGATTTTCCATCGGCATCCGCGGATTCAATTTCCAGTGGATGAACGCAGCGTTTGGTACGTTGGGAGACCGCCAGTTCGGGATGGGATACGGTGCGATGATTTGCGCTTCTGCCTTCCTGTTCCTGTTCACCCAAGGCATCGCCGCGCGGGGCGCAGTCAATGGTGACGTCTTCGTGGTCGGCGCGATTGGCGGCGTTGTCACCATTGTCACCGCCTTCGTGTTCTTTCCCATCGCGAACATGCTGTTCTCGGCCTTTGTGACCGACGAAGGCACGTATTCGATCTCGGTATTTGTCGGCAAGTTCTTCGATGATCGCCTTTGGGGAATAGGTTGCTTCTTTGGCACGAGATGCGGCGCGGCGCTGAATTCACTTGTCCTTGCCATTGCCGTCGGCTTCACCACCACCGTCCTGGGCCTCGCCTTTGCCCTTGTCGTGACCCGCTCGGGGTTTCGCTGGAAACGCATTCTCCGTGCACTGACTGTGCTGCCGATCATCACGCCGCCTTTCGTGATTGGCCTCGCGCTGATCCTGCTTTTTGGCCTGTCCGGTTCCGTGACCGTTTTCTTTGCCGACCTCTTGGGCACGCAGCCCACCCGATGGCTCTACGGCATGCCCGGCGTGCTGATCGCGCAGACGCTGGCGTTCACGCCCATTGCCTTCCTCGTCCTGATCGGCGTGGTCGAGGGCGTCTCGCCGTCGATGGAAGAGGCCGCGCAGACGCTGCGCGCCAACCGCTGGCAGACATTCCGTACCGTTTCGTTGCCGCTGATGCGCCCAGGACTGGCCAACGCGTTCCTGCTTGGCTTCATCGAGAGCATGGCCGATTTCGGCAACCCTCTCGTTCTGGGCGGCAACTTCGATGTGCTCTCGACGGAGATCTTCTTCGCCATCGTCGGTGCGCAGTACGACCAGGGTCGTGCGGCGGTGCTCGCCATGGTCTTGCTGTTCTTCACCCTGTCCGCCTTTTTTGCCCAGCGGGCCTGGCTTGGAAAAAAGAGCTATACGACCGTCTCTGGCAAGGGCGACGCAGGCGTGCACCCGTTGATGCCAAGCGGCCTCGCATTTCCTGTGATGATCGTGGCACTCAGTTGGGCGATCTTTACTGCAACGGTCTACGGCATGATCGTCTATGGAAGCGTCGTTGAACTTTGGGGGGTCAACAACTCGCTTACCTTCAAGCACTACGTGACGGCCTTCTCGATACGGATCGAGGAGGAGGGCATCCGCTGGACGGGTTCCGCCTGGGACAGCTTCTGGACGACAATCACCATTGCCGCGATTGCAGCGCCCTTGACGGGGGCAGTTGGGCTGGTCACGGCCTATCTGTTGACTCGGCAGAGCTTCGCAGGAAAGAGCGCGTTCGAGTTCGGCACGATGCTGTCCTTCGCAATCCCCGGCACGGTCATTGGCGTAAGCTACATCCTGGCCTTCAACGTGCCGCCGATCGAGATCACCGGGACGGGCATCATCCTCGTGGTCAGCTTCATCTTCCGCAACATGCCAGTGGGCGTGCGCGCCGGCATCGCGTCCATGTCTCAGCTCGACAAGTCGCTGGATGAAAGCTCCCTGACGCTCGGCGCCAACTCGTGGCAAACATTCCGCCGGGTGATCCTGCCGCTTCTGCGGCCCGCAATTCTTGCCGCGCTCGTGTATTCCTTCGTGCGCGCCATGACCGCGATCTCGGCCGTGATTTTCCTTGTATCGGCGCAATATGACATGGCCACGAGCTACATCATCGGGCGGGTCGAGAACAACGACTACGGCCTCGCGATTGCCTACTCCACGACGCTGATCTTCGTTATGCTCTCCGCCGTTGCGCTGATGCAGGTAATCGTAGGGCGCACCCAGATAGGGCGCCGCATGACGCAGTCGCGGACGAATGTTTGAGGAGAGCGTAAGATGAGCATCGCATCCAAGGCCGCACCTATCCGATTCGAAGGTGTCTCAAAGAAGTTCGGCAAGGATGTCGTTGCGGTCGACAATATCGACCTCGCGGTGGACGCCGGCAAGCTCGTGACCCTCCTTGGTCCTTCTGGTTGCGGAAAGACCACGACGCTCAGGATGATTGCGGGGTTGGAGATGGCCACCTCCGGCCGAATAACAATTGGCGAGGTGGATGTCACGACGCTGCCTGCCACCGACCGCGACGTGTCAATGGTCTTCCAGTCCTACGCGCTCTTTCCGCATATGAGCGTGCTGGAAAACGTCATGTATGGCCTGACCTTCTCGGGTTTCGGAAAGGGGGAAGCCCGTTCTCGCGCATTGCAAGGACTGGATTTGGTGGGCTTGAAAGGCTTCGACGGGCGCTTGCCGTCCGAGCTGTCGGGTGGTCAGCAGCAACGGGTCGCGGTGGCGCGGGCGCTGGTACTTGAGCCACAGGTTCTGCTCTTTGACGAGCCGCTTTCGAATCTGGACGCCAAGTTGCGCCGGCGGGTGCGCGAGGACATCCGCGCGATCCAGCAGGAGCTCGGCCTGACCGTGGTCTATGTTACCCATGACCAGGAGGAGGCGCTCGCGGTTTCAGACGAGATCGTCGTGATGCGCAACGCAGCCATCGCGCAGATCGGTACGCCGCGCGAACTCTTTGATGCGCCCAATGACCGCTTCGTTGCCGATTTCATTGGAGAAGCGAACCTCATTGAGTGCCAAATTGTCGAGCTGGATGGCGGAACCGCGATGATCGAAATCGAAGGCTACCGGCACCAGCTGCCGGCGCGAGGATTGTCTCCCGGGCCGGCCACGCTTGCCGTCCGTCCGTCCCACATTGTTCTTGATGGCGATACGGGCGTGCAGGCGAAGGTCTCAAAGGCAACATATGTAGGCGTACGGATGGAATACACGTTGGAGGGCGGGTTCGGACAGGTCTTCGCCGTGCAGGACGAGGTGGACAAGCCGCTGGAGGTCGGCACGAAGTTGTACATGTCCTTTGCCTCAAGAGGACCTGTGCTGCTGCCCGGAGAGGCGTAGCGGACCCGTCAGGCTACGTTGCAACCCGAGATTTACTGGCATCGCTCGGCGGCTTGACCAGTCCGAGCAGGTGCATTGCTGAATCGGCGATCTCTCCGGCCTGGCGATGAAGCGCTGCTGGAAGCCATTGATTCAATTTTGTGCGCCCCACGCAAGTGTCGCGATGGATTTCAGTTCCTCAAAGACCTGCGGTGCACCGGCGATCACGCGTCCTCCTGCGCGGATCATCTCGTCGGCGTTCTGATCCTCGACCGCTCCGCCCGCCTCGGCAACGAGAAGCTGACCAGCGAGGCAGTCCCACGCGTTCATGTGCTCCTCCACATACCCAAGCATTCGCCCTGCGGCCACGTATGCCAACGACAGGGCTCCGCTGGCATTGCGATTGAACATCGTCCCGCTGACAACAAGTGCGTTCACGATTGATGTGACATTCTCTGGACTTATGCGGTTTGAGTAACCCATCCCCACGGTCCCTTCGTTCAGATACTTGCCTTCCGCCACGTGAACCGCTTGTCCGTTGAGTCTTGCTCCAGACCCGCGAAGCGCCGAAAAGGTCTCGCCGTAGATCGGGTCGTGAACAACGCCGAATTGCGTTTTGCCTTCGGCCACGCCAGCGAGAACAATCGTCCAGGTTGGAATGCCGTTGAGAAAGTTCGTGGTGCCGTCAATCGGGTCAATGACCCATGTGAAGCCGTTTTCGCCAGAGGTGCCGCCATGTTCTTCGCCTACGATTCGGTCATCCGGCCAAGCTTCGGAAATTCTCTCGCGGATGAAGGATTCGACCTTGCGGTCGGCTTCGCTCACCCAGTCATGCGAACCTTTCCAGTCAACACGCAATTGATCGCGTTGCGCGAAGTAGTCTCGCGCCAGCAATCCGGCGGACTGGCAGAGACTTATCGAAAATTCAAACTTTTCTTCGGAGGCCATGAACAGGGATTCCAGCACGAATTGACCGCCCGATCAATCAGATGGTGCTGCACGACAAGCTCCGCTCCGACGAGAGTCGCAGGCGGCGGCCAATCCGAGAACCATTGGACCGAGGTGGGTTCTGAACGTGAAGCAACCTTGACGCAATCCAAGCCTGATGCTTGTGTGGCGACGACCGGAAATCTCCGGCGGGAGCAGTGTCGAAGGATTCCAAACGTGAAGAGATTTGTTGCCTTGGCCGCCTTTTTCCTTGGCGCCCCATCTGTCGTTGCCCAGCCCTGCGGAGGGCCCTTCGACGCGTTTCTTGACGGCATCAGGGACGAGGCAATTGGAAACGGCCATTCCGAGCAGGTGGTCGACCGCTTCCTTGAACACGCAGCCCACGACCCGAAGGTCATCCGGGCAGACCGGGCGCAGGGGATATTCCAGATTCCATTCATCGAGTTTTCCGGGCGCCTGATCAGCCAGCACAGGCTTCATCATGGATCGGAGAACGCCAGGAAATGGGCGCATGTCTTCGATCGCATCGAACGCGAGTACGGCGTTTCCCGAGGCGTCCTGCTTGCGTTCTGGGGCTTCGAGACCGACTTCGGAGTCGTTCAGGGCGACTTCAACACGGTCAATTCGCTGGTCACGCTTGCCCATGACTGCAGGCGGCCGGAACTGTTTCGACCTCAGGTCCTGGCCGCGATCGAGCTGTTCGAGCGAGGCGGCCTGGACCCAGTCAACACGACGGGCGCGTGGGCCGGCGAAATCGGAATGGTCCAGATGCTGCCCGAAGACATCCTTCTCAACGGTGTCGACGGCGACGGCGATGGAGAGGTCGACTTGAAAGGCTCCCCTGCGGACGCCCTGGTTTCGGGTGCCAGAATGCTCATCAATCTCGGCTGGCAAAGAAACCAGCCCTGGATGCAGGAAGTCCGGATGCCGGAGAGCTTCGACTGGTCCGAGACCGGTTTCGAGAGCTGGAAACGCGCGTCTGACTGGGCGGCGGCCGGGATCAGGCCGAGATCGGGAAGGCTGGCCGCGCCGGATCTTGAATCGGCGATATTGCTGCCCCAAGGCCGGAACGGGCCCGCCTTCATGATCTATCCGAACTTCAACGTGTTCCTGGAGTGGAACAAGAGCTTCGTCTACGTGATCACTGCAGCCCACTTCGCGATGCGCCTCGAAGGGGCGCCGGTCTACGATGCGGGAGAGCCTGGCACGGCGCTTGACGAGAGCCAGGTCAAGGCATTGCAGGAACGACTCGAAGCTCGCGGCCATGATGTCGGCGGGATAGACGGCATCATCGGTGCCAAGACCCGCAGCGCGGTGCAGAAGGAACAGGTGCGCCTCGGCTTGCCGGCGGATGCCTGGCCGACGTTGGAGCTTCTCGACCTGCTCTGACCGCTGCCGGGCGCTGACATTGGCCGGCCACGCCTGGGCCGGCCGGAAGCATGCAACCCGTCTGCCGGTCCGTCCAGGGCGGACCTCAGGAAAATTTCCTGGTCAGCGCCTTGTCCACTGCGGCTGTGATCCGGTCGATGTCGTCGGCGGTCGAGATCAGCGGGGGCGAGAAGCAAAGCGTGTTGTTGAGCCCGGGCAGCGAGCGGTTGGTTGCACCGATGATGACACCCTGCGCCGCGCAGTCCGCAACGACGGCCAGGACCGTCCTTTCGTCGACCGGTTCCTTGGTCACGCGGTCGGCGACAAGTTCGGCCCCGCAGAACAGACCCTTGCCGCGCACGTCGCCAATGACGCGGTGCCTTTCCTGAAGCGAGTGCAGGTTGTCGATGAGGCGCGCACCCATCCGCGTCGTGTTGTCGAGGAGGTCCTCTTCCTCGATGATCGCGACGTTTTCGAGCGCCGCTGCCGGTCCGGCGGTGCAGCCGCCGAAGGTCGAAATGTCACGGAAATAGTTCATCGGGTCGTCGGCATCATCCTTGAACATGGCGAAGACCTCATCGGTGGTGACCATGCAGGCGATCGCGGCATAGCCTGAGGCCACGCCCTTCGCCATGGTCACGAAGTCCGGCTTTACGCCATAGTGCTGGTAGCCGAACCATGTTCCCGTGCGTCCGACGCCGCAGACGACTTCGTCGATATGGAGCAGGACGTCATGCTTCCTGCATATTTCCTGAATCCGTTCCCAGTATCCTTCCGGCGGAGGTATGACGCCTCCACCGGCCGTCACGGGTTCCAGGCACAGCGCTCCCACGGTGTCGGGGCCTTCGCGCAGGATGACCTCTTCGACCTGGTCAGCCGCCCACTCGCCGTAGTTTTCGGTTTCGATCTGGGCGCGGTATTCGAGACAGTGCGGCACTTCCACGAAGCCGGGCGTGAACGGGCCATACTGGGCATTCCGTTCGGGCTGTCCGCCTGCGGAAAGGCAGGCGATCGTCGTGCCGTGATAGTCGCGTTCACGAAAGAGGATCTTGTGCTTCTTGCCGCCGTAATTCTTGTGCGCGATCTGGCGGACCATCTTGAAGACTTTCTCGTTCGCCTCGGAGCCGGAATTTGCGTAGTAGACTCGCGTCAGGCCGGGAATCAGCCCAGTCAGTTTCTTGGCGAAATTCGCGCCGGGGATCGAACCGGCACTGCCCGAAAAATACGGGATCTGAACGAGCTGGTCTCGAATGGCGTTGGCAATGCGCTCGCGACCATAGCCGACGTTGACGGTCCACACTCCGCCCGAGACGGCGTCGATGTACTCGCTTCCAGCCGCGTCCCAGACGCGCACGCCCTTGCCTTCGACCATGACGCGGGGATCGGTTGTCTCCAGAGGCTTGTGCTGCATCAGGTGATGCCAGATGTGCGCGCGGTCGGCTTCGATCACGTCGGCGAGGTCGTTCGGAACAATGTTCATTCGGGTGTCCTCCTGGGAAGGATGCGGTTCGCGCTAGATTATCCGATGCAAGGGAACGGGGCCAGAGGACTTTGCGGTTTCGGCGAGTGGATTTTCGCCTTGAAGTCCGGACCTCTATTCTTCGCTGGCTTCGGTCAGGGTCCGGATGATCGCCCTGGCGCTTTCGCCGTACCATTCTGCGTCTCCGCGCATCCGGGCGATTTCCCTGCCGTCCATGTCAAGGATCACCGTGGCAGGAAGACCGAGAACCGCCATGCTGCGGGCGAGGTTCTGTCTTGGGTCGAGGTACAGCGGGAGGTTGTCGACGCCTGTCTCCTCGAAGAACCTGCGGATGCCCGGAATCGAATTGCGCCCCGTTGCAATGGTCACGACTTCGAACCGCTCGCCGCCGAATTCGCGTTGCAGTTCCGAAAGCATGGGCATTTCCTTGCGGCAAGGCGCACACCAGGTGGCCCAGAAATTGACGAGCACGAACTTGCCGTTGAAGTCGGACAACTGATGTGCGCCACCCTCCGGGTCGGTGAAGCCTGTGTCGGGCACGGCCCTCGGTTCCGAGAAGACAAGCTTCCTCATCGTTCCCTCGCGCAGGTCCGCGAGTTGGCCGGTGTCGGCAATGGCGAGGTTTGCAGCGAGCGCAAGGCAAGTGTAGAGAACGGCAAGGAAACGGGACATTGAACTCCCTCCGGAGACCAGATGACTGACGACGCGAACAAGATGTGGGGCGGACGCTTTGACGCTGGTCCGGATGCGATCATGGATGCGATCAACGCTTCCATCGGATTCGACCAGCGGTTGGCGCGACACGACATCGAAGGTTCGCTTGCCCACGCAGCGATGCTTGCCGCAACGGGCATCGTCACGGATAGCGATGCCAAGGCGATCCGTGAAGGTCTGCTCACGGTGTTGTCAGAGATTGACACTGGCAAGTTCCGGTTTCAGGCCGCGCTTGAAGACATCCACATGAACATCGAGTCGCGCTTGCACGAGTTGATCGGTGCGCCTGCGGGGCGGCTTCATACCGCGCGGAGCCGGAATGACCAGGTCGCGACCGACCTGCGGCTTTGGGTGCGGGACCAATGCGATGCGGCAATTGCGGGCATCAGGGCGCTGCAGCGCGCGCTCGTTGACCAAGCCGAAGCCGGCGCGGACTGGGTGATGCCTGGGTTTACGCATTTGCAGGCGGCACAGCCGGTGACTTGGGGCCATCACATGATGGCGTATGTCGAAATGCTGGAGCGTGACGCTGCGAGGCTCGCTGACGCGCGGACGCGGATGAACGAGTGCCCGCTCGGGGCCTGCGCCTTGGCAGGAACGTCCTTTCCGATCGACAGGGATGCCACGGCGAGAGCGCTCGGCTTTGATCGGCCGATGGCGAATTCGCTCGACGCGGTGGCGGATCGGGATTTCGCGCTGGAGTTTCTGGCGGCGAGCGCCATCGTGGCTATGCATCTCAGCCGGCTGGCCGAGGAAATCGTGATCTGGTCGAGTGCGCAGTTCCGGTTCGTCTCGCTTTCTGACCGCTTTTCGACCGGCTCGTCGATCATGCCGCAGAAAAGGAACCCGGATGCGGCCGAACTCGTGCGGGCAAAGACCGGGCGCATCCTAGGGAGCGCCGTGGGCCTGTTCACCGTCATGAAAGGCCTCGCGCTGGCCTATTCCAAGGACCTGCAGGAAGACAAGGAGCAGGTCTTCGACGCTGCGGATTCGCTGATGCTGGTTCTGGCGGCGATGGAAGGCATGGTCCGGGACATGTCGGCTGACCCGGATGCCCTGAACGCCGCGGCCTCTTCAGGCTTTTCGACCTCCACCGATCTCGCCGACTGGCTGGTGCGGGAGGCGGGCCTGCCGTTCCGGGAGGCACATCACGTGACCGGCAGGCTGGTGGCGATGGCGGAAGCCGAGAACAAGGATCTGCAGGACCTGACGCTCGAACAGATGACGTCGGTTCACGATGCGATCACCGAGGAAGTTCGGGATGTGCTGGGAGCGGGCAATTCGGTTCGGAGCCGCACGTCCTATGGGGGGACGGCACCCGAGCGAGTCCGTGAGCAGGTCGCGCTGTGGCAGGAGCGGTTGTCATGAACAGTTGGGCAAGACTTGCGTTATCCCGCGTCGCGACGCGACAGAGCCTGGCGCTTGGGGTGATCGCCAGGGCCGATTGCCCCTGGGCCGGCGTCATCCCTACGACTTCGGCGCAAGCGGGCGGCCTTGTCGTGGCGGTGTCGCAGTGAGGTGGCTGGCGCTTCTCGCCGTTCTGGCTCTCGGCGCATGCGGCGTTGACGGTCCGCCCCACCCGAAGGGACAGGGTGTCAGCGTGTCGGGCGAGGCGAGAATCGGCATCGTCGGTCGGCTCTGACAGACGCACAGGGCCAGGCGCTCTATACAGTTCGGGATTTTCCTTGCTGGCCATGTTGGCCGCAGCGGTTGCATTGCTCTCGTTTCGCTGGAACTCGAGACGTGTGGGAGTCTGTGGGAGTCTGTCTCGCGGAGCCTACGGCAGGTGAACCACGACGTCCGACCGTATCGAGTTGGCAATGAAGCAGCGCTCGTGGGCGGCATGATGGAGTTCGCGGATCCTCCCTGGTTCCGGGACCGCTCCCGTCCAAAGTGTTTCGGGATGGAGATCAACGCGGGTGATCCAGGGATGCGGCGAGCCTTCCATTTGGCCGACGGCCGCATCGCGGTAGGAATCAACCTGCAATCCGGCCCGCTGCGTGAGATCCAGAAACCAGAGCATGTGGCATGACGCGACCGCGGCCACGAAGGCCTCTTCCGGGTCAATCGCCGCAGCGTCGGAATAGGGATGCGGAACAACAAGCGGCGATGCCGAGGCGCGGATGACGGCTCCGCCGTCAAATGCCCAGTCATGGGTCCGGGAGTAACGGCCACGCGCGAAGTCGCCCTCGCATGTCCAGCGAATCGAAGCGGCATATTCATGCATGGCTTGATTCTCTCGCCGGACAATTCGGATGTCCAACGCATTCCTGTCGCGGATGATCGTTCTGCGAATCCTGCATTCCGGCCGCATTCCGGTCGAATGTTGCGCCGTGGTGCGCATCTGATATGACGATTTGCCGGGTCTCGAGGAAACACGGATGGACCATTTCCTTTATCGCGACGGCGTCCTGCACGCCGAGGACGTGCCCCTGCCCGAGATCGCGGCGGAGGTGGGGACGCCGTTCTATGTCTATTCGACGGCGACCCTGGAACGGCACTACCGTCTGTTCGACGAAGGCATGGCCGGCATGGACCACCTTGTCTGCTATGCCATGAAGGCGAACTCGAACCAGGCCGTGCTCGCGTTAATGGCGCGACTTGGGGCGGGCGCCGACGTTGTGTCGGGCGGCGAGTACCGAAGGGCCGTCGCGGCAGGCTTCCCGGTCGAGCGGATTGTCTTCTCGGGCGTGGGCAAGACTGCGGACGAAATGGAATTGGCGCTGTCCGGCGGCGTACGGCAGATCAATGTCGAGAGCGAGCCCGAACTGCACAGGCTCTCCGAGGTTGCCGTTCGGCTTGGAGTGACTGCACCGATAGCCATTCGGATCAATCCCGATGTGGATGCACGTACTCACGAGAAGATCGCCACTGGAAGGTCCGAGAATAAGTTCGGCGTGCCGATCGACCGTGCGCGCAAGATCTATGCGGAGGCGGCTGGACTTCCGGGCTTGGATGTTGCGGGCATCGACGTCCATATTGGCTCGCAGCTTACCGATCTTGGCCCCTACGAGCGGGCCTACGAAAAGGTGGCGGAACTGGCACGTGTGCTGCGGTCCGACGGCCACGACATCCGTCGGCTGGATCTCGGGGGCGGATTGGGGATTCCCTACGAGCGATCAAATGCCGCACCGCCGCTTCCGATCGAGTACTGCGAAGTGATCAGGCGCACCGTCGGGGATCTGGATTGCGAAATCGAGATCGAGCCGGGGCGGCTGATTGCCGGAAACGCGGGGCTGCTGGTCGCGGGGGTCATATACGTCAAGACCGGCCAGGATCGCGAATTCCTGATCCTCGATGCCGCGATGAACGATCTGGTACGCCCTGCCATGTATGGCGCTCATCACGAAATTGTGCCCGTGACCGAGCCCGTTCCGGGGTCCGAACAGGCAACATATGACGTCGTGGGTCCTGTTTGCGAAACCGGAGACACCTTCTCGCGTGGACGGGAAATGCCGCCTGTCGTTGAAGGAGATCTCGTTGCGTTCCGCTCAGCGGGCGCCTATGGTGCCGTGATGGCATCGGAGTACAATTCCAGGCCCCTTGTTCCCGAGGTGCTGGTCAGCGAAAGACGGTTTGCAGTGGTCAGGCCACGCCCGGCATTTGACGAAATGATCAATCGCGATATCATTCCGGCATGGCTCAAGGGGTAGGCAAGGCCTGGCCCAAGAAGGAACCGGGACCCATGACCGGTCAAGACGAACTTCCTCCGGAGGTCGGGCAGCGGCTCAGGCGGCCGTTGGTCCTGACCTTGATCGGCCTTTTTGCCGAACGCGCTGCACGTGCCTTCTGGCCATTCTGGACCGTGCTGCTCTTTGCAAGTTCCGCATTGCTGCTTGGCCTGCACGAGATCCTGTTGCTGGAAGTGGCGTGGGCGTTCGGAATTCTGGTTGTGCTGGCGGCGCTGGTCACTTTTGGTCTTGCCGTGCGCCGGTTCAGGTTCCCGAGGCGCAGGGAGGCGCTTGACCGGCTCGATGCGACCTTGCCGGGCAGGCCTATCGCGACCGTGGCTGACCGACATGCCATTGGTGCAGGCGACGCCGGGTCCGAGGCGATCTGGCAAACCCATGTCGGACGCATGACAAG
Organism: Silicimonas sp.; assembly: GCA_022826205.1. Classification (GTDB taxonomy): domain Bacteria; phylum Pseudomonadota; class Alphaproteobacteria; order Rhodobacterales; family Rhodobacteraceae; genus JAJEFO01. The sequence continues at coordinate 68,017 of JAJDVJ010000012.1, read as the reverse complement.
ACGCCTGGATGAGGCTCGGGCGGTTGAGCCGGATCTCAGGCTTTCCCGATTTGACATGTTCGGGCTTCGCTATGTCGCTCTTCTCTGCCTTGCGGTCGGGCTGTTGTTCGGATCTTTCCTGAAAGTTGGCACCTTGGGCGAGGTCATGCTTGACGAACAGGCATTGGCCTTGGAGTCCTCCTGGGAGGGATGGGTCGAGCCGCCGTACTATACCGGACGGCCAAACCTTTATCTCAATGACATCACGCAAGCCTGGCTCGCGGTTCCCGAGGGCAGCCTGGTGACAATCCGCCTTTATGGAGGCGTCGGAGACCTGACGCTGCACGAAACCGTGTCGGGCCGGACCAAGGACGTGCCTGCGGCGAGCGATCCATCGCAGAGCTTCAGCGTCAACCAAGATGGCGAGATCAGGATAGACGGTCCTGGCGGTCAGGAATGGGCCATGGAAGCCGAAGCGGATCTCGTGCCGGAAATAGAGTTTGCCGGGCCGGTCACGCGCGGCGAGGGGGGCCGCATGGAGGCGCCCTTTGTCGCCCGGGACGACTACGGGGTCGTCGGAGGGTGGATCGAGATGATCCTCGACGAAGGGGAGGTTGACCGTCGATACGGGCTGGCGACGGCTCCCGAGCCGCGCGAACCTGTCGTGCTGGAATTGCCGCTGACAATTGCCGGTGACCGGTCCGAATTCTCCGAAACCGTGATCGGCGATTTTTCGCGCCATCCGTGGGCAAATTTGCCGGTTCGCGCGGAACTGGCGGCACTTGACGATGCCGGGCAGCAGGGTGTGTCCGAACCCCAGTCCGCGATCCTGCCGGGCCGACGGTTCTTCGACCCCCTTGCCCAAGCAATCATCGAAGGGCGGCGCGACCTGCTCTGGAACAGGGAGAATGCCGGGCGTGTGGCGCAGGTCCTTCGTTCCGTGTCCCATAATCCGGAAGGCGTCTTCCGATCTGCCACTGACTTCATGATGCTCCGGTTCATTGTCAGGCGTCTGGAGTCGCGCGCTTCGCTGGGCCGACTGGATGACCCGTCCGTCGAGGAGCTTGAGGAGGCGCTCTGGAACCTTGCTGTGCAGATTGAGGAGGGCGATCTTTCGGACGCCCTTGCACGATTGCGGCGGGCAGAGGAACGACTTGCCGAGGCGATCCAAAACGGCGCGAGTGACGAAGAGATCGCGGACCTGATGCGGGAATTTCGAGAAGCGATGCGGGACTACCTGCGTCAGCTCGCCGAGCAGCAGGGAGAAGGGCAGAACCAGGAGTTCGCCGAGGGCGAGGCCATGGAAATTGGCCCCCAGGAACTGGATGCTCTCCTGGACCGGTTGCAGGAACTGATGGAACAAGGGCGCATGGCCGAGGCAGCGCAGCTTTTGGAGCAGTTGCGCAGGATGATGGAGAACAGCTTCGCCTCTCGTGGCCAGCCGTCGCCTGGACAGGAGGCAATGGAAGGTCTGGCCGAAACCTTGCGCGAGCAGCAAGGGTTGTCGGACGAGGCGTTTCGCGACTTGCAGGAACAGCGTGGCGGCAGCCAGGCGGGCCGGTCCCTTGGCAATCTCGGGCGGGAAGGAAGTGACGGCGAAGGACTGCGGCACGGCGAGGGCGGGCAGCAGGGCCAGGGCGGACAGCAGAGCCAGCAGCAGGGGGGTGGCGAGAGAAGCCTTGCAGACCGGCAACGTGCCTTGCGACAGGAACTCAATCGGCAGATGCAGAACCTGCCTGGCGTCGGCACGCCTGAGGGGGACGCAGCTCGCGAATCGCTCGGAAGAGCCGGAGACGCGATGGATCTGGCGGAAGAGGACCTGCGGAACGAGGATTTCGCCGGAGCGTTGGAAGATCAGGCTGACGCAATTGAGGCCTTGCGCGAAGGGATGCGCAATCTGGCCGACCAGATGGCGCAGCAGGGGCAGAACCAGGCTGGCCAGCAGGGTGCCGGCAATGGCTGGAACAATACCGGTGCCAGCCGCGATCCCTTGGGGCGTGACGCCGGAGACGGGAGCCGGTTCGGAACCGACGAGCACTTGCTGCAAGGCGATGACCTTCAGCGCAGGGCTCGCGAGATTCTGGACGAACTGCGACGCCGCTCTGGCGAGATGGAACGCTCAGAAGAGGAACTTGATTACCTGAGGCGCTTGCTGGAGCGTTTCTGAACCTGTCCGCGACAGTGCAGCCTTTGGTGCCTATGCGGCGAGACTCGCTTGGGGTTGCCTGCGCGAACGAACCTGAGCCTGTGCAAATCGCGGTCGGCGATTGCTATGCGCCCACCGGTTTCCGGATTACCTGCCAAGCATTCCGTTCAGCCAATCCAGAAACGCGTTCGCGGCTTCCAGGTAGGACTGGAGCGGAACTTCGGTATTGGGATAGGTATGCGAAATCTCCGGCGCGCGAAGGTAGATCGCGACAAGCAGCCCAACCAGAGCCGCCATCATGAGCAGCAGGGACAGGACAGCGCGAACCCAGCCACCGCGTACTTGTTCAGAGGTTGGCCGCCCCGAGACTTGCGGGCGCCTGCCCGGAACGGCATTGCTGGATGCAGGCTGAACAGTGTCGGCATGCCTCCCATCGGACTTCGATGCCTCCGCGCGCCGCAGCGAGAGTTCGCGTTCGGCTTCTTCCTTCAGGACTTGGAGTGCGGCACGGTCGATGGTGAGTGCATGCATTGCATCCGGGTCGTGCCTGCCAGATTCCGTGATTGCACGAGAATGGTCATCGGATCCCTTGCTCGGATCATCCGTCGGTGTGCCATCCCTTTCCGCGCTGTCAGCTGATTCCTGTGCCAGGGTCACGGCCTCGCTCCCGGTCCTTGCGCACTGCGCAGAGCTGCGGTCTCACACCAGGCATGCTCGGGGCCCGAACACTCCAATTCCTGTTCACGCGTCGGGATCAATGCGTCTTCGAACTCGCATTTGAAACTGCAGTTGGGGCACGTCAGCCGCATGAAAAAAGCTCCTGGAACGAAGAACTGAACCAGTGCCGGATTCGCATGACCAATTTCTCCAATGGGTCAACTCCGCCCGTTCGGGACGCCCCCAGCATCGTATCCTTGCCCTCAGGTGCACACAACCGCCGCCACGAAAGTGCCAGCTGCGGGAATCATGTGCGGTCCAGCCTGCGACGCATCCGCCCGGTCCTTGCATGCTGTCAGGTCAAACGATGCCGTCGGCCTGGGCAATCCTGAGCGCACGGTCGACCGAACCGGATGGCGCGAGAACGAGGGTGTCTCATGCGGACATGGCAAACACCATTGCAGCCCGGTTCAGGTGACGTCATCATTCACCCGACGAGGGCGGGCCGCACCGGTTCCGGAATGGTGGACCGGAACACGAGGAAACGGCCCGGCAAACGAGCACGGCGGTGCCTGCATGATGTTGCAATGGGTGAGATCGCTTGCATTCAGTTTCTTCATGTACGCGGCGATGTTCGGATACGCGTTCCTTTTCTTTCCATTTGCGGTCTTCAGTCGGGAATGGGCATATCGCGCTTGCCACGCTTGGTGCTCCCTCGTCATCCGGACAGCGTGCCGGATGGTCGATCTCAAGGTTGAGGTCAGGGGCGATCCGCCGGTCGGTGACGTCTTGATTGCCGCAAAACACCAGTCTTTCTTCGACATTATCGTCATCTTCCATTCCGTTCGTCGAGCAAAGTTCATCATGAAGCGCGAGTTGCTGTTTGCACCCGTACTAGGGCAATACGCGCTCCGCATCGGCTGCATACCTGTTGCACGCGGCAAGCGGAGAGACGCGATTCGCAATATGAAGCGCAGAGTCGACAGAAAAGGTTCAGACATGGGTCAATTGATCATCTATCCGCAGGGAACACGCGTCGCGCCGGGCGCCTGGAAGCCCTACAAGGTCGGCACGGGTGTACTGTACGAGCAGCTCGGCAAGCCCTGCGTGCCGGTCGCCACCAATGTCGGTTTTTTCTGGCCGAAACGAAAAGTCCTTCGCAAACCCGGCACGGCAGTGGTCGAGTTTCTTGATCCGATTCCCCCGGGGCTTGCCATTGCGGAATTCATGGAAACGCTGGAAGAACGCGTCGAGGCCCGCTCGGACGCGCTCCTCGATGAGGCGCGAGAAGCAAGCTGAGCTTGCATTCGGACCGCCTCGTCATGTCTTTCCTGGACAGGGCATGTCACAGTTTAGGTGAACGGCAAGGAGCAATGACCCGGACGTCGAAGCTTGCGGTGATTGGCTTGCGGACCATATATTGCGAGAAATGAAAGGGCAGGCATGAACTATCTCGAGTTTGAGAAGCCTCTCGCGGAAATCGAAGGCAAGGCGGAAGAGCTGCGCGCGATGGCGCGCTCGAATGCCGGGATGGATATCAAGAAGGAAGCGAACCAGCTGGATTCGAAGGCAAAGTCGCTTCTGGCCGATCTCTACAAGAACCTGTCCCCATGGAGAAAGTGCCAGGTCGCGCGCCATCCCGACCGGCCACATTGCACTGACTACATCGAGGCCCTGTTCACCGAGTACACGCCTCTGGCCGGTGATCGGAGTTTTGCCGATGACCAGGCCGTGATTGGCGGGCTGGCTCGCCTGAATGACCGCCCAGTGATGGTGATCGGGCATGAGAAAGGCAAGAATACGCAGGCCCGCATAGAGCGCAATTTTGGCATGGCGCGTCCTGAGGGATACAGGAAGGCCGTACGACTCATGGATCTCGCGGACCGGTTCAATGTACCCGTGGTGACCCTCATCGACACACCGGGCGCCTATCCCGGCAAGGGTGCGGAGGAGAGAGGCCAGTCCGAGGCAATTGCGCGTGCAACGGAAAAGTGCCTGAAGATCGGGGTCCCGCTCGTGAGCATGGTGATTGGCGAAGGCGGCTCCGGCGGGGCGGTGGCGATTGCCACCGCAAATCGCGTCGCGATGCTGGAGCATTCTGTCTATTCGGTGATTTCTCCGGAAGGTTGCGCGTCAATTCTCTGGAAGGATGCCGAAAAGATGCGGGAAGCGGCCGAAGCCCTTAGATTGACAGCTCAGGACCTGCACCGCCTCGGCGTGATCGACCAGATTGTCCGTGAACCCATTGGCGGCGCGCATCGGAACATGGGGGCGACGACAAAGTCCGTGGGGAAGTGCTTCGAGAAGTTTCTGGAGCAGCTGTCGGGGATGTCACGCAAGGAACTGATCAAGGAACGGCGCTCGAAGTTCCTTTCGATGGGACAGGGCAGCTTGGCCGCATAGGCCGTGACCGCATTCTGAAACTCAAGATGGCGGAAAGTGCGGCAGGCTCCGCTCGCACCGCTCCGGCGTTCAGCCGATGATGCGGTCGCGTTGAGCGAGCTTCCAGATGGCGGTCGAGAACCCGAGCATGGTCGTTGGGCGCGCTCTCGCTGTTTCGCCAACCCGAGCATGCAGGCGATGTTCTGGCCGCGGCACCGGGATTGCCCGCCAATGCCCAGCCTAGCCGTCCCGCAGGATCTCGCGTATCCGGTTGCCGAGTTCCTGCTGCCATGGGCCACGCATTTCCTTGACCCGTGCCACGTAGGCGTCGTTCTTCTCCAGCGGGAGGCTCGGATCGTAGGAATCCGCGACTTCCAGCATTGCGCGATGATCCAAGTCGTTGAATGCCTCGACCATCTTCCTGGATTTTGCGCGAGGTATGCCAAGCGCCTCGTACGCGGAACGCCCGACCCTGAGTGAACTGTCATACGTTTCGCGGATTATGTCCCTGCATCCGACCGCCCAGAGGTCGTACACGTGGTGCCGGTTCCGGGCGCTTGCAATGACATGAAGATCCGGAAAGCTATGGACCGCGTATTTCGCGAGCTGCGTGACGCTGTCCACGTCGTCGATCGCGATCACCAGGACCCTTGCCCGTTCAATGCCCGCAGCCTTCAGGAGGTCTGGACGCGTGGCATCTCCGAAATACACGCTCGCCCCGAGCCTTCTCAGCATGTCGATCTGCTTGGAATCGTAGTCGATGACGGTCGTCTTGTATCCTGCTGCAAGGAGCATTCGGTCAACAACGGTGCCGATCCGCCCATAACCGGCGATGATGACCTCGCCGGGCTCCTCGATCTCGTCCTCGTCAGGCGCCTCCTCGTTGATGAAGCGGTCCATAATCACCCGCTCATGGACAATGAAGAGCAAGGGCGTCAGCAGCATCGACATGGCAATCACGAGAAGCAACTGGTCGGCGAAGGCGGGCGGCAGAACTGCGTTGGCAACCGAAAAGGAAAGCAGCACGAATCCGAATTCACCGGCCTGCGCGAGGGCCATTGCAAGAAGCCAGCGGTCCGGTCCCCTGAGCCCGAATGCCGTGCCAAGCAGAAAGAGGATTGCGCCCTTGATCGCGATCAGGCCAAGCGTCAGGCCGATCGTGATCACAAGGCTATCCCACAGGAGCGCGAAGTTGATGCCGGCCCCGACCGTAATGAAGAAGAGGCCGAGGAGGAGCCCGCGGAACGGGTCGATGTCGCTCTCGAGCTCGTGTCGGTACTCACTGTTGGCAAGCACGACGCCCGCGATGAATGCGCCAAGCGCCGGGGAAAGGCCGACGAGCACCATCAGGAGCGCGATGGTTACGACGATGGCAAGGGCGGTTGCAACGAAGATCTCGCGGAGACCCGTGACAGCGATGAACCGGAGTGCAGGGCGTGTCAGGTAGTTTCCTCCGAGAATCATGATGCCGATCGCGCTCAGCGTTACGACGGCTGTTTGCCAGCCGTTCATTCCCTCCACGAGGCTCAAGGACGGGCCGTGGCCCTCGGTGCCTGATGTTGCCGCGGAACCCGCCAGTTCGGGAATCGCCAGCAAGGGCACAACCGCGAGGATCGGGATGACGGCCACGTCCTGGGTCAAAAGGACAAAGAAACCGGACTCGCCTCCCTGGCTCTTCAGCAGACCCTTTTCAGTCAGAGTCTGCAGCGTGATCGCAGTTGAGGAAAGCGCCAGCACTAGACCGATGGCAACCGACACGTTCCAAGGTTGGCCCAGCAAGTTAGCAAGGCCTGCCACGACGGCTGTCGTCAGCAGTATCTGGCCACCGCCCAGCCCAAGCACCTTGAGCCGCATCTGCCACAGATACCTCGGTTCCAGCTCGAGCCCGATGAGAAACAGCATCATGACGACGCCAAGTTCGGCAACCTGCTGGATTGCATGCACGTCGACATCGAGCAGCGCCAGAACCGGGCTGATCGCGACGCCCGCGGCGAGGTAGCCGAGAACCGAACCTAATCCGAGTCGCGTGGCGATGGGGACGGAAACGACGCCCGCGATCAGGAAAATGAATGCAAGAAGAAGGATGTCGGTCATGCAATCTAATTGCAGGGTTCCGGGCGTGCTGAAAAGGCGAAAGCTTGCGGTGTCGGAAGAATCTTTCGGGTTCCGCATCCGGGACGAAATTTTTTTGCTTCCCTGAATGCCAGTCTTTGCTATCGTTCAGGCATGTCCCGGCGACCCGAAAGTGAATTCCTAGGAGGATCAAGATGAGCACAGTCTCCATGACGGTGAACGGCAAGGCCGTATCCGCCGATGTCGAGGACCGAACTCTCCTTGTCGACTACATTCGCGAGCACCTGCGCCTGACCGGCACGCATGTCGGATGCGACACGAGCCAGTGCGGCACCTGCGTGGTTCACGTGGACGGCAAGGCGGTGAAGTCCTGCACCATGCTGGCCGCCGCGGCCGAAGGTGCGGAGGTCACGACCATTGAAGGCGTGGCGAACGGCGACCTGCACCCAATGCAAAGGGCATTCAATGACAACCACGGGCTTCAGTGCGGCTTCTGCACGCCTGGCATGATCATGAGCGGGATCGACATGGTCAATCGTTACAAGGCTGAAGGTAGGGAGCTCGACGAGACCGCGATCCGTCACGAGCTTGAAGGCAATATCTGCCGATGCACCGGCTACCACAACATCGTGAAGTCGATTGCGCAAGCCGCCAGCGAGATGTGAGGAGGGCGAGAGATGAGCGAAGGAATCGGCGCATCGGTCAAGCGCAAGGAGGACAAGCGCTTCATTACCGGCAAGGGCAAGTATACCGACGACATCAGGATGGAGAACCAGGCGTACGCGGCGTTCGTCCGGTCGTCGCACGCACATGCAGAGATCCAGGGAATCGACGCGTCCGCGGCCGAGGGGATGAGCGGTGTCATTGCCGTTCTGACCGGCGCGCAACTGACCGGTGACGGCATCGGCAACCTGATCTGTGGCTGGGCCATCTCGTCGAAGGACGGAAGCCCGATGAACATGGGCGCATGGTCTGCCCTGGCTACCGAGAAGGTGCGGTATGTTGGCGATGCAGTTGCCGTCGTCATCGCGGAGAGCAAGGATGAGGCTCAGGCGGCAGCCGAGGCGGTCGACGTGAGCTACAGCGAACTTCCCGTGGCGGCGAGCATCGTGGCCGCCCTCGCAGATGGTGCTCCGGATATCCACGAAAATGCGCCCGGCAACGTAATCTACGACTGGGAACTCGGCGACGGCGACGCAACGGAGGCAGCCCTGGCGAGCGCGGCTCATGTCACGGAAATGGACATAACCAACAACCGGCTCGCCCCGAACGCGATGGAGCCCCGGTCTGCGGTTGCGACCTACGACGACGCGGAAGACCATTATACCCTGTATTCGACCAGCCAGAACCCCCACGTGGCGCGGCTGGTGCTGAGCGCCTTCTATCAGGTCGCGCCTGAGCACAAGCTTCGCGTGATCGCCCCTGATGTGGGCGGTGGGTTCGGGTCGAAGATATACATCTACCCGGAAGAGATTGTCTGCCTTTGGGCCTCCATGAAGACCAGGCGCTCCGTCAAGTGGACGGCGGAGAGGACGGAGTCCTTCCTGACCGATGCCCACGGGCGCGATCATGTCACCGAGGCGCGGATGGGCTTCGATGCCGATGGCAGGATCGTGGGCTTCAAGGTCTCGACCAAGGCGAACTTCGGTGCCTACATGTCGCTCTTTTCGAGCGCCGTGCCGACGTATCTCTACGCGACGCTGCTTTCGGGAACCTACGACATCCCGGCGATCCATTGCGAAGTCCTGGCATGCTACACGAACACCGTGCCCGTGGACGCCTATCGCGGCGCAGGGCGGCCGGAAGCGTCATTCGTCGTTGAGCGTCTGATGGAAACGGCCGCGCGCGAGATGGGAAAGGATCCGGCGGAACTGCGGCGCGTAAACTTCGTCAAGGAGTTCCCGTACCAGACCCAGGTCATAATGAACTACGACTCGGGAGATTTCGAAGGCAACATGAACCAGGCCATGGAGGCTGCCGACTGGGCCGGCTTCGCGGCGCGGAAGGCAGAGGCCGCCAATCGTGGCAGGCTTCGCGGCATCGGCATGGCCTGCTACATCGAGGCGTGCGGAATAGCGCCGTCGGCTGCGGTTGGCTCGCTCGGGGCCGGCGTCGGTCTCTGGGAATCGGCCGAAGTGCGCGTGAATCCGGTCGGAACGATCGAGGTGCTGACTGGCTCGCACAGCCACGGGCAGGGGCACGAAACGACCTTTGCGCAGGTCGTGGCGGAGCGTTTCGGCGTGCCGCTCGACAGCATCCAGATCGTCCATGGCGACACGGACAAAGTGCAGTTCGGAATGGGCACCTACGGTTCGCGCTCGGGTCCCGTCGGCATCTCGGCGATCGTAAAGGCATGCGACAAGGTCGAGGTTAAGGTGCGGAAGATCGCGGCGCATCTGCTGGAGTGCAATCCGGATGAACTTGTTTTGGAAGACAGCCAGGTCAAGGTGCCGGGCACCAACAAGGCGCTCGGTTGGCACGAGGTAGGGCTTGCGGCCTACACCGCGCATAACCTGCCCGCCGACATGGAGCCTGGCCTGAAGGAGGGGGCGTTCTACGACCCCGAGAACTTCACCTTCCCGATGGGCTGCTTCATTGCCGAAGTCGAGATCGATCCAGGCACCGGAAAGACCGACGTTGTCAAGTTCGTGGCCTCGGACGACTTCGGGGTGATCATCAATCCGATGATTGTCGAAGGCCAGGTTCATGGCGGCATTGCCCAAGGCGTCGGGCAGGCCTTGCTGGAAGAGATGGTGTATGACGAGAGCGGCCAGCCGGTGTCGGGGTCCTACATGGACTACACGATGCCGCGGGCCGAAGACGTGCCGAGCTTCGTGGTCGAGCATCATAACACTCGGTGCGCGACGAATCCCCTCGGCATCAAGGGCTGTGGGGAAGCCGGCGCCATCGGCTCGCCGCCAGCCGTCATCAACGCGATCTCTGACGCCATCGGCAACAACGACATCAGCATGCCGGCAACGTCCGCGAAGGTCTGGGCTGCAATCCAGGCTTCCGGCACCGGAATGGCCGCGGAATAGGGAGAAAGGCGATGCATTCATTGAACTACCACAAGGCGTCCAACGCTTCGGAAGCCGCCAGACTCCTTTCCGGAACGGAGGACGGGAAGTTCCTGGCGGGCGGCCAGACCCTTATTCCAGCCATGAAGACGCGCCTTGCCGCGCCGTCGGACCTCGTTGACGTGTCAGGTGCTGCTGAATTGCGCGGGATCAATGTGTCGGGGCGAGAGGTGACGATTGGAGCCGCGACGACGCATGCGGAAGTCGCGGCAAACGGCGAGTTGCGCAATGTCTGCCCATCAATTTGTGACATGGCCGCGAATATAGGTGACCCGGCGGTTCGCCATCGTGGCACGATCGGGGGCTCGATTGCCAACAATGATCCGGCGGCGGACTATCCGGCAGCGATGCTTGCCCTGGGGGCCACGATCAAGACTGTCAGCCGTGAGATTGCGGCAGATGATTTCTTTGTCGGTCTCTTCGAGACCGCACTCTACGACGACGAACTCATCACGTCGATTGGCTTCACGGCACCGGCTGCAGGCGCCTATGCCAAGTTTCCGAACCCTGCATCGCGTTACGCGATGTGCGGCGTTTTCGTTGCGAAAGGTGATGGCGGGGTCCGCGTCGGGGTCACCGGGGCTGGTGCGGACGGCGCATTCCGGGCGGGGGACTTCGAGGCCGCGCTTGACGGCGAGTTCTCCGCAGAAGCGCTGGACGGCCTTTCGGTGAGGGCGGAAGAAATGTTGTCCGATATCCATGGCGATGGCGTTTATCGCGCCAATCTGGTTTCCGTCATGGCCAGGCGCGCGGTCGCCGCCGCCAACTGACCTATTTGATTATGCGCCGGCTCCAACGAGCCGGTGCATGTGCCGATTTGGATGTGCACCTCGTTGGGTCGCGAGTCGAACGCGCATTGCTGATCGGGAATCGTCAAACGTCCTTTCCGTCCGCATTGCGCCAGGCCCCGTTGCATTCAAAGCGAGGCGTGCAGTTGGACGTGCACTGCGCGAGACCCGGGGACGGGAGTTTTGCAAGGGGGCACGCCAGGAGCGCCGGCAAAGGCTGACTTCGAGCGCTTGTCTCGACGTATGCCACTCGCTGATGGGTGGCCGATGTCTCATTTGAACTGAAGCTTCGTTATGCCGCAATTGGCGGCCTTTACGCCGGACCCCTGGCCGGAGTAGATGGAGGCGGAACAGGCGGGAACGGAGACGGTGATGCCGTCGGATGACACGAAGCCGATTGCAGATTCGACAGCGGCGGACCTGGCGCGCCCCGAAAGCCGGCACGTCAGCGTGTTCGGCCAGCTGGGTGACGACATGGCAGCGTTCCGCGCTGATGTCGTCGAACGTATCGAAAGCGGAAATGCCGCAAACACTTTGCAGGAAATGAAGATCTCCAAGATCCGGATGCGGATGGCCATTTTCCTTTCGGCTGTCCTGATCCTGCTCTTCGCGCTTTGGAGCATGTTCGGACTGACGACCATCACGGAGCCTGCCGCCGACACCGTCCGGACGGTCGCACCAGCCCCGCATTCCGAAGCGGGATAGGAGCACCCAGACAGGGAAATGGCCAGGGACACGGACGGAATCTGCACCAACGCGACCGACCGTGACTCATTGGCGCGGGGCAATCGCATTTGAGAAAATTCTTCTTGGCTTCCCCGTGGTTGCGTGATTATCTGTCGGGAAAAGATTGCCTGGGGGCAGGCATGAGGCAGGCAGATGCAGGACTTCGGACGACTCTCCGACGGGGTGGAGGACCCCCTCGCTGACAACGCGACCCGTCACGATCTCCAGGAATTTCCAAAAATTGCGCTTTGCGCCGGCGTGACGGTTGCTGAAGACAAGCACGATGGCTCGTTCGGCAAGCTTCGCGATGACCTGGCCGCGTTCCGAGCCGACCAGGTCGAACGCATTGCCACCCGGAACAGGGTGACAGCCGAACGCCATGAACGGCAAGGTGCAGCGTTCGCCAATTCAAGAACCGAAACGGCGGGTCGCCTCGAATGGCAGGACACCCCGATCGCGTTGGTTCCGATTCAGTTCCTTCTTGAGCTGGCAGTCTCTTTTGGCATCGCTGCCGGTCTCATCATGTTTTGGAGCACATTCGGACCCGCGATCGTCGCGGCGCTTGTCGGCCAGCCCATCCATTAGCCACCGTGCATGACAGCTGCCGGTGGACATGCCGGTTCCGGCAGTGTCGAACCAGTCGACCACAGCTGCAGCGTCCTGCAGCCGCTCTTGCGTCGATCGGACAGTGCGCTCATCGTCCACTTCCGCCAGGTGAGCGCGACGAGAAGCCAGGCATGCCCAACATTCGCGTGACGTCCCGTCGTCGCAGCGACGACTCTCGCGTCGGATGTGCGCATGCTTTATCGCATTCCGGCCGGAAACGGATAACGCGCCGCCGTAGCGTGCGGTCGGCGAATCAGGTGTTGATCAGTTCGGCCTGTCGCACGATGACTTCGGCCTGTCGGACGCTTGCGATGTCAACGAGCCTTCCCTTGTAGGTAGCGGCACCGGATCCGGAACGTTGCGCTTCTTCCATCGCGGCAAGGATTTCCCTGGCTTCGGTGATCGCGTCCTCCGACGGCGTGAACACTTCGTTGGCGAGTGCGACCTGCCTTGGGTGGATTGCCCACTTGCCAACCATTCCAAGCGTTGCTGAACGCAATGCCTGCGCACGGAAGCCAGCGTCGTCGGAAAAGTCCCCAAAGGGCCCGTCGACCGGAAGTACGCCGTGGGTTCGGCAGGCGGCCACGATCGCGGCCTGAGCCCAGTGCCAGGGGTCGGACCAGTATTTGTCGCCTTCCCGCGTCATGTAGTAGTTTTCCTGGGTGCCGCCGATTCCGGTCGTCTGCATGCCCATTGAGGCCGCGAAGTCCGCGGCGCCCAGACTCATGGCCTTGAGACGTGGGGAACTCGCTGCGATCTCCTCCACGTGGGCAATGCCGGCAGCGGTCTCGATGATTACTTCCAGGTCGATGCGTCTGGTTCTTCCCATGGCTGATTCCACGGCGGACACAACCGCATCGATTGCATAGACATCGGCCGCGCATCCTACTTTCGGAATCATGATCTGGTCCAGGCGTTCGGAGCAGTTTTCGAGGAGATCGATCACGTCCCGGTACCAGAAATGCGTGTCCAGGGCGTTGATGCGGACTGAAAGGGTCTTCTTGCCCCATTCCACATCGCCAATCGCCGCGATGACGTTCTTCCGCGCTTCGGCCTTGTCGTTGGGCGCCACCGAATCTTCGAGATCGAGGTTGATCACGTCCGCCTCGGATGCCGCCATCTTCTCGAATATTGCTGGCCGTGAACCGGGCCCGAAGAGCTGGCATCGGTTCGGGCGGCCCGGGGCGGGGGGCTGCGTGCGGAAACTCATGGACGGCGCACCTTTCCCTTGGTTCTACCGCAAACTGAATAATATGTTGCGCTGCAGCATGCAATCCTGTTGCGCCGCGGCATTCCGGTTGAGCAATTTTCTTCGAAATATTCGCCTACAAGAAGAAGAAGATTCGCAAAACTCAAAAAAAATTGCTGCAAATGGCATGAATTTCCTCGGCGGACGCCTAGAATCGCGAGACATGGGAGGATGCCATGATTCGCAAGCCATATCTGCTTTTTCTTGGCGATGCGCCTGACCAGCTTGCCGCAAAGGTCGCACAGGGCATAGCCGACTGGCGGCCTGAGAATGTCATCGGACAGTTGCGGCTGGACGGCTGCAAGGCCGATGCCGGTGTGGCCGATCTGGGCTTGAACGACGCTTGGGAAAAGGGTGCACGCACATTGGTTGTCGGCGTGGCGAACCGGGGCGGGGTCATCCCGGAGTCCTGGCTCGACGTTCTGAAGGATGCTCTGGAAATCGGTTTCGACCTGGCAAACGGCCAGCACAGCCTGCTGCGCGATCAGGACGTCCTGAGGAAGACTGCGCAGCGGAACGATCGAACTCTCCACGACGTGCGGGTTCCGACCGTTGCCTATCCAATTGCGAACGGAAAGAAGCGCGCGGGCAAGCGCTGCCTGGCGATCGGAACGGACTGCTCGATTGGCAAGATGTACACGGGCCTCGCCATGGACCGTGAAATGAGGACGAGAAGAAAGAAGTCGACCTTTCGGCCAACTGGCCAGACAGGAATCCTGATCACGGGTAGCGGCGTGCCTCTCGATGCCGTTGTCGCTGACTTCATGGCGGGTGCGATCGAATGCCTGACGCCAGACAACGATTCCGACCACTGGGATCACATAGAGGGGCAGGGCAGCCTATTCCACGTTTCCTATTCCGGCGTCACCATGGCGCTGATTCATGGTGGGCAGCCGGATGCCATCATTCTGGCCCATGAGCCGACCCGAACACATATGCGGGGCTTGCCGCATTACGGACTGCCAACGCTCGAAGAACTTCGCGACGTGGCGCTTCCCGTTGCGCGGGTCGCCAACCCGGACGTCAGGATCTGCGGGGTTTCGGTGAATACGAGCGCGCTGGACGATGATGAGGCCGTGCGCTCTTGCGAGGAGATCGAGGAACGGATGGGTCTGCCGACGGTAGATCCTTTCCGGCACGGGGCCGGCCGCCTAGTGGACGCACTGGAGGCGATCTGAGCCCGTTGGGCGCTTGTTCGGGTCGATGTGCCATGATGATGACGGCCGGACGCTTAATGCCTTGGGATTGATCATCTGGCTGGAAATTCTGTGCGCAAGCCTCGGGGATGAGCTGCAGGAAAGACCCTATTGAATGGAGATACGCACGAATCCCGAGACGTTTCGTCTGGCCGAGACGTTTGCAATCTCGCGTGGATCACGTGATGTCGCCGAGGTTCTGACCGTTTGCATCGAGGAGGATGGGAAGGTCGGATGGGGCGAGTGCGTTCCCTATGCGCGCTACGGCGAATCCATGGAGTCGGTTGCGGATCAGGTCATGGGTCTGCCATCTGAACTGAACCGCGAGGGGCTCCAGGAATCGCTGCCAGCCGGCGCGGCGCGAAATGCCGTTGACTGCGCGCTTTGGGACCTTGCTGCAAAGCGGGCAGGAGAGCGGGCGTGGAAGCTGGCCGGGCTCGAAAGGCCAGGCCCCGTGATCACGGCGTTCACGCTGTCGCTTGACACTCCCGAGAGGATGGAGGCGTCCGCCCAAATGCACTCCGGACGTCCGCTGCTGAAGGTGAAGCTGGGCGGCGAAGACGACATGGCCCGACTTGAAGCCGTTCGGCGCGGCGCTCCTGAAACGCGGATCATCGTCGATGCGAACGAGGGATGGAGCGCCGAACTCTATTCGGAAATTGCGCCACACCTGGTGCGGCTCGGCGTTCGGCTGGTCGAGCAACCCTTGCCTGCCGGCAAAGATGGAATGCTTGCTGAGATCGAGCGTCCGCTGCCAGTCTGCGCTGACGAGTCAATTCATGACAGGGCGACCTTGCCTGCGCTTGAGGGCAAGTATGATGCAGTAAACATCAAGCTCGACAAGGCCGGCGGCCTGACGGAGGCATTTGCGCTCAGGGACGCCGCACGGGCGCAAGGTCACGACATCATGGTTGGATGCATGGTCGGCACGTCGCTTGCCATGGCGCCAGCAATCCTCCTCGCGCAAGGTGCGACGGTGGTTGACCTTGACGGGCCGCTTCTTCTGGCGGAAGACCGCGACCATGCGCTGGAGTACGAAGACGGACGCGTGCATCCGCCGCGTCCTGAACTATGGGGGTGAGCGATGAGCCGCATCGTATACGTCAATGGAGAATACGTTCCTGAAGAGGAGGCTCGCGTGTCGATATTCGACCGAGGGTTTCTATTTGCTGACGGCGTCTACGAAGTGACCAGCGTGCTGGACGGCAAGCTGATTGACTTCGCCGGACACGCGGCGCGGCTTGAGAGATCTCTGGGTGAAATCGAAATGGCTTCGCCGGTCTCCGGAGAGGAACTGGCCGAAGTCTTCCGCGAACTGGTTCGGCGGAACGCGCTGATCGAAGGAATGGTCTATCTCCAGATCACTCGTGGCGCAGACAAGGACCGGGACTTCGATTGCCCGGCACCCGAACTCGTGCCTCCCACGGTGCTGGCATTTACGCAGACCAAGAACATCGTCGGCAATCCGGCCGCGAAAGCGGGCATTAGCGTGATCACTATCGACGACCTCCGCTGGGCACGCCGCGACATCAAGACGGTCCAGCTTCTCTATCCCGTCCTTGGCAAGAAGATGGCCAAGGATCAGGGAAAGGACGATGCCTGGATGGTAGAGGACGGTGTCGTCACCGAAGGCACCTCGAACAACGCCTGCATCGTCCGGGAGGGCAGGATCATCACGCGTGACCTGTCCGAAAAGATCCTGCACGGCATCACCAGGAAGGCCGTGCTGGCGTTTGCGCGAGATGCGCAGATGAAGATCGAGGAGAGACCGTTCACCGTGGACGAGGCCAAGGAGGCGGACGAGGCATTCATTACCTCCGCATCAACCTTCGTGATGCCCGTCGTCGAAATTGACGGCGCGAGGATCGGTGACGGAAGGCCCGGTCCGGTCGCAACCCGGCTTCGCGAGATCTACGTCGAGGAATCCCGGAAGTCGGCCGTATAGCGCTGTTGCCGCGCTTCCTTGAATCCGGGTTGCGCAGCCGCCGCTGATGCGGGACGGATACGGATGGCCGCGGATCACCTAGCGAGAGCCGCTGGTTCAGCCGTCGCTTCCGTTCTGATCATCATGGAACTTCCGGGACTGCTCGAATGCCGCCTTTTGTCCTGCCGTTGCCTCGGTCTGGTGCATGGCTTTCCAGTCGTCGTAGGGCATGCCGTAAAACGATTCACGAGCATCCTCTCTCGAGATCTCGATGCCCCGTTCCCCGGCCGCTTCCTGATACCAGCGCGAAAGGCAGTTCCGGCAAAATCCGGCGAGGTTCATCAGGTCGATGTTCTGAACGTCAATGCGGTCGTCCATCAGGTGCTTCTGCAAACGCCGGAACGCGGCGGCTTCCAGTTCAATGCGGGTCTTGTCGTCCATCAAGCTTCTCCTCGTGTTTCTGCCGCCTGCAGTGCCTCCGGAAGGACTCTGGCAAGGCGGTCGGCCCATTCTGCCTGATCTCTCTCCTCGCCGATCAGGTCGTTGCGCACCTCGATCAGGGTATTCTGTCGCTTTACCTGCACGGCATGCCTGTCAATCGTGTCCCCTTCGAGCCTGCCGCTGTAGGGCTGGTTTGCGCCGACGACCAGTTGCCTCTCCCGAGCCAGCCCTGCCAGCAGGGGGAGCGAAAGACGGTCATCGTCGGCAAACAGCAGCGTCACGTGCCAGGGGCGGGGCTCTCGACCGCGAAACTGCGGTGTGAATGAATGGACCGAAAGGATGACGGTGTCCGGCCGCCTTGCCGCGATCTTTGCGATGGTGCGGTGGTAGGGCCGATAGAGCACTTCCTTGCGCCGTTCAATTTCGGCCTCGTCCGCGTCGCGATTGGCCGGGATGATGGTGCCGTCGTAGATCCGCATGACGAGAGTCGGGTCGTGTTCGCCCCGGTTGGGATCAATGACAAGGCGCGAGTAGTTGGCCAGGACTGCGGGAGCATCCAGTCGCTCCGCCAGCTTCAATGCCAGCCCTGAAGCGCCCACGTCATATGCGATATGCCGCGACATGTCGTCGCGCGAGATTCCGAGGTCGCCATTCGCCACCCAGGACGGCACAGCGTTCGATGCATGGTCGCAAAGCACCAGCCATCGCGCGGGCCGTGATTCGCCGGCGACGATGACGGGAGTCAGATCCGATGATTCTTCCGGCATGAACAGCATGGCGGGAAGCTATCGCCCGAATTGCCCGTTGGCCAGTTGTCAGGCGCTAACATTTGCGGCAGTAGAGAATATCATTCGATACCGAGGAAATGCCTCATGCGCCGCCTCCGAAACGTCAAGATCGTCGCGACACTAGGTCCTGCGTCGAGTTCCTACGACATGATCCGCAATTTGTTTGAGGCAGGGGCCGACACTTTCCGCCTGAACACCAGTCACGGAGATCACGACGATATCAGGGCTCGACACGAGATCATCCGAAAGGTCGAGCAGGACACGGGTCGACCCATCGGGATCCTTGCCGATCTCCAGGGGCCGAAGCTCAGGGTGGGCACCTTTGCGAACGGGGCCGTCGATGTCGAAGAAGGCCAGAAATTTCGTTTCGATCTCTCGGACGCGCCGGGCGGGCCAAACAGGGTGCAGCTTCCCCATCGCGAGATCTTCGAAGCCGTGGAGAAGGATGCAACGCTGCTTGTCAATGACGGCAAGGTCCGCATGAAGGTCGAGGAGCATGGTCCCGACTTTGCGGACTGCACCGTCCTGGTCGGCGGCACGGTCTCGGACCGGAAGGGTGTCAACGTCCCGGACGTTCTGCTGCCGCTTGCGGCATTGTCCGAGAAGGACAGGTCGGATCTGGAGTTCGTGTGCGAGCTTGGTGTCGACTGGCTGGCCCTGTCCTTCGTCCAGCGCGCCGAAGACGTACACGAGGCGCGCGAGTTGACGCGTGGCCGCGCGGCGCTGATGACAAAGGTCGAGAAGCCAGCTGCTGTGCGCAATTTCAATGCCATTCTTGAAGCATCGGACGGAATCATGGTTGCCAGGGGCGATCTCGGCGTGGAATTGCCGGTCCAGAACGTGCCGCCGATCCAAAAGCGCCTGGTACGCAAGTGCCGGATGGCAGCGAAGCCGGTGATCGTGGCAACGCAGATGCTTGAATCGATGATCGAGAGCCCGATGCCAACGCGCGCCGAAGTGTCTGACGTTGCCGCCGCGATATACGAAGGCGCCGATGCGGTGATGCTTTCGGCCGAGAGCGCAGTCGGATCCTATCCTGTCGAGGCGGTATCGACGATGAACAACGTCGCGATCGAGGTCGAGAGCGATCCGACGTATCGCGATGTCGTGGATGCCAGCCGGGGGGGGCCCAAGCAGTCTGTCGCGGACGGCATCGTCTCGGCTGCGCGAGAAATTGCGGAAACCGCCGACATCAAGGTGATCTGCAGCTACTCGGAGTCCGGGACGACCGCGTTGCTGGTCGCGCGCGAACGGCCCCATGTTCCGATCATTGCCATGACATCCCGAATCCGGACGGCAAGGCGACTCTGCCTGTCTTGGGGTCTGCACTGCTCCCATACCAGCGAGGTGGATCGGTTCAAGACTGCCGTCATAAACTCGGCAAGGGCCTCCATAGCGGAAGGGTTCGCTTCGCCGGACGACTTTCTCGTCGTGACCGCCGGTGTGCCGTTTGGAAAGCCTGGCACCACGAACATCTTGCGCGTTTCGTCCTGCGACGAGCGCAAGATCATTCCCGCGGACCCCGATTGAAGACCGGTGCGCACCCAGGGTCGCTGGCCCCGGCGCAAGTCATTGGCCTGACGAGGTTTGCTGACATTGTCCACGTCCGCGTGGCATGGCGGCGGATTGTCGACCGAAAGTGCCGTGCGGCGCCAGCGTCTCACGCCACTTCCACAAGCCAGGCAGGTGCACTTTCCCTCTTGCCAGCGCCCGGGACGGCCTGTATGCGGCACGCCTCAGTGGGTTCGCCGGCCAATGTGGCATGCCGAGCGGACCTTGAACCGTCTGGCGACAGGAGATGGAAATGCCCAAGATGAAGACCAAGTCGAGCGCGAAGAAGCGCTTCAAGGTGACAGCCTCAGGAAAGGTGATCAGCGCCCAGGCCGGAAAGCGCCACGGCATGATCAAGCGGACAAACAAGTTCATTCGCAATGCACGCGGCACGACCGTGATGAGTGGGCCCAATCAAAGGCTCGCCAAGCGCTACATGCCCTACGACCGCTGAGGAGACGCAGACATGTCACGTGTAAGAGGGGGTACGACCACCCACGCCCGCCACAAGAAGGTGATCAATGCCGCGAAGGGCTACTACGGTCGCCGCAAGAACACGTTCAAGGCCGCTCGGCAGGCCGTCGACAGGGCCAACGAGTACGCGACCCGTGACCGAAAGGCCCGAAAGCGCAATTTTCGTGCGCTCTGGATCCAGAGGATCAACGCTGCCGTTCGGGCCCATGACGAGGGATTGACCTATTCACGCTTCATCCACGGACTTTCCCGGGCAGGCATAGAAGTGGACCGCAAGGTCTTGGCCGACCTTGCCGTGCACGAACCGGAGGCGTTTGAGGCCATCGTGAAAAAGGCGAAGGCCGCAATCGCGTAAACGCTCCCGTCGGGGTCAGTTACAAATGAAGCTGCGGACCTTTACGGGGTCGCGCGGCTTCTTGTCTTCACGGGTTCCGACGGCTAGCAGGGCGGGGCATGGATCAAGAGGGTCCGGATGGACGAACTGAGAACAAGGTACCTGGGCGAAATCGCTGGTGCGGCCGACGAGGCCGCGCTCGAAAGGCTGCGCGTTGCCGCTCTCGGCAAGAAGGGCGAGGTGTCGCTCAGGATGCGCGAACTCGGTGGCATGACCCCCGCAGAGAGACAGGTCGCCGGGCCGGCGCTCAACGCGTTGAAGGACGAGATCAACAGTGCGATCACGGCCAAGAAGGCCGCACTGGAAGACGCTGCTCTCGATGCGCGTCTCAAGGAGGAATGGCTTGACGTGACATTGCCTGCGCGCCAGCGCGCGCGGGGAAGCGTCCACCCTGTCAGCCAGGTCACCGAGGAGGTGACGGCCGTCCTTGCCGACATGGGGTTTTCCGTCGCGGAAGGTCCGCAGATCGAAAGCGACTCGTATAACTTCGACGCGCTCAACATCCCTGCTCACCACCCGGCTCGGACCGAGATGGACACGTTTTACATGGCGCAGGCAGTGGGTGACAACCGGCCGCCGCATGTCCTCCGGACCCATACCTCGCCTGTCCAGATTCGCGCGATGCAGGAACGTGGGGCTCCGCTTCGCGTGATCTGTCCGGGGCGGGTCTACAGGGCCGACTATGACCAGACGCACACGCCAATGTTCCATCAGGTCGAGGGTCTTGCGATTGATCGCGACATTTCGATGGCCAACCTGAAGTGGGTGCTCGAGGAGTTCTTCTCGGCCTTTTTCGGCACGACCGTAAGAACCCGCTTCCGTGCTTCGCACTTTCCCTTCACGGAACCTTCGGCGGAAGTCGATATCCAGTGCTCCTGGGAGGGCGGAACCGTGAAAGTGGGTGAAGGCGAAGGCTGGCTGGAGGTCCTGGGTTCCGGAATGGTGCATCCCAAGGTACTGGAAGCGGGTGGAATAGATTCTTCCAAGTGGCAGGGTTTCGCATTCGGAATCGGAATCGATCGTTTGGCGATGCTGAAATACGGCATTCCGGATCTTCGGGCATTCTTTGATTCGGATCTGCGGTGGCTGAGGCACTACGGTTTCGCCCCGCTTGACGTGCCGACACTGCACGGAGGGTTGCAGTGATGCCCACCGCAACCAGCACGATGCCGGGCTTGGTTCAGGCCGGACATCATCCGGGGCGGCTTGCCTCGGCCGGACCATCTGAAGAAGCGGGTGTGCCGACGCCGGGAAGAAACGGCATTCCCTCGGGGGAAACGCGATGAGGTTCACGATTGCCTGGCTCAAGGAGCATCTTGAAACTACCGCTACGGTTGACGAGATTGCAGAGGCCCTGACCGACATCGGCCTCGAGGTGGAGGAAGTCGTGAATCCTGCGGACCGGCTGCAGGACTTCACGCTTGGCAGGGTCTTGAAGGCCGAAAAGCATCCCGACGCCGACAGGTTGCGCGTCTGTGACGTCGAAACCGATCGGGGCGTCAGGCAGATCATTTGTGGCGCGCCCAATGCACGTGAAGGGATCACTGTCGTTGTTGCACATTCCGGCACCTTCGTTCCGGGCATAGACACGACCATCCAAGTCGGGAAGATCAGGGGCGTGGAGAGCCATGGCATGATGTGCTCCGAGCGCGAAATGGAACTCTCCGACGAACATGAAGGGATCATCGAGTTGCCGTCGGGCAAGGTGGGCGAACGCTTCGTCGACTGGCTGGCGGCGAATGACCCGTCAAAGGTCGATCCGGTGATCGAGATAGCCATCACGCCCAACCGTCAGGACGCATTGGGTGTCGAGGGGATTGCCCGCGACCTGGCGGCCCGCGGCCTGGGAACAAGGATCGAAAGACCGATTGCTCCGGTGCCTGGCGCGTTTGAGTCACCTATCGGCGTCTCGATCGACAAGGACACGATCGACGGCAATCCCTACTTTGCCGGCCGCATGATCCGGGGCGTGCGGAACGGACCGTCACCGGCATGGCTGCAGCAAAGGTTGCTGGCCATCGGGCTGCGCCCGATCTCGGCGCTGGTTGATATCACCAACTTCTTCACCTACGACCGCAACCGGCCGCTCCATGTCTTCGATGCCGACAAGGTCAAAGGGCACCTCCGTGTGCATCGGGCGGAAGGCGGCGAGCAGATCCTCGCGCTGGACCAGAAGACCTATGCTTTCGAAAGGGGCATGATGATCATCGCCGATGAGCGAGGGCCTGAGAGCATTGCCGGCGTCATGGGTGGCGCAGAAACCGGCGTGACCGGGGAGACCGTCAATGTCTTTGTCGAAAGCGCCTACTGGGATCCGGTGACGATCGCGCATACGGGCCGCAAGCTGAAGATCAGCTCCGATGCCAGGTACCGCTTTGAAAGGGGGGTGGATCCAGAGTTCACCTTGCCGGGTCTGGAGGCGGCAACGTCGATGATCCTTGAGCTTTGCGGTGGCGAGGCGTCTCACGTCGTCGAGGACGGCACCGTGCCTGACACGAACCGCGCCTATCGTCTGGACCCTGCCCGCTGCTCTTCGCTCGTCGGCATGGACATTCCGGCCAAGGACCAGCGGGCAACGTTGGAAGCGCTTGGTTTCGTGATTGACGGTGACATGGCGACCCCGCCTTCGTGGCGTCCCGACGTGCGGGGCGAGGCGGACCTGGTTGAGGAGGTGGCGCGAATGGCGTCGCTCACAAATCTTGAGCCGAGACCAATGCCCAGGGCGGTGCCGGGCGTTCCGGAACCGATCCTGACACCGCTCCAGAGGCGCGAGCAGGCGTCGCGACGGATGGCGGCGGCGCTCGGCTACAGCGAATGCGTGACTTACAGCTTCATCGATGATGCCTCGGCCACGCTGTTCGGGGGTGGCGACGAGGCGCGTCGCGTCGCGAATCCCATATCGTCCGAGATGACCCAGATGCGGCCATCGCTTTTTCCTGGGCTGCTGCAGGCGGCTGCGCGCAACCAGGCCCGTGGCTTCGCCGATCTGGCTCTTTTCGAGGTTGGTGCCATATTCCATGGTGGCGAGCCGGAAGAGTTCGAGATCCTGATTGCGGGGATTCGAGTCGGTGCAACCGGCCCGAAAGACCCGCATGGCGAGGTCCGGGAGGTGGACGTCTTTGACGCGCGCGCCGATGCAGAGGCGATTCTTGTCGCCGCCGGAGCGCCCGCACGCACTCAAATCGGGCGAGGCACCAACAATTGGTGGCACCCGGTTCGCTCGGCGAAGATCACGCTCGGACCAAAGATCACTCTGGCGGCATTTGGCGAGTTGCATCCCAAGGTGCTGCGCCGAATGGACGTGAAGGGGCCGGCGGTCGGATTCGCAATCCATCTCTCGGCCGTGCCAGAGCCACGCGCAAGGGGCAGCACACGCACCGCTTTGCAAATCAGCGACCTTCAGGCGGTCGAGCGCGACTTTGCCTTCGTGCTGGATGCTGACGTCGAGGCGGCAAATGTCGTGAATGCGGCCGCAGGCGCGGACAAGTCCTTGATCGAAGATGTGAGGGTTTTCGACGAATTCGTCGGTGGAAGCCTTGGCGACGGCAAGAAGTCGCTCGCCATCACTGTGCGGCTGCAGCCGAGGGAACGGACCCTGACCGACGGGCAGATTGACGCAGTCGGCAAGGCCATTGTCGAGAAGGTCTCGAAAGCCACGGGTGGCGTGCTGCGGACATAGAGGGCAGGGCAACGGAAGGACCGTACGCCCCGAACCTTCGACGTCCGCTTCGAAGACTTGGCCGGCCGATCACGGCAGCGGCCGTTTCCGCCGATGTTGACGCGTCATTCGCAATCGTCCGAGCAAGCAGGGCCGTCGACGTCTCCACGCGGCTTGCTCTAATTTGCCTGATGAACTTCGAGAATCATGGCAGAATGTTCGAAATCGCCCGCAATCCACGCCGGAGAATTGCGCCATGAGCACGATTGACGCCACAGATTCCCGAATCCTGTCCGTATTGCAGCGTCGGGGCCGCATTTCGAATGCCGAGCTTGCGGACGAGATCAACCTGTCGACGTCGGCCTGCCACAGGCGCGTCCAAAGGCTGGAGCGTTCCGGGATCATTCGCGACTATGTTGCACTTCTCGACCCGAAGAAGCTCGACCGTCCGACGGTCGTGTTTGTCGAGATCACGCTTTCCGGCCAGGCAGACGAAGTGCTCGACGCCTTCGAACGGGAAGTGGCGCGCATTCCGGACGTCCTTGAGTGCCACCTCATGGCAGGCACGGCCGACTATCTCCTGAAGGTCGTGGCGCAGGATACGGAGGACTTTGCGCGCATTCACCGCGGCAAGCTTGCGCGGCTGCCAGGCGTGGCGCAGATTCATTCGTCATTTGCCTTGAGGACGGTGCGACAGACCACAGCGCTGCCTTTGTGAAGGTACGCGCCCTGGCGGCGGGTCCGGGTGCTTCTCTCGCATTCGGAACCGCACGAACTCGTCTTCAGGACGGCTCGAACGGGCATTGATGCCTCGCACCGAGAATGCCCGCATTCGTCGCCGGAAGGACGTTGGCGCTCTTGAATGTTCTTTGGGATACCGGCGATGCCGCCGTTCTTCAGGAGGCCCAGGATTGCCTGGGCCTTTCATGCGGGGCGGCGTCTGGCAGTGCCATGACTGGGTTCACAGGAGCCCTTCGCGCTGAGCCTTCTTGCGTGCCAGCTTGCGGAAACGGCGGATGGCTTCCGCCCTCTCTCTCGCGCGCTTTTCGCTGGGCTTCTCGAAATGCTGCCGCAGCTTCATCTCGCGGAAGACGCCTTCACGCTGCAATTTCTTTTTCAGCGCACGAAGCGCCTGATCTACATTGTTGTCGCGAACGCTGACCTGCATGTGGCCTTTACCGCCTTTCCGAGTTAGAGTTCTGCAGAATCTGCAAGAGATGGCCCCAATAGCAAAGGCCACTGCGCATGTCCACAGGCAGATACCGGAGAATTTGATGGCAAGAACACCCGATCTGGATGCACTGCTGGATGCCGCCCTTAGGCATGTCGCATTCGACGGCTGGTCCGCTGCCACCGTGGCGGCTGCGGCGGCAGATGCCGAACTTAGCGAAGCGGACACAAAGGCACTCGCACCGCGCGGTGCGTTCGACCTTGTGGCGGCGCTTCACCGAAGGGGCGACAACGCGATGAAGGAGCGCCTCGCAAAGGCTGATCTGGAATCGCTCAGGTTTCGCGACAGGGTTGCTATGGCCCTGAAATTCAGGTTGGACGCGATGCCGGATCAGCAAGTGGCGCGACGCACGGCAGCTTTCCTTTCCGTGCCAATCCACGCGCCTGAAGGTGCGAAGCTGGTTTGGGACACTGCCGACATGATCTGGAATGAACTCGGCGACACGTCGCGCGACGGCAACTGGTTCACGAAGCGCGCAACGCTCTCCGCTGTTTTCGGATCGACCCTGCTCTACTGGCTGGGCGACGAAAGCCCCGATCACGCGGCAACGAACGCATTCATAGATCGCAGGATCGACGAGGTCATGCAGATCGAGTCGCTGAAGGGCAAGCTGAGACAGAATCCGTTTACAAAGCCGTTCATGGACGCACAGGCCGCGCTGTTCGAGCGGTTCCTCGCTCCGAACGGCCAGAAAGGCTCGGGCCTGCCCGGGCGTTGGGAGTCCGACGCCTAATTCACCGCACGCGCAAGCTTGTCCGCTGCGAGGCGAGATTCCGGGCCGGCTCGCTGCATGTTTCCCTTTGATGGCGCCGGGGTGCGATTGTGGCCGTTGCGTGATGCCGGACGCGTCTGCACAGGATTGTGACGGCGGGATCTTCTGTCCGGAGCGAGTCGGGGAGCGGTCAAGACAGGGATTGCCTCTTTTCTCTCGCAACTTGTGGGTCTATATGACGTGCCAATCTCCGAATTAGAGGAGTGGGTCCGACCGGACCAGCCGACTTTCCGGCGCGGACGGGACTTGTCAGGAGATTTGCAGATGAACAAACCGATCATGGCCAAGGCGACTGCGGTTTGGCTGGCAGACAACACAACGATCACGTTCAAGCAGATTGCGGACTTCTGCGGGCTGCACGAACTGGAGGTGCAGGGCATTGCCGACGGTGACGTGGCGACCGGCGTCAAGGGATTCGACCCTATCGCAAACAACCAGTTGACCCAGGAAGAGATTGACGCCGCCGAAAAGGACCCGCTTCACAAGCTGCAGCTCAAGTTCAATCCAGCGGCCGTCGGTGAAGAAAAGCGCAGGGGACCACGCTACACGCCCCTGTCCAAGCGGCAGGACCGACCGGCGGCGATCCTGTGGCTGGTCAAGTTCCATCCCGAGCTTTCGGACGGGCAGATATCAAAGCTCGTGGGAACCACCAAGCCCACGATCCAGTCGATTCGCGATCGGAGCCACTGGAACATCTCGAACATCCAACCCATCGACCCCGTGGCACTCGGGCTCTGCAAGCAATCCGAGCTCGATGCAGCCGTGCACAAGGCAGCCGCCAAGAAAGCCAGCGAGGGCGAGGTGATGTCGGACGAGGAGCGCCGCAAGCTCGTCTCCACCGAGCAGTCGCTGGACGCCGATCCGGAACCGAGAATCCCCACGGCGATCTCCGGGCTGGAGACTTTCACGCTTTCCGAGAAGCCGGACAAGGATGCCGAAGACTCGAGCGTGCCCGACGCCGACAGTTTCTTCAACCTGCCCGACAACGCCGGGGACGACAGCGCGACCGAAGACGAGGACTGAATCCCCGGCATGGCTCTTGGGAATCCTATTGGCAATTTTCAGAGCGACTTTCTGGCCCGAAGGGCAGCACCGATGGTTCCGTCGTCAAGATAGTCAAGTTCGCCTCCGATCGGCACGCCTTGGGCGAGGGATGTGACCGTTACGCGCCCTTCGAGTTGATCGGCGACGTAGTGTGCCGTTGTCTGGCCTTCCACGGTGGCATTCAAGGCAAGGATCACTTCCCTTATCTGTTCCTCGGCAACGCGTTCGACCAGTGCCGGAATCCGGAGTTCTTCCGGACCCACCGCGTCGAGAGCCGACAGCGTGCCCCCGAGTACATGGTAGCGGCCCTTGAACACGCCGGCACGCTCCATTGCCCATAGGTCGGCCACGTCCTCGACCACACAGAGCTCTCCATTCGCGCGCTTCTCGCTTGTGCAGATGGCGCAGCGCTCGCTCGTCGCGAAGTTGCCGCAGTTCAGGCACTCGCGCGTCGTCTCGGCAACGCGCGTCATGGCGCCGGCAAGCGGCGCCATCTGCTGCGCTCGCTTTCGCACAAGATGCAGCACTGCACGCCTGGCCGAACGCGGGCCCAGCCCCGGCAGCTTGGCCATCAGCTCGATCAGGTTCTCAAGTTCGGAATTCGCCTTCATGGAGCCTCTCCGGCCAGATGGATGCGTTGCACGTTCAGGCCCGCATCACGGAGCATCCGAACAAGGCCGGTTTCTCCTGGAATCTGGCCTGCATCAACGGCAACAAAGACGTCGCCTATCGGCCATCCCGGGGCGAGCTTGTCCAGAAAGCGCCTGTTCCTGAACGTCAGCATGAAGTCATCGGCAATTCTCAGGGCGTCCCTTCCCCTCCGGCCAAGGACATTCTGCAGTTGGGCTGATTGCCAGCTGCGGATGATCCCGATTTTCCCCTGGAGATAGAGCGCGAGTAGCGTGCTTCTTTTCCGGTTGTCGGCAACCGGGTGCAGTCGGGCGGCGCGGACGGCAATGATCGCCTCGGCAGTTTCGTCGCGACCCTTCAGGTCGGCAAGGAAGTCGCCGGGCTTCTCGAGTGCAAGGATGTCGGCACCGGCAAGAATGCCAAGGAGATGAATGTAGTTGCTCTGCATCGGGAAGGCCTTGCGAGCAAAGTCCTCGCAAGGTTCGGAGCGAAGGATCGCAGCCAGGCCAGCCGGAGAAAGCACAATTTCGGCGTCCTCTGACCAGCCGGTGTCAAGTGCACGATCACGGATCCAGTCGGACACATGGAGTGGCAGGCCCGCTATCGTGCCGTCACCTGTCCCATCGCTCGCAAACGGATCGGAGGCTTCGTTGTAGTAGCTCTCGAAATGGATTGCGGCACGGTGCTCTTCGCGGCTTTCCGCCGTTTCGTCGACCTCGATTGCAACAGTGCGTGCACGGTTGATTGCATCCCGGACCGGTGGTGGAAGGCCAAGGACCATAGCGTGTGACGAGGGCATGGTGCCCCAAAGATGGGAGGTCGCCCCGTTCGGCGCAGTCACCCTCCAGAATCGCCCAGTCGCGTTGGCGATGCCTGCTGCCCTTGACTCGATAACCGCGAAACCCGGGGGTTCGAACGCCTCCTCGTGGACTTCGGGCAGGTCGACCGTGCAGGATTCCTTGGTTGCCCAATCTTGGGCCGGAGCAACTGCCGCAGCCATCAGAAAGACCGCGAGCAAGATGGGGCGTCGAAGCACGAGCGTCAGAAAGGCAGGTTAATGCCCGCCGGGAGGCCCATGCTTTCGGTCAGCTTCCTCATCTCATCCTGACCCTTCGCAGCAGCCTTTTCCTGGGCGTCCTTGACGGCGGCAACTATCAGGTCCTCCACAACTTCCTTTTCATCGGGATTGAAGATCGAGGAGTCGATGTCGAGCGCCTTGAGACTGCCTTTGGCAGTCGCCGTGGCCTTGACGAGCCCGGCACCGCTTTCCCCGGTAACGGTCAAGGAGTCGAGTTCGTCCTGAAGCTCGGCCATCCTGGACTGCATTTCCTGCGCGGCTTTCAGCATCTTTCCCATGTCGCCGAGCGTGCCGAGGGGCTTGATCATGTTCTGTCTCCCGATTGCGCTTACTGCTTGATATTTTGCTGGGCGTTGCACGGCAAGGTCCAGTGATGATGAAGTCGAGGACGCGTCGCGCCGCGCCGGACGCATTTTCGGGACCGGGCATCAGGATTGCATGCGGCAAGAGCATCAGCAGTTGCTGCGTGGCGCAAACGATGAAAGCGTCAGGGGATCGTTCTGCCGCTGCGGCCTCGATTCGGCGCGAACAAGCGCGCTTGACGGCGAGTCGATTCAAGACCTATGCAAGAACTTAACAATCTAAGGGTCAAAATCTCCAGGTTCGTCCATGTCCCGCAGTGAAGCCCTTCGATTCCTGAACCTCGCGCATTTCTTTGATCACTTTTTCCTGCTGATCTTTCCGACGGCTGCACTGGCCATCGCTCCGTCATGGAACATGGGTTACGCCGACGTCCTTGTGCTCGGCACGCCGATGTACGTGATGTTTGCTCTCGGAACGCTCCCGGCCGGCTGGCTCGGCGACACCGTCGATCGCATGATGCTGATCGCGATATTCTTCCTGGGCTGCGGCGGGTCCAGTCTCTGGATCGCGATGTCGGACGGCCCCTTGGCAATGTCGTTCGGACTCGCCTCACTCGGGCTCTTCGCGGCAATTTATCACCCGGTCGGGTTGGCCCATATCACGCACATAGGGTTGCGCACGGGTCGTGCTCTGGCCGTCAACGGGGTCTTCGGGAACATGGGGTTGGCCGGTGCCGCTGTGGTGACAGGGCTGCTTGCCGGGTTCTTGGGATGGAAGTGGGCTTTTGTCCTGCCCGGAGCACTTTCGGTTCTGATCGGCCTGCTGTTGCTGAAGCGCAACCGGACGACGCCAGACGCAGCGCAACCCGCCGTTCACGCGGATCCCCGCGCTGCGCTGAAATGCGATCGCGGGACGCAGGTGACAGTCTTCGGGATCGTTTGCGTGATCGCCCTGTTCGGCGGGCTGATCTTCAACGCTGTCACGATCTCGCTGCCGAAGTTCTTCGACGAAAGGCTGGTCGGCGCAGGTGACGATTTGGCTTGGATCGGCGCTTCCGCAGGTCTGGTCTTTGCCGTAGCCGCCTTCGCGCAGTTGCCTGTTGGCGAACTGCTTGATCGGGTTGGCGCGCGTTCCGTGCTTGTCGTGCTGCTGGCATTCCAGGCGATGCTGCTGATGCTGCTGGCATATGCCTCGGGTTGGATGGCTCTGGCCCTCGCGTTGTTGCTCGTGACCTTCATCTTTGCGGAAATTCCCGTGACGTCGTGGTTGCTCGGCCGATATCTTGATCACGGCATTCGCTCACGGGCTTTTTCGGTGGAGTACGTCCTGTCACTGGGCATCGGATCGATCGCCGTTCCCCTGATTGCCCTGTTGCACAAGCGAGGGATTGGCTTCGAGGCGCAGTTTCCTGGCCTCGCGCTGACTGCGCTAATCATCCTGATTGCAGCGGTGCTTCTGCCCAGGCACATCCGGGCCGATTCCCAGCGGGCGGCGGAAGCGGCGGCGTCGCCCGGAAATTAGGCAAAGCACCGAAGGCCCGGAGAAAATGCGTGGTGCCGCGGCAGGCCAGGCGTCGAGCATCTCTTCTGCAAGACGAATTCCCAAATGACACCGCATTGCGAAGTTCTGTCTCAGTCGAACGTGCGGCTGACAGAGATCACCCCAAGGATTCGACATTGCCGCAGGTGCAACTGGCCAGGCCCCTACATTACATAGATGCCAACACAACACCGGCCCCCTTCACGGTCCTCGGCATCGCTTTCACGACGGGTTGGCAAGACAAGCTCGTCCTGGGCCTTTCGGGTCGCATGCCGTCAGTCAGCACGGCGGTAGCCAAGGAACGGGGAAAACTCGATGCAATTAGACCTGTTCCGGTGATCCACGCGCACTTGGCAGCGATGGCCGAGGCCGACGGCGTGAAGTTCGCGAGGCGCAATGCTTCGGACGTGGCCGGAAGGAGTGTCGATATCCTGAACGCCTGATCATGCGCCACAGCGGGAAAAGTGGAATCAGCCTTCCTCGAAGGGATCCCATTCTTCTTCGACCTCATCGAGGGCACTTTCGGCGGCGGAAGCAGAGAGGGCTTCGGCGGTCTGGAGGTCCCCGATTCTGGCACTCGGGAACGCCGACAGGATTGCAGCGACCGTTTCGTTCTCTCTGGCGTCGGCCTTGAGTCGGTCGGTCGCCGCGTTTCGCGTTTCGGAAATGGTGGGCTGGCCACCCGACGCTGTAACTGAAACCGTCCAGCGGACGCCTGTCCAGCTCTGCAGGCATTGGCCCAGCCTTTGCGCCAGATCCCGGGCTGCCTTCGGCCCTGGTTCGAACTCGATGCGGCCAGGTCGATAAGAGACCAACCGCAGATCCTCCTCCACCTCGATGCAGAGCTTCATTTCGCGATTCGCGCGTATTAGGTCGAACACATGCGTGAACGTCGGGAACCGGGCGAGGGCACTTTCCGACTCCGGGACAAGCGCTGGCCGGGCAGCAGCCACGGCTCCGCCTGATGAGGGTGTGCCTGCGGCACGGGGCGCCGCTGCGGTCGTGCCTGGGCCCTGTGCCGGGCCGCTTTCTGCCCCGCCAGAAACTGATGGTGGTGATGTGGAGGACGGTGGGGGCGGAGCAGGGGAAGAAACGGGATCCGTCAGCTTTGCAACGAGGTCGCCCGGAGTCGGAAGATCGGCAACATGCGTCATCCTGATCACGGCCATTTCCGCAGCCATCATGGCATCGGGCGCATTCCCCACTTCCTCAAGCGCCTTCAGCGCCATTTGCCACATTCGAGACAGAACCGGCATGGGTAGCTTGTCGGCCAACGCACTGCCCCGTGTGCGCTCCTCCGGTGCCACCGTGGGATCGTTGACTGTCGCTGGAGTGATGCGGATGACGCTGATCCAATGGGTAACTTCGGCGATGTCACGGAGGACTGCCATCGGATCCGCGCCGTCAGAGTATTGCGCGGAGAGCTCGGCCAATGCGCCGGCCGCGTCACCCGTCATGATGAGTTCGAAGAGATCCAGAACGCGGCCACGATCTGCAAGCCCGATCATTGCGCGAACCTGATCCACATCCGTTGCCTGGGTTCGATCGCTGATCGCCTGATCAAGGAGCGATGTCGCGTCTCGAGCCGATCCCTCCGCGGCGCGCGTCACAAGTGCAAGCGCTTCATCGGTGATCTCGGCCTTCTCGGCGGTCGCGATTCGGCGGAGCAATTCCATCATTGTCTCGGGATCGATCCTGCGAAGGTCGAAGCGCTGGCATCGAGAGAGGACGGTGACCGGCACCTTTCGAATCTCCGTGGTCGCGAATATGAACTTCACATGGCCGGGCGGCTCTTCCAGCGTCTTCAGTAGCGCGTTGAAGGCACTCGTCGAGAGCATGTGAACTTCGTCGAGAATGTAAATCTTGTATCGGGCCGAGGCGGCACGGTAGTGCACGCTCTCAATGATCTCGCGAATGTCGTTCACGCCCGTGCGCGAGGCCGCGTCCAGTTCGAGGACGTCGACATGCCGACCCTGCGCAATGGCCACGCAATGCTCGCAGGTGCCGCAAGGCGATACTGTCGGAACGCCGTTGCCGTCTGGACCAATGCAGTTCATGCCCTTGGCGATGATCCGCGCCGTCGTGGTCTTCCCGGTGCCTCGTATGCCCGTGAGAATGAAGGCCTGAGCGATGCGGTCTGCGTCGAATGCATTGCTGAGCGTGCGCACCATGGCGTCTTGGCCGACAAGATCGGCAAAGGTCTCCGGACGGTATTTCCGTGCCAGTACCTGGTACTCGTTGTTTGTGCCGTCGGACATGGGCGCCATGCATGAATCGGTTCGGGCAAGCGTAGACCGTGCGCAGGGTAGGGTCCACTCTTGTCCTGAGACTGGGTGTCCCTATGCTGGCATTGTCTCCAGGGAGGCACTCGGATTCTCGGAAAGCCGATGTCGGCATCATCGAGTCTGACGCTTGACATTCGCCGGCACTTCTCATGCCCGTTTCGGCGGATCACGTGGCCAGTAAGGAGAGACCCGATGGCGATTTCTGTCATTCGCATGCGCCGTGACGCAATGGCGCTCAGGAGTGCCTGCACGGCAGGAGATCGTGATGCGCTGGCCCGTGCAGAGGCGGTTCTTGGGACCGATCCGAAGGCAGTCAGCCATGTCGATGCATTGCGCGTTCTGGCAAGAGAAGCCGGATATTCAAGTTGGTCGGATCTCAAGTTTGCAGCCGAGGCGGGGGCCATGGACCGGGCCGAGAAACTCGACCGCCTCAAGATGGCGCTGTTTCATGGGCAAGGATGGCGGGTCGAACACCTCCTGGAGGTCGCACCGGATCTCAGGCGGGACAATCTCGGAATCATGTGTGCCATGTACGATGTTGGGGGCGTACGCGAGGCGCTCGAGGCCAGACCGAAAGCTGCGAGTGAACCCATTCTTGGGCCGAGAACGCCGATTCTGCATCTGACGTTTTCCCGGTGGTGGCGTCACGGCGGTTCGGAGGAGGACATGCTGGCAACTGCTGAGGCGCTGAAGGCGTCCGGTGCAAACGCCAACGATTCATACGAGCAGATGCCAGGGAACCCGCTTTCCGCACTTTACGGTGCCGTCGGGCATGCATCGAACCTGCGGCTGGCCGCGTGGCTTCTGGAAAACGGGGCGGACCCCAATGACGGGGAGTCGCTCTATCATGCCTGCGAAATCGGCGCGCCCGCCCTGCGGCTCCTTCTGGACCACGGTGCGCGGACAGCGCGGACAAACGCTCTGCCGCGCGCCCTTGATTTCAACGATCCGGAGATGGTGGAAGTGCTTCTTGCGGGCGGAGCCGATCCAAACGAATCCATTCACTGGCCGGAATCTTCAGGCGAGGCGCCTTTCGTGATCCCGGCGCTTCATCAAGCGGCGCGGCGGCTTTGCTCTCGCCGGATCGTGGCCAGACTTCTAGACGCAGGCGGGAATCCGGACGAGATTGCGTGGGGACACAGCGCATACGCGCTTGCGCGGATGTTCGGCAATGACGGAGCCGCCGAAGAAATGGCGTCGCGGAGTTGCAGGGTCGACCTTGGACGCGAGGAGGCCGCGATTGCGAATGCGGTTGCCGGCCGAGGGTTGCGCCGGATCGATCCTGAACACCTGCCGGAACCGACCCGCGACATGATCCGGTCCCAGGTCCACCTGCCGCACGCTCTGCGCCGCACGAAGGCATTGGTGGAAGTCGGCCTTCCTCATGATCGGCCGGATCCGCAGGGGCTGACGCCCGTGCACGTGGCAGGTTGGGAAGGGATTCCTGACGTCATGGCGTACCTCTTGTCCTTGGGGGTCAGCTTGAATCACGTAAACGGATATGGCGGGGATCTTATGTCGACGATAGTCCATGGTTCGGAAAATGCGCCCGGAGGACGCAAGCGTGATCACGTTGCCTGTGCTCGCCTTGCCCTGGAAGCTGGAGTTCCGCTCCGGCGGCAGGAGGTTGAATTCGCCGGAGAAATCGAGATGGCGGAGTTCTTGAGCAACTGGGCGGAGGAGCACCCGGATCAAGTGACGGAGGATCGCCTTGGCTGAATACATGATCGCGGAACTGCCGCTTGGGCATGGGATGATCGGCATCGCGCCGATGCCCGGCCGAGGTGGGAGCTGCTCTGGAGACTTGACGACGATCATTTCCTGGGGCGCGGACGTGGTCCTGACGATGACCGGCAGCCACGAACTGGAGTTCGCGGGTGCGTCGGCCATGGGTAAGGACCTCGAGGCTGCGGGCGTGCACTGGCGGCACTTGCCCGTCACCGATCTTGGTGCACCCCCGCCGGAGACCTGCGCACTTTGGCCGGAGGCGTCGGAGTCCGCGCATCGCGCCCTTGATGGCGGCGGCCGGGTCCTGGCGCATTGCTTCGGTGGATGCGGGCGTTCGGGGATGGCGCTTTTGCGACTGATGGTGGAAGCCGGCGAGGACGTCGATGCGGCGCTGGCGCGGCTTCGTTCCGTCAGGCCCTGTGCCGTCGAGACCGCCGCTCAAATGGCTTGGGCGGCCTTGGGTTCAGGCCGCGAATGATGCGTTTTCCCGCGCCCCCTGCTTCCTTGCGCACGTAGGCTGAAGGCGCTATATGATGATCTTGAGAGGTTGGCGCGGGCGAGCGCCTCGCCAACCCGGTCAGGTCCGGAAGGAAGCAGCCGTAACGAGCCACGCTTGGGTCGTTGTCCAACCTCTCGCCTCCTTCCATGTCTGCAATCTCATCGGTGCCGGTCATTTTCCTTGCTGGAACTGGTTGCTGTGCAGCAGGCGACGGGTGCCGCATAGATTGCCGGCTGCACCGTCCTGTCGAATGGCGCTGGTGCGCTGTGTGCAAGCATGCGCGTCTCTCCTTCATCGGGATTCAAAGAGGGCGAAGATGAAGTTCGTGCGAAACGAGGTGTCGGACACTGTTAACTGCACCCCCGGTTTGCCAATCTGCCGGTCGCGTGGCACATCGGCTGCGGGAGGGAACGATCTGGAATGCAGTGTGCGGAATCGGTGACGTTCGGCGGCTCGGGTCTTGACAGGGCCGTTCACCTGAGGGCGGACGCACCGGACGGGTGCGTGCTGCCGCTTTGGCGGGGCAAACCCTTGCTGGAAAGGGAGACCCGCCGACCGGTCTTCCTGTCGGCTGACCATCAGGCATTCGATGCGGCCAGCGACCCGGCAGTTTTTCTTGGATTGGACGAGGGCGAGCCCCGCTATGCGCGAGACATTTCGGACTGGTTGCCCGAGGGCGGCGACGAGGGCGTCGGCGCATTCAACGACACTTCGGAACAGCAGCACCCGGAACTTGCCAATGGATGCGCGTTCGCCGACTTGCGCCAGAACATGACACGCCTTTCCGTCCGCGATGCCGAACTTGTCGTGATCGGCAAAGCGCTTCTCGAATGGCATCGAGCGCATCGGTTCTGCGCGCGTTGCGGTGCTCCGAGCAAGATGGCAATGGCGGGTTGGCAGCGGAATTGCCCCGTCTGCGAGGGTCAGCACTTTCCTCGAACCGATCCGGTGGTGATCATGCTGATCACTAGTGGCAACTCGGTCTTGATGGGAAGGTCCGGCTTCTGGCCAGAGGGAATGTACTCCCTTCTGGCAGGGTTCATGGAGCCTGGCGAGACGATCGAGGCCGCCGTACGCCGCGAGGTCGGAGAGGAGGCTGGAATCGAGGTGGGCGAAGTTCGATACCTGGCCTCGCAACCATGGCCTTTTCCGACATCCTTGATGATCGGTTGCCATGGGATTGCGCTGACCGATTCCATCTGCATCCAGGCCGATGAAATCGAGGATGCGAAATGGGTCACGCGCGAGGAAATGATGCAGGTTTTGGCAGGTGACAACCCAAGCATGAAGGCGGCTCGCAAGGGATCCATCGCGCGGTTCCTGATCGAAGGTTTCCTTGCCGACAGACTGGCATTGGGCATGTAGCTCGTCGCTTGGCGCGCGCCGATCGGTTCCGAGGGCGGCTATTTCGCAGCCGGCGGTCCGTCCACGAATTTCTACGGGCACACTGGATTTTGTGCGCACATTTGGCTATGTTTCCGCGCAGACCCGGCAAACGGGCAGGCAGGCGGACGAGCAGAACGCATGACGGAGATGGTTTACGGCTCGGTTTTCCGCAGGAACGGCGAGCCAATACTTCCACGCTGGTGGCGCACCGTCGACAGGTGGTCGATAGGCTGCGTCCTTGCGTTGTTTGGCATCGGCTTGTTGCTGGGTCTCGCATCCAGCCCTCCTTTGGCCGAGCGGCACGGATTGTGGGCGTTCCATTATTTCGAACGGCAGGTAGCGTTCGGAGCAGTCGCGCTTCTGACAATGTTCGCGATTACGCTCCTGGCCCCCAAAACCGTCCGGCGCATTGCCGTGCTTGTCTTCCTGGCTTCCTTCGGGGCAATGGTCATGTTGCCGTTCTTCGGCACTGACTTTGGAAAGGGGGCGGTCCGGTGGTTTTCCCTTGGCTTCGGGTCCTTGCAGCCCTCGGAGTTCCTGAAGCCTGGCTTCATCGTGCTCGTGGCTTGGCTGATTGCAGCGTCCAACGAGGTTGCAGGCCCCCCAGGAAAGTCCCTTTCCTTCGCGCTGGCCTTGGCGGTTGTGGGTCTTCTTGCCATGCAGCCGGACTACGGACAGGCCTGCCTGATCTTCTTTGCATGGGGAGTCATGTACTTCGTGGGGGGCGCCCATTTCCTGCTTCTCTTGTTGATTGCAGGACTGATCATTGCCTGTGGCATCCTTGCCTACGAGAATTCCGAGCACGTTGCACGCCGCATCGACGGGTTCCTGTCGACCGACGTCGATCCAACCACCCAGCTTGGCTACGCCGCGAACGCCATCAGGGAGGGCGGTCTTTTTGGCGTCGGTGTGGGCGAAGGCACGGTGAAGTGGTCGCTGCCCGACGCTCACACGGACTTCATCATCGCCGTCGCCGCCGAGGAATACGGGCTGATCCTCGTCCTTGTCGTTATTCTGCTCTATTCGACCATTGCGTTCCGTTCGCTCTACCGGCTGACGCGTGAGCGCGATCCCTTCATTCGGCTTGCCGGTACAGGGTTGGCCTGCACCTTTGCAATGCAGGCGCTGATCAACCTGAGCGTTGCGGTCAGGCTCCTTCCTGCCAAGGGCATGACGCTGCCCTTCGTAAGCTACGGAGGCTCGTCGCTGCTTGCCGGCGGCATTTTGGTGGGCATGCTGCTGGCATTCACGCGAACTCGGCCTCA
This sequence comes from Silicimonas sp., assembly GCA_022826205.1. GTDB lineage: Bacteria > Pseudomonadota > Alphaproteobacteria > Rhodobacterales > Rhodobacteraceae > JAJEFO01. The sequence goes on along the minus strand of JAJDVJ010000012.1, from coordinate 30,148 downwards.
CGGCGAAGTCCCCGGCAGCCTTGCCGGAAACGGGCGATGAGCACGCGCCATCTTGCAATTTCCGCTGGCGGAACTGGCGGCCACATGTTTCCGGCTCAGGCCCTTGCGGAGACGATGTTGGCAAAAGGCTGGCGGGTAACGCTCATGACGGACGGCCGGGGCGCACAATATGCGGGCGGATTCCCGGATCGGGTTGTTGTGCGGAAGATTGCAAGCGCAACTTTCGCGCGCGGCGGAACGCCAACGAAGCTTCTGGCACCATTCGCCATTGCTGTCGGAATCGCGGCGGCAAAGTTCAGGTTTCTGCGTGATCGACCGAGTGCGGTGGTTGGCTTTGGAGGATATCCCTCAATTCCCGCCCTCGCTGCGGCTTGGGCGCTCCGCATTCCCAGGATGATCCACGAGCAGAATGGCGTCCTCGGTCGGACGAACCGATTGTTTGCCCGGCGGGTCGACAAGGTTGCGTGTGGAACTTGGCCTACCGCCCTTCCAGACGGAGTCTCTGCCGTGCACACAGGAAACCCGGTTAGGGCTCAGGTGCTGGATCGGGCTGGGGCCGCTTACGAGATCCCGGAAAGTGGCCCATTTTCTATACTGGTGATCGGCGGATCCCAAGGTGCACGCATACTCTCCGAAGTCGTGCCGCCGGCAATCCTCGACCTGAGAAACCGACTCGCTGCGACCGTGCGCGTCGCGCATCAGGCGAGGCCTGAAGACCTGGCTTCCGTGAGGGCCGCATACGAGTCCACTGGCATTGAAGCCGATGTCGAACCGTTCTTCGCGGACATTGCCCATCGGATCGAGAAGGCGCATCTCGCAATTAGTCGGGCGGGGGCATCAACGGTTGCGGACATTTGCGTGATTGGACGACCCGCCATCCTGATTCCCTACGCGGCAGCGGCAGCGGATCATCAAACCGCGAATGCGCGCAATCTTGCCGATGCCGGCGCCGCAATCCTTTTACCCGAATCCGAACTTGACCCTTCCGCCTTGACAGAGCAGATGCAGGGCGTGCTTGGGACGGTCGGAACTGCCTTGCGGATGCGGGACAATGCCCTTGGCCTGGCAATGCCGGATGCGGCAAGCCATCTGGCTTTCGCTGTCGAGCAATTGGCTGGAGAGTGACTTGAACGCAGCAGTCACCAAGCTTCCAACGGAGATGGGTCCGATCCATTTTGTCGGAATCGGAGGCATCGGCATGTCCGGCATCGCCGAGGTGCTGATCGAAGCGGGATACATTGTTCAGGGTTCGGATCTGAAGTCCTCGAAGATCACCGACCGGCTGGCGCGTCTTGGGGCGACAATTTTCGAAGGCCAGTGCGCGGAGAATCTGGAAGGGGCCGAGGTCATCGTCATCTCCTCTGCCATCAAGCCAGGCAACCCGGAAAGGGACGAAGCAAGAAGGCGGGGCCTTCCAGTCGTGCGACGGGCTGAAATGCTGGCCGAACTCATGCGACTGCGATCCAATGTTGCGGTTGCCGGCACGCACGGGAAGACCACGACGACGACGCTGGTGGCAGCTCTGTTGGATGCCGGGGGCATTGATCCTACGGTGATCAACGGTGGCATCATTCACGCCTATGGATCGAATGCGCGCGTCGGAAGCGGCGAGTGGATGGTGGTTGAAGCCGACGAATCGGACGGCACCTTCAACCGACTTCCGGCGACCATTGCCGTCGTGACCAACATCGACCCTGAGCACATGGAGCATTGGGGGACGATGGAAGACCTGCGGAAGGGGTTCGAGGACTTCGTGTCAAACATCCCGTTCTATGGACTGGCGGTTCTTTGCACCGACAATCCTGAGGTGCGGGCGCTTGCAGACCGGGTGACGGACCGGCGAATCATGACGTTCGGATTCAATGCGGAAGCAGACGTGCGGGCGGTAAGCCTTCGCCATGAGAATGCTGCGGCCCGTTTCGACATTGAGCTTTCCGACGGGCCTGTGATCAAGGACTGCACGTTGCCGATGCCGGGAAGCCACAATGTCTGCAATGCACTTGGTGCCGTGGCAGTGGCACGGCATCTAGGCATGAGGGGCTCGGAAATCCGTGAAGCGTTGGCAGCGTTCAAGGGCGTCAATCGGCGATTTACGAAAGTGGGAGAAATTGGGGGCGTAACCATCATCGACGATTACGGTCACCATCCTGTGGAGATCGCGGCGGTGTTGGCTGCGGCCAGGCAGGCGCTGGCGTCCGGGCCTGACACGCGGATAGTCGCGGTGCATCAGCCGCATAGGTATACGCGGCTATCGGCCTTGTTCGACGAGTTTTGCCGTTGTTTCAGCGACGCTGACGTTGTGGCCATTGCCGATGTATTTGGTGCTGGAGAGGATCCGGTTGCCGGAGCCTCTCGCGAAGACCTTGTGGCTGGGATCGCGCTTCAGGGGCACAAGGACGCACGTGCCTTGGAGGATGAGGATGCATTGGAATCCCTGGTGCGCACGGAGGCTCGACCAGGTGACATCGTAGTTTGCCTCGGGGCCGGCACAATCAGCGGCTGGGCCCGCGAGCTGCCGGTTCGGCTGTCGCGGGACGCCGCATAGGCCGCATGCGTGCCAGTAGAAGGCCAAAAGCGCTTCCTGTTTTGCAGTATCAAGTCCGGCGGCACAAGGCGACGATGCATGAACATGTCGGGGTCGGGCGGTCATCCGTCCTGGATCAATGGATTGAATCCATCTCTGGGCTTCAATGCAGACGGAGCGACCTTGTGCGGCCTCAGATCAGGCCGTTCTTCCGAAACAGTTCCTTGAGATCGGCTTCCGGTCGGGCGCCGTAGTGGCTGATGACTTCAGATGCCGCCACGCAGCCCATTCGGCCCGCGACCTCAAGTGACTGGCTTGTCGCGTAGCCGTAGAGAAACCCGGCCGCGAAGAGATCGCCCGCGCCTGTCGCGTCCACAGGAACAACCCGGCTGACGGGGACGCGTGCTGCCTCGTCGCCTCGGACCAGCATCACGTCCTCGCCGGATCGGGTGACGACCACCAAGCCAGAATCCTCGGCTGCGGATTCCAGCGCTCCGGAAAGGTCGCTCTGGTAGAGCGATTCCCATTCATGCTGATTGCCAATGACGTAATCAAGCTCGCGAACGAGGCGGCGAAAGTCGTTGCGGTGCCGATCAACGCAGAACGGGTCCGAGAGTGCAATGCCCGCTCGCCCACCGGCATTGCGGCAAAGTCGAGCTGCGCGCTCGAACGCATCCATTCCCTTTGGCTTGTCGTAGAGATAGCCCTCGAGAAACAGGATGTTCGTTGCGCCTGCCACTTCGTCCGGAACGTCGTCTGGGCCCAGTTCGGACGAGATGCCGAGATAGGTGTTCATTGACCGTTCGCCGTCTGGCGAGACGAAAATCATCGAACGCGATGTGGGCAGGTCTCCGCCAGATGCCAGTTCATTCACGAAATCCGTTCCGTCCGCGGCCAAGGAAGATGCGTAGAACCTGCCGAGCGCATCGTCCCGAACGCGCCCGATGAATCCGGTCTTGAGCCCAAGGTTGCCGAGTCCCGCCAGCGTGTTTGCAACCGAACCGCCGGGGGCCTGCACCCTGTCCGTCATCGCACCGTAGAGCCTTTCGCCGCGCTCGCGCTCCACAAGCTGCATGATGCCCTTCTCGATTCCCATGTGCTCGAGAAAGGAATCGTCTGCGGGCGAAATCACGTCGACAATCGCGTTGCCGATGCCGACGACATCGTAGCTCATGCAGCCTTTTCCTCGAACTTGCACAGATCGTGGATCAGGCAGGCACCGCATTTCGGCTTGCGTGCGACGCAGGTGTAGCGCCCATGCAGGATCAGCCAGTGATGGGCATGGCGCTGGAATTCGGCTGGAACATTGTCCTCGATTGCACGCTCGACTGCATCGACATCCTTGCCAGGTGCGATCCCCGTACGGTTGCCGACGCGGAAGATGTGAGTGTCGACCGCCTGCGCAGGATGACCCCACCACATGTTCAGGACCACATTGGCGGTCTTTCGTCCAACGCCAGGAAGGGATTGCAGGGCGGATCGGGAGGAGGGGACTTCGCCGTCATACTCGTCAACAAGGATCCGCGAGAGCCGCATGACGTTCTTGGCCTTGTTGCGATAAAGCCCGATGGACCTGATGTGTTCGATGAGGCCGTCCTCGCCCAGGTCCAGCATCTTCTGTGGCGTGTCCGCGACCTTGAAGAGTTCGTGCGTGGCCTTGTTGACGCCCGCATCCGTTGCCTGGGCGGAAAGAGCCACGGCAACGACAAGCGTGTAGGCGTTGACGTGCTGAAGTTCGCCTTTGGGCTCGGCTTCAGCCTCGCGGAATCGCGCAAAAATCTCGACAAGCGTTTGAAAGGGCAATTGCTTGGCCATGGACCGCGTTTCTGACGGAACGAGGAATTGGCGGCAAGCACTTCTCGCAAGATGCGGGTCGCCTTTTTTGTGACGATTCGTAAGTTCTGGGACAGGAAGCCAAGCGATGCAGAGGCCAAGGACATGTCGGAACCGGAATCTGGATACCACTACCAGCTTGTCCGACGCGCGATCGAACTGATCGATGCGGGCGACCGGGATCATTCGCTGGAAGAAATCGCGTCTGAAATGCACATGAGCCCTACGCACTTCCAGAGGATTTTCAGTCGTTGGGTCGGGGTGTCACCCAAGCGGTACCAGCAGTGGCTGAGGCTTGACCACGCAAAGGCGCTTCTGGCCCGGCGGCACACGACGCTTGAAACCGCGGACGAAGTCGGCCTGTCGGGATCGGGAAGGCTTCACGACCTGTTCGTGCGATGGGAGGCGATGAGTCCCGGCGATTACGCGCGCGGCGGAGAGGGGCTGGAAATATCCTGGGGCTGGTTCGGCAGCCCCTTCGGACCGGCGCTTGCCATGGGCACTGCAAGGGGGATTTGCGGCATCGGGTTTGCGGCTGAAGCCGGCGCGGGCGCGACGATGGCGGATTTGCGGGGACGCTGGCCAAAGGCAACCTACCAAGAGGATCCTGCAGTTCTCGCCCCGATGGTTGCGTCGGCCTTTCCGAAGAGCGGCCGAGCTGACGGGCCAGTGCCGCTGTTCCTGATCGGCGCACCCTTTCAGATCAAGGTGTGGGAGGCACTTTTGCACATTCCGACGGGTCACGTGACGACATATTCGGACATTGCACGAGTCATTGGTGCTCCTAGGGCCGTTAGGGCCGTTGGCACTGCAGTTGGACGGAATCCGATTTCCTGGCTCATTCCGTGCCATCGCGCGCTGCGAAAATCAGGCGAGTTGGGAGGGTACCATTGGGGCCTGCCCGTGAAGCGTGCCATGCTCGCATGGGAATCCGCCGTGACCGCGTAGGGTCCCGACCCAAATCCCCAACGTTTGTTCGGATGTCATTGCGTGTCTGCCGCGAGCAGCACCCGGGCGCACATGCAGACCTCAGAGATTGCCCTTCAGCGTCTCAAGATCGGCAACGCGCTTTGCCGCCTCGTCCGCAGTTGCTCCTGTCGCGCCGTCCTGGCTTTCTTTCGCGGCGGCAATGCGCTCATCAAGGAACGCGGACGTGGCTTCCGCTTTCGGCAGGGCCTCGTCGGCGAGCACAGTCGCACCTTCCATCGTGATCTGGGCAAAACCCCCGGTCACTAGGAATTCCAGCATCCCACCATCGATCTCTGCAGCGACGATCCCCGGGCGAAGCCCGGTCACCACCGGAGCATGATCCGGCATGGCCACCATGTCCCCGTCAGCGCCGGGGATCAAAATTGAACTGGCCTGTCCCGAAGCAAGACTGCGTTCGGGCGAGACCAGGTCGAATTGCATTGTGCCAGACATGCAGACTCCCTACGCGGCTTCGGCGGCCAGCCTCTCGGCCTTCGCGATCACTTCCTCGATGCCGCCGACCATGTAGAAGGCCGCCTCGGGCAAGTGGTCGTACTCCCCGGCGACCACCGCCTTGAACGATGAAATGGTGTCTTCGATCGGCACCTGCACTCCAGGCGAACCGGTGAAGACCTCGGCTACGTCGAATGGCTGCGAGAGGAAACGCTGGATCTTGCGGGCGCGGGCGACCGTCAGCTTATCCTCTTCCGACAGTTCATCCATGCCGAGAATCGCGATGATGTCCTGCAGCGACTTGTAGCGCTGAAGCACGCCCTGCACGTCACGCGCCACCTGGTAGTGGTCCTCGCCGACAATGGCCGGATCCAGGATTCGCGACGTCGAATCGAGCGGGTCCACGGCGGGGTAGATGCCGAGCTCCGAAATCGCGCGCGAAAGCACGGTCGTTGCATCCAGATGGGCAAACGACGTTGCCGGGGCAGGGTCGGTCAGGTCGTCGGCCGGAACGTAGATTGCTTGCACGGACGTGATCGACCCCGCCTTGGTCGATGTGATGCGTTCCTGCAGCGCGCCCATGTCGGTCGCAAGCGTGGGCTGATAGCCCACCGCCGAAGGAATGCGGCCCAGAAGCGCCGACACTTCGGAACCTGCCTGTGTGAAGCGGAAGATGTTGTCGACGAAGAACAGGACATCCGTGCCAGACTGGTCACGGAACTGCTCGGCGAGCGTGAGGCCGGTCAGGCCGACGCGGGCGCGTGCTCCCGGAGGTTCGTTCATCTGGCCGTAGACGAGCGCCACCTGGCTTTCCGAAAGGTTGTCCGGCTTGATGACGTTGGATTCAATCATCTCGTGATAGAGGTCGTTGCCCTCGCGGGTCCGCTCGCCGACGCCCGCGAACACGGAGAAGCCGGAGTGAACCTTGGCGATGTTGTTGATCAACTCCATGATTAGGACCGTCTTGCCGACGCCGGCACCGCCAAAGAGCCCGATCTTGCCGCCCTTTGCGTAGGGAGCGAGCAGGTCGACGACCTTGATGCCGGTCACGAGAATCTCCGATTCAGTTGACTGTTCGGAGAATTCAGGAGCCTGCTGGTGGATCGCGCGATGCTCGTCCGCTGTCACCGGGCCGCCTTCGTCCACCGGCGCGCCGACGACATTTATGATACGCCCAAGGGTCGCGTTTCCTACAGGTACCGTGATCGGGCCGCCGGTATCGGTGACATCCTGCCCGCGCACGAGGCCTTCACTGCTGTCCATCGCGATCGTGCGGACGGTGCTCTCCCCAAGGTGCTGGGCGACTTCAAGGACAAGCCTGTTGCCATGGTTGTCGGTCTCCAGCGCATTCAGGATTTCGGGCAGGTGATCGTCGAACTGAACGTCGACGACAGCGCCGATGACCTGGGTCACTTTGCCTTTTGCTTTTGCCATCTCTGGTTCTCCGGTGCTTCAGAGCGCCTCTGCGCCCGAAATGATTTCAATCAGTTCGTTGGTGATGACCGCCTGCCGGGTTCGGTTGAACTGGATCGTGAGCTTGTCGATCATCTCGCCGGCATTGCGGGTCGCGTTGTCCATGGCGCTCATTCGTGCGCCTTGCTCGGACGCGCCATTCTCAAGGAGGGCCGCAAAGATCTGTGTCGCCACGCCCCGAGGAAGGAGTTCGGCGAGGATTTCATCATCGCCAGGCTCGTAGTCGAACACGGTGGCGTCTTCGCTGGCTTCGATCTTTGCCGGGATGATCTGCAGTTCCTGCGGAACCTGCGAAATGACGCTTTCGAACTTGTTGAAGTAGATCATCGCGACGTCGAATTCCCCGGCGTCGAAGCGGCCAAGGACGTCTGAGGCTATGTCCTGCGCGTTTGTGTAGCCGACCCGCTTCACTTCAGAGAGATCGACATGGCCGACAAAGTGGTCGCTGTATTCGCGACGGAGCTGCTCACGCCCCTTCTTTCCGACGGTAAGTATCTTTGCGGTCTTGCCGTCGTCCACAAGTTTCTTGGCCTGAGCTTTTGCAAGTCTCACGATCGAGGAGTTGAAGCCGCCGCAGAGCCCGCGCTCGGACGTCATGACGACGAGAAGCCAGGTCTGGTCCGAGCCCGTGCCCTTCAGGAGCTTCGGGCCGTCCTCGCCGATGCCGGCCGCCAATCCGGCCAGAACGGCGTCAAACCGCTCGGCGTAAGGCCGCGCGGCCGACGCGGCCTCTTCCGCGCGGCGCAGCTTCGCGGCCGCGACCATCTGCATCGCCTGTGTGATCTTCCGGGTCGATTTGACCGAGTCGATCCGCGTCTTGAGGTCCTTGAGACTTGGCATTCCTGCTGTCCTTCAGGCCGGTTCAGAGATTACGAGAAGTCGCTGGCGAATTCGTCGATTGCCGCCTTGATCCTGTCGGCGGCATCGCCGGTGACCTTCGGGTCCTCGGCGGTGATCCAGTCGAGAAGATCCTGGTGTTTGGAGCGCACGTGGTTGATAAGGCCCCTTTCGAAGCGTCCCACGTCGCCTATCTCGATCCCGTCAAGATATCCGTTGATGCCAGAGAAGATGACGCAGACGATTTCCGCGTTGGTCAGCGGCGAGTACTGCGGCTGCTTCATGAGCTCGGTCAGTCGCGCACCCCGGTTCAGGAGACGCTGCGTCGCTGCATCGAGGTCCGAGCCGAACTGCGCAAAGGCCGCCATCTCGCGGTACTGGGCAAGCTCAAGCTTCACCGAACCTGCGACCGACTTCATCGAGGCGGTCTGGGCGGACGAGCCGACGCGCGACACCGATAGGCCGGTGTTAACCGCTGGACGGATGCCTTGGTAGAACAGGTCCGTTTCTAGGAAGATTTGGCCATCGGTGATCGAGATCACGTTGGTCGGGATGAAGGCCGACACGTCCCCGCCCTGGGTTTCGATTATTGGCAGTGCCGTCAGTGATCCGGCGCCGTTGTCCTCGTTGAGCTTCGCCGAGCGTTCGAGAAGCCGCGAGTGCAGGTAGAAGACGTCGCCCGGATAGGCTTCGCGTCCCGGCGGACGGCGGAGCAGAAGCGACATCTGGCGATAGGATACGGCCTGCTTGGAGAGATCGTCGTAGATAATCAGTGCGTGGCGGCCATTGTCCCGGAAATACTCCGCCATTGCCGTTGCGGCATAGGGAGCGAGGAACTGCATCGGAGCCGGCTCCGAGGCGGTGGCGGCAACGACGATCGTGTAGTCGATTGCGCCCGATTCCTCGAGCTTCCTGACGAGCTGCGCGACGGTTGACCGCTTTTGTCCGACCGCGACGTAGACGCAATAGAGCTTCTTGCTTTCGTCATCGCCGGCAGCGTCATTGTACGACTTCTGGTTCAGGATCGTGTCCAGCGCCAAGGCGGTCTTTCCGGTCTGGCGGTCGCCGATGATGAGTTCCCGCTGACCCCGGCCGATCGGGATCATGGCGTCCACCGCCTTGAGCCCCGTGGCCATGGGCTCATGCACGGACCGACGCGGGATGATGCCCGGCGCCTTCACGTCCGCAACACGCCGCTCAGCTGCCTTGATCGGACCCTTGTCGTCGACCGGGTTGCCGAGACCGTCAACAACGCGACCTAGGAGCGCGTCCCCGGCCGGCACGTCCACGATAGCGTTCGTGCGCTTGACCGTGTCGCCTTCCTTGATGTCCCGGTCCGAGCCGAAGATCACGATGCCGACATTGTCGCTTTCGAGGTTGAGCGCCATCCCCATGATGCCGCCGGGAAACTCGACCATCTCGCCGGCCTGGACATTGTCGAGACCGTAGACACGGGCAATGCCGTCCCCGACGCTGAGCACGCGGCCCACTTCTGCGACTTCGGCTTCCTGGCCGAAATTCTTGATCTGCTCCTTGAGGATTGCAGAGATTTCTGCTGCTTGGATCGTCATCTAACCGACCTCGTTCATTGTGTTCTGCAGGGCCGCAAGCCTCGACGCGATCGAGGTGTCGATCATCTTCGAACCCACCCTTACGACCAGGCCACCGATCAGGCTTTCATCGACGGCAACGTTCATCTTCACTTCCTTGCGGACGGACGCCTTGAGCGCGGCAGCAAGCGATGCCCTCTGCTCATCCGTGAGAGTTGTCGCAGTGCGCACCTCGGCGGTCACTTCGCCTCTCTCGTCCGCGACGAGTCTACGGAGTGCGATGACAAGCTGGGGCAACACGAAGAGACGGCGCCTTGACGCCATCAGTCCGAGCGAATTGGCCATCGTGCCGGAGAGGTTCATGCCCGCGGCGATGGCCGCAATGGCATTTCCCTGGTCGCCGCGCGAATAGATCGGCGAGCGTATCAGCCTGCGAAAGTCACCGCTTTCGGAAAGGGCCGCGTCCAGCGCATCAACATCCTGCTCGAGGCGGTCAAGCCCGTCGCCGTCCTTCGCCAACTCGAAAACGGCCGTCGCGTAGCGAGCGGCAATTCCCGAAGAAATTGAGGCGGATTCCGACACTTGTCCCCTTTCCAAAGCCTGACGCTTCCGCCGGGTTGCCGATGCAATTGGCCCTTTTCGGCGGACACTTCCCGCGAGCAGATCAGCGGTCATGTAGCAGAGGAATTTCTGCGCCGCAACAGGGTAGGCAGCCCGTGCCACAACGCAAATCTCGCCACATTCCAGTCACTTGGTCCGGGTGCGACGGAATGCAGCGTTGCAGGTGCGAGACGTTTGGCAAATTCTCGCCGATTCCACCTGACCGTGTTCAGACCGGCTTGGGTCCGGGCACCGCAATTCCTTCCAGAACGCTGAGGGGACGCTTGATCGCCTCCGCCAACCCGGCTCGGGGCGGTGCCGGGACCTGCTTGGTAACTTCAACGAGAAGCACGCCTCCGGCGAAGCGATTTGCGACCCGTGCCCCCAGCCTTTCCCAGAACGGGCCTGTCCTGAGCCAGAAACGCTTTTCGCTGGGTGGCTGGTAAAGTGCTGCAAGATGTCGCTTCGGCACAAGGCCGATTGCGGAGAGCATGCCTTCAAGCTGGCCGAGCGTATAGGGCCGTCCGAACCCGAAGGGCGTCGCGTCGCGGCTCGACCACAGTCCGGCGCGGTTCGGCACGACAAGGATGCCACGGCCCTCGGGCGCGAGTACACGGTAGCATTCATCGAGAAGCGTAATCGGGTGTTCACTGGCCTCAAGGCCGTGAAGGACAATCAGCCGGTCAACGCTGTCGGTCTCGACGGGCCACAAGGTTTCCTCGCAGAGCACCGAGACGTTGGGCCGCCCGGCTGGCCAGCGCTTCACGCCCTGCCGACCTGGCATCAGCGCCGTCACGCGATTCGCGGCATCAAGATATGGGCCGAGGAGTGGAACCGCGAATCCGAATCCCAGGACATTCATGCCGCGTGTGTCGGGCCAGAGTTCGCGAATGCGGGCCCGAATGGCGCCTCGTGCGATCCGTCCAAGACGGGTCTTGCCATAGAAGGCGTCAAGGTCGACCACGTCGAAGTGCATTGCTCTCCCGGAAGCTTTAGCCGACAATTGACGCCAGCATAACGACGCAAGAGGGTAATGCCATGTCTTTTGAGATCGTCACGATTCCATGCCTTGAGGACAATTACGCGTTCCTGCTGACGAGCGGGGGAAATGCGGCCGTGGTGGACGTGCCGGAGGCTGCGCCGATCCTTTCGGAAATCGCGGCACGTGGCGTGACCGTAACGGACATCCTCCTGACCCACCATCATGCAGACCACATTCAGGGGCTGGACGAGCTGAATGCAGGCATTGGCAGCGAAGTGCGTGTGGTCGGTGCGGCGGCGGACGCGCAACGATTGCCTCCCCTTGATCTCGCCGTATCCGATGGCGATCGGTTCGAGTTGCTCGGCGCAGAGACGGCGGTTCTCGACGTTTCGGGGCATACGGTTGGCCATATCGCATTCCACGTGCCGGCCGCGAAAGTCGCGTTCACCGCCGACAGTCTCATGGCCCTTGGCTGCGGCCGCGTGTTCGAGGGCACAATGGACCAGATGTGGGCGAGCCTCAGCAAGATTGCGGAGCTTCCGGCCGACACGACCATTTGTTCTGGGCACGAATACACCGAGGCGAACGGACGATTTGCGATCACCATCGAACCTGAAAGCTCGGCGCTTCAGGAGCGCATCGCGCAAATCGCCGAGTCGCGTTCCAGGGGCGAGCCGACCGTGCCGTCGCTTCTGTCGGAGGAGCTTGCTACCAATCCGTTCCTCCGCGCGGGCATTGCGGAGATCAAGTCGGGTCTTGGCATGAGCGGCGCTAGCGATGCGGAGGTGTTTGGCGAGATTCGCCGCCGAAAGGACGCGTTTTGAGCGTAGAAAGCAGCGTTTGAGCCGCACTGTCCGTTCAGGAAGGGCCGTCTTAAGCGCGCACTTCCTGTCCGATTGGCGGGGCGCAAGTCAGGCGCCGGAAGTGAATTCGCTGATACGCGAAGACAATGGGCACGTCGTATCGACCGACGTCGCCCGAGCACTCCGGCACGCAAAATGACGCTCTTGCAGGACGCGGCCTTGCGAAAGACACGGCTTCGCAGAATCTCGCTGTCGGCCGCTCAGCCTACGCCAAGCATGAATTTGGCGGTCGAAAGTGACTTGAATCCGGTGCAAAATGGCGTTGTCGCCGAAAAATGTGATCCAACTGGAAGAAAAAAGGCTTGAAGCCCGCGATTTCTGGCAGAATCCTGACTACATGCGGTCAGTGCCCAGGGAGTCGCATGGCCGACATGACGAGAACTGAGTAGAGGAGCCTCTGCGCGTGCCAAGTTTCTCGAATACGCTGGAAGGCGCGATTCATGCGGCGCTGGCCATTGCCAATTCCCGCCGCCATGAACTTGCCACCCTCGAGCATCTGCTTCTCGCACTGATCGACGAACCGGACGCCGCAAGGGTGATGAAGGCCTGCTCAGTTGACCTCGATGACTTGCAGAGAACCTTGAAGCAGTTCATCGAGGATGATCTTTCGTCGCTTGTCACCGGGATTGACGGATCAGAAGCCGTGCCGACTGCAGCATTCCAGCGCGTGATTCAGCGCGCCGCCATCCATGTGCAGTCGAGCGGGCGGACCGAAGTGACCGGGGCCAACGTGCTGGTGGCGATATTTGCGGAGCGAGAATCGAACGCAGCCTATTTTCTGCAAGCCCAGGACATGACGCGCTATGACGCGGTGAACTTCATTGCCCACGGCGTGGCAAAGGATCCGGCCTTTGGCGAGACGCGGTCAGTGACGGGCGCAAGCGAGGTTGAGGAAGATCACGGGGTTCGGCAAGCCGAGGAAGAGGACAACAAGGAGTCGGCGCTCGCAAAGTTCTGCGTGGACCTGAATGCGAAGGCGACCAAGGGTGATGTTGATCCGCTGATCGGGCGGGAGCACGAAGCGGAGCGCTGCGTGCAGGTGCTGTGCCGGCGTCGGAAGAACAATCCTCTGCTGGTCGGTGATCCGGGGGTCGGCAAGACGGCGATCGCGGAGGGCCTGGCCAAGAAGATCGTCGAGAAGACCACGCCGGAAGTGCTTCATGGAGCCACGATATATTCGCTGGACATGGGCGCCTTGCTTGCGGGCACGCGCTATAGGGGAGACTTCGAGGAACGCATGAAGTCCGTCGTGCAGGAACTCGAGGACCACCCCGACGCGATTCTGTTCATTGACGAAATTCATGCCGTGATCGGCGCGGGAGCAACGTCGGGCGGCGCCATGGACGCATCCAACCTGCTGAAACCCGCGCTGCAGGGCGGGCGGCTGCGTTGCATGGGATCCACGACATACAAGGAATACCGCCAGCAATTCGAAAAGGACCGGGCGCTGTCCCGCCGGTTCCAGAAGATCGACGTGGTCGAACCGTCTGTCGACGACTCGATTCAGATTCTCATCGGGCTCAAGCCGTATTTCGAGGACCACCACGCAGTCAGGTACACCGACGATGCCGTGCGGACGGCGGTCGAGCTTTCGGCGCGCTACATCAATGACCGGAGGTTGCCGGACAAGGCCATTGACGTGATTGACGAGGCCGGTGCCGCGCAACGCCTTGTGGAGATCAAGAAGCGCCGGAAGACGATCGACGTCTCTCAGATCGAGACGGTCGTGGCCAAGATTGCGCGCATCCCCCCGAAGAAGGTGTCCAAGGACGATACCACGGTCCTGAAGGATCTCGAAGCATCACTGAAGCGCGTAGTGTTCGGGCAGGAGCGCGCCATCGAGGCCCTTGCCTCGGCCATCAAGCTGAGTCGCGCAGGGCTTCGTGAACAGGAAAAGCCGATAGGAAACTACCTGTTCGCGGGTCCGACGGGCGTCGGGAAGACGGAAGTGGCGCGCCAGCTCGCGGACGTGCTGGGCGTTGAACTGCTTCGCTTCGACATGTCGGAATACATGGAGAAGCATGCTGTCAGCCGGCTGATCGGCGCGCCTCCAGGCTATGTCGGTTTTGACCAGGGCGGTCTTCTGACCGACGGCGTCGACCAGCATCCTCATTGCGTCCTGCTTCTGGACGAGATCGAGAAGGCGCATCCGGACGTGTTCAACATCCTGCTTCAGGTGATGGATCACGGAAAGCTGACCGATCACAACGGCCGGGCCGTAAACTTCCGGAACGTGGTCCTAATAATGACCTCGAATGCAGGTGCGTCCGACATGGCGCGGGCCGTAGTGGGGTTTGGTCGGGACCGGCGCGAGGGCGAGGACATGGAAGCGATCGAACGCATGTTCACTCCCGAGTTCCGGAACCGGCTTGACGCCGTGATTTCCTTCGCCGCGTTGCCGCCGGAGGTGATTCTGCAAGTCGTTGAAAAGTTCGTCCTGCAGCTTGAGGCGCAGCTGTTGGATCGCGGCGTTCACATCGAATTGACGCGGCGTGCCGCTGAATGGCTGGCGAACAAGGGCTACGACGACAAGATGGGTGCCCGGCCGCTTGCGCGGGTGATCCAAGAGGAGATCAAGAAGCCGTTGGCCGAGGAATTGCTGTTCGGCAAGCTTGCCAAGGGCGGCATTGTCAGGGTTGGCGTCAAGGGCGGTGAGCTTGATCTCCGGATCGAGCGCAAGACCAAGCGGCTGTCTTCGCGGAAAAAGCCACCCTTGCTGACTGCGGAATGAGGCCCGGCCTGATCGTTCTTGCGGAGCGCGTGTCCAAAGGGGACAGCGGCTCTCCCTGACGGGAAGTGCCGTATCCGGCTGTGTCCGTCCCCGAGTAATTTGAGGCAAGTCGGGCACTTACGTCCAATTTCGGATCGCATCAATCATGAGATGAACATTGTCCGGATTCGCATCCGGCGTGATGCCGTGGCCGAGATTGAAGACATGCGGGCCGGCCTTGAAAGCTTCCAGGATCAAATGGGTCTCGCGAATGAGTGTGTCTCCTCCGGCAACCAGGAGATGTGGCGCGAGATTTCCCTGAACCGGGCCATCCTTCTGCACGTGGCGGGCCGCCCAGACGGGATCGACCGAGTTGTCGAGGGCCACGCAATCTGCGCCCGTGCTCCGGGCAAATCCCTCGTAGCGCATTCCCGCCTCGCGCGGAAATGCAATGACCGGTGTGTCCGGATGGAGAGATTTCAGGGCGCCGACAATCCGGCGGACGGGTTCGATTGCATAGTTCTCGAAGTCCTCGCCGCAAAGCGATCCGGCCCAGCTGTCGAACAGCTTGACGACTTCAGCTCCCGCCTCGATCTGGGCGGAAAGATAGGAGATCGTGGCGTCCGTCAAGTGCTCGATCAAGGCGTCGAACAGGCCAGGCTGCTCCGTCTTGAGGGCGTGTGCAGGACCCTGTCCGGGCGTTCCCTTTCCGGCGATCATGTAGGTGGCAACCGTCCATGGAGCGCCGGCGAAGCCGATGAGGGCGGTCTTCGATGGCAGTTTGCCGGAAACGATGCGAAGCGTGTCATAGACCGGTGCGAGATGGTCGTGGATGGCGTCTGGGGCCCGCAAGGCGTCGAAGTCGGCGTGCGTGGTCACGGTTGAGATTCTTGGGCCGTCACCTTCGATGAACCGGACTTCGAGACCCAGGGCGTCCGGGACCAGGAGGATGTCGGCAAAGAGGATCGCCGCATCAAGGTCATAGCGGCGGATCGGCTGAAGTGTCACCTCGGCGGCAAGTTCGGGTGTGTAGCAGAGATCAAGGAAGTCTCCCGCCCGAGTGCGCGTGTCCCTGTATTCCGGCAGGTGGCGTCCTGCCTGGCGCATCATCCAGACAGGCGGGATGTCAGTCCGTTCGCCCGCCAGCGTGCGCAGCAGCTTCTTGGTCATGGTTCCGCCTCTGCTGTCAGGGTCCGGACTTGTCAATAGAGCGCATTGTCTTGCGCTGTGGTGGCGATTAGACCCCAGCACATGATGAAGCCGGATCGTGAACGTCCGTGCCGCATTGGTACACGCGGCAGTCCACTTGCGCTGGCGCAGGCCAACGAGGTGCGCAACCATCTGGCCACGGCGCACGGTCTCGAGCCGGAATCTTTCGAGATCGTGGTGATCAGGACGACAGGGGATCGCGTGTCCGACCGACCGTTGCGCAATCTCGGCGGCAAGGGCCTGTTCACCAAGGAAATCGAGGAGGCACTGCTGGAAGGCCGGATCGATTGTGCCGTGCATTCAATGAAGGACGTGCCGGTCGTTCAGCCAAAGGGGCTCGTGATCAACGTCTGCCTGCAGAGCGAAGACGTTCGGGACGCCTTTGTGTCGCTCTTCGGCGGCACCTTGGTTGAGATGCCGGAAGGGTCAACTCTGGGAACGTCAAGCCTTAGACGCCGTGCCCAGGCCCTGCGTCGCCGCCCGGATATCAACGTTGTCGAGTTCAGGGGCAATGTTCAGACAAGGCTTCGCAAGCTGGAAAGTGGTGTGGCGAAGGGCACACTGTTGGCGATGGCGGGCCTGAGACGGCTGGGGCTGGCAGGAAGCGCTCGGGTAGTGCCGATGGATGTCCATGACATGCTGCCTGCGGTCGGTCAGGGCATCATTGGCCTCGAGCGGCGGGAGGAAGATTGCGACATGGCGCAGTTCCTTGATGCCGTTCGGCACCCGGACACCGAGGCCCGGATGCACGCGGAACGTGCATTTCTGGCTCGCCTCGACGGATCATGCCGGACGCCGATTGCCGGATACGGCGAGGTCAGGGACGGACGGCTGCGATTGACTGGGGAGATACTGCGAACCGATGGCAGCGAAGCACATGCGGGAACGCGGGAAGGGCCGGTTGAAGATGGTCCTGCGCTTGGCCGCGATCTTGCCGAGGCGCTTCTTGCCGAGGCCGGCCCCGGGTTTCTTGCTCCATAGCGCCACGCAAAAGCGCTTTGACGTCGGGGGATTCAGTCGTAAGCTGCAATGCGGCGAAATTCCGGGAGACTCCGATGTCAGGAGAGAAACTGCAGATCAAGAGATACGCCAGCCGACGTCTCTACAATACCGAGTCTTCGGATTACGTGACGTTGGATGACATCGCGCGGTTCATCCGCGAGGGCCGCGACGTTCAGATCGTGGACCTGAAGAGCGGCGATGACGTGACCAGGCAGTATCTCCTGCAGATCATCGCAGAGCACGAGAGCCGGGGCGAGAATGTCCTTCCGATGGACGTGCTGACTGACCTTGTCCGATCCTATACCAGCCAGGCGCATTCGGTTGTCCCGCAGTTTCTTTCCATGAGCTTCGAGATGTTGCGCAAGGGACAGTCGCAGGTCATGGAGAGCATGACCAATCCGCTGTCGGCAATGCCCGGGTTCGAGGCGATGCAGGCGCAGCAGGAGGCGTTCATCAGGGCAATGACCGGCACGTTCGGACCTGGTGACCCGGACACGTCCGACGGCAATGGCAAGAAGCATGGGGCCTCCGAGGAACTTGACGAGATCCGGACCCAACTCGCCGCCGTTCAGGAGCAACTGGAAAAGATGGGCCGTCAATAGGCGGGCCTGGGCGCCATCCCGGCTTCCTGCCGAAGGTATGCAGTTTCCAATTCGCCGACGGCGGACTGCCTGCCTGGCAAGGCCGGTTTCCGTCGGCTTTCAGTGTTCAGTCGTGTGGGCGAGCCGGACTATAAGGCCTCAACCCGCCATCCTTGCCGGCCCGACGTAGCGGGTCCAGAATCGGAACTGCATCGCCACGCACGCGCAAGCGAGACCGACCGTAAGCCCGAGCCATATTCCTACGCCCTCCAGCCCGAACGCAAAGCCGAAGAAATAGCTGACCGGCAGGCCGATAAGCCAATAGCTCACGACCGCAATGATCATTGGCACCCGGGTGTCCTGAACGCCACGCAGCATGCCGAGGGCCATGACTTGCCCGGCGTCGACGAGCTGGAACAGGGCTGCCACGGCCAGCAGCGATGCGCCGACCGCCAGGATGGCGGGCCTTTCGGGATCCAGCGGATCGACGAAGAGGCCGATGAGGAATTCGGGCAAGGTGAGAAAGAGTACGATCGTTGTCACGGAGGTTGCAAGAGAAAGGATCATCGCGGCCTGGCTGGCGACTTTCAGCAGTGCCCGGTCGCCCATGCCCCAGGCACGGCTTGCGCGGACGGTTATTGCCTGGCTCAACCCTAGATGCATCATGAACGTGAGGCTTGCGACCTGCAGTGCCACTCCGTGGGCCGCAAGCGCTACGGTGCCTACCCAGCCCATCATCAGTGTTGAAGCCGCGAACAGCCCGGTCTCGGCAAAATTGGTAAGTCCGATGGGCCAGCCGAGCCGGAATACGCGTCCGAGGAACATGCGATCCGGTCTGTGGATGTTGCGAAAGAGCGCGAAATCCGGACGGACCCGGTCCGAGAAGTAGGCCAGCAGCACGAATGACGCGAGGTTCCCGATCAGCGAAGCGATGCCTGCGCCCGCAATGCCCAGTTCCGGTGCGCCTAGATTGCCGAAAATCAGCGCGTAGTTCAGCACCACGTTCAGAAGCCCGGTGAAAAGGATCACGGCAAGGAAGACATTCGGCCGCTCAAGGGCCGACAGATAGCTTCGCAGGGTCGTGACCAGGAGCGCGGGCGCCGTGGCCAGGCCGAGCCAGACCATGTAATTTCCGGACAGGTGAGCGACTTGGGGGTCTTGGCCCATGGCCAGGAAGATTGGCTCAAAGAACAGGAACAGCGGCGTGACGATCATGCCATAAAGGGCGGACAGCCACATTGCCATCCGGGTTGCCCGGCGCACCTCCCGCATGTCGTTCAACGCAATTGCCGAGGCGACGATGGGCATCACTGCCCAGGCGAAGCCCGAGCCGAGTATGAATATGATGAACCAGATGCCCCCTGAAAGGGAAAGCGCGGCGAGCGAGGGGACGTCGTACCATCCGATCATGACCGTGTCGGTCGTGACAATGGCCATTTGCGCAAGTTGCGACACGACAATGGGCACGCCGAGGCGGAGGAGCGCGCGCGCCTGCCCGCGCAGTTCGGGACGATCGTCGGCGTGGGCTGAGTCGGACATATTGCGGCTATAGGTCCGAGGGAGCAACCCGGCAATTCGATTCGTCAGGAGCTTCATGCGACTGCAGTCGTGCAGGCCCTCTCTGGAATCGGGCGGCTTCCAGATGGCTGGCCTAGACCAAGTGCTGAAGCTGCGTCTCCAACATGCAGACGGTGCCAGAATCACAAAAATGCCAGGCAGCCACGCCATGTTCTTGGGCGCCTTCGCGCGATTCGCCCGGCATGGATTCCGGGATGAGTCCTTCTCCATTCAGGAGTGAGTGCAGTGCGAGACCAATGTGTTGCCGCGTTCGGCGTGCGCTAGGGTCTCGCTGCGCCTGATGGGGCGTTGTGGTGTGCACGGTCGACCGGCCATGTACGTCAACCTCTCTGGGCGGACTCGCACAATTAGGCGGGTCGCGAAAACGCGACTTCGAAATCAGGAACGTCCCGAACAGGTTCGCTTGGCACCAAATCGTGTCAGAATTCGTGCAACAGCCTTGCTTGGACCGTCCCATGCAACATGCGATTCTCGGAGGACACCTCGGAAGTGCTGGCATCGGGACTTTTTTGCCATTTTGTGTCGAGGAAATGACTTATGGTCGGATTCCGTCACCCTGCAACGTCCGCGAATCGCAATCATCGCAGAGGCAGCCAAGCAAGACCTGAATTCTGCGGTTCTGTTGAATCGTCAGTCATACTGGACGACCTCGACCTCGATGGCGTCATTGTCACGGAAGTAGAAGCGTCGTCCGGGCACGTAGTTGGCGTGATTGACGGGATCGAATCCCTCGGCCTTTACACGCGCCTCAGTGGCATCAAGATCGTCGACCACGACGGCCCAATGATTGAGACCTCCCTTTGTCATGTAGCTGGAGCTCTTAGATTCGGACACTCCATCGCCGTGGGCAAACAGGGCGACGTAGCTGTCATCCGACCCGACATGCACGGTATAGCCAGTCTCCATTGCGACCCCTTCCCAGCGCGTCTTCCAGCCAAACACGCGTTTGATCCAGGCTGCGGTTGCCTTGGGATCGCTGACAGTCAGGTTAATGTGTTCGAGTTGCGTCGGGGTCATGTTGCTACTCCGGATTTCTGCGCATTCGGTCAAACGTAACATGCCTGGCTTGGTCGGGGTCAAGCGACAAGACAGTTGTGAGAGCCGTCATTCTTTGGCAAAGATCGACTCGCCCTCTCGCGGGACTGGAATCCGGGATCGCGAGTCGCGTGCGGTTTCCGTTTCTGCACTGAAAGCAGCGGTTCGTATCGCAGCCGGACAGATTCTGAGCTGATCAGTGCAGTCCAACGCCAGTTCTCCCGCTTGCTGAAGTGGCCGGAGTTCACCTTAAGGACTTGCACCTTGGCGATGTTTCCGGAAACTCGCTGGACGCGAGGATATCCGTGCCCATGATTCGTACCCTAGATTCTCCACCCGAGAGCTGGCGATTGCCGAACAACTGCTCGGCCACTTCCAGATACCGACAACAGTACGATGCGCTCATTTTGCGCGCGACCCGAAACGGGACGTAACCTCTCAAGTTTCCGACAGCATCCACAACGGTTTCTTGGCCGATCATGCGGGACCTGCGTGGCTGCCCGCAGGGTAGCGCAGATGACGGCAAGCGCCGCCCGTGACGACGCCGAGGCGGAACAGTTCATGTCGGGACCGTGGTGATGAACAGACTCGCATCCGGCGTGTGCCTGCGAATCTCGCGTTCCCAAGGACGTCTTTGTCTACAGCCCAGATTGGGTCGATCGCTGGTCCGGCTGCGCATGTGCCAGTAACTATGGATACGGGCATTCGAGGATCGCGCGCACGATCTTGGAGGACTTGTTCGAGGCGATATGGCAAGGTCGCAAGGCCGGGATTCCGGGTCTGGTGCGACTCAATTTCTCGGTATTGATGATTGACGAATGGGCGGGCTACGCCTTGCAGGCGGTGGACAATTTGGCCGTAATGGCCACAGATTGTTGGGAGTCCAGGAGGTGAACACCGGCACCGCCCGGTCCACGGCTAGACATAACCAGTGAGGCACCCCGACTACATGACTAGCCCGAACTCGAACCCTGCCTCTCGGATGCTTTCTGCCGCACAGGTCGCGTCGCTTGCGGCGGCCCGGTCGCTGGCAGTGGCGCTGACGCTTGCGGCTTACTGGAGCGGCGGCGCTACGGCGGGTTTTGTTCTGGGGCTCTTGTTGGTGCTGACGGTGATGGCCATCGCGGCAACTTGTGTCTGGCATGCTGATGATCCGCTGCAACGCGCACATAGCCACCCGGATCTGCCAGCGGATCACCGCCATCTGCGCAACGTTCCCGTGAGCGGAACTGGCTTCGCACATCGCCAGAATTACCACATCGACAGCCTGCATCCCGCTTGTGCCGGGCCGACAGTCTGACATGGCTGCCAGAATACAGAAGACAGGACAGGACATGAAAGACACCGAGCCTTCCCCGATCGACGCCTGCGGACTTCCTGTGCTTGAGGCGCGCCTCAAGGAGGACCTCCGCTTTCTTTGCTATCCCGGAAAGGACTGGGTGCCGCGCCGCGAGGGCGTGATCGATGTGACTATCATCGGCGCGGGCATGTGTGGGATGCTGGCATGGTTTGCGCTAAGTATGGGCGGAGTGCTGAACACCCGTGTGCTTGATCGTAGCCCGAAAGGGTTCGAGGGCCCTTGGTTGACTTATGCGCGGATGGAGACGCTGCGTTCGCCCAAGGAACTGACCGGCCCATGCTATCGGCAGGGCACGTTGACGTTCCAGGCTTGGTTCCGCGCGCAATTCGGGGCGGCAGCCTGGGGTGCATTGGACAAAATTCCGCGCCCGATGTGGATGGACTATCTTCGTTGGTACCGAAGAGCCCTGGAAGTGCCGGTCGAGAACGGCATTTCGGTTGATCTGGTAGAGCCAGAGGGCGATCTGCTGCGACTGCATCTTTCTGGAGCAGACAGCGACACGATTCTGACGCGGAAACTGGTCTTCGCCACCGGTCGCGACGGCACGGGCGAAAAGAATATTCCCGGCTTCGTCGAAGGCTTGTCCCACGAGTGCTGGGCCCACAGCGCAGACGAGATCGACTTCCCGGCTCTCAGGGGCAAACGGGTGGCGGTAGTTGGTGTCGGCGCTTCCGCCGTCGAAAATGCCGCCGAAGCGCTGGAGCACGGTGCCGCCGAAGTCCGCCATCTGATCCGCAGGAAAGAGATGCCGACGATCAACAAGATGATGGGGATCGGCAGCTTTGGATTTACGGCTGGCTTCGCTGAATTGCCCGACGAGTGGCGCTGGCGTTTCATGCAGTATTCCTTCGCCACACAGACGCCCGCGCCTCATGGTTCGACACTCCGGGTCAGCCGGCACAACAACGCGTTCTTCCATTTCGACAAGGCAGTGACATCGACGCAAGTGGAGGGGGATGCGGTGCGTGTGGGTTTCGCCGACGGCACGTTTTGTCTTGCGGATTTCGTCATTCTCGGCACAGGGTTTACGGTCGATCCGCTTTCTCGGCTCGAGTTTGGCAATGCGGCGGGCGAGATCCAGCTTTGGGAGGATGTCTATGCCCCGCCCGAGGACGAGGTGTCCGCCGATCTCGGGCGGTTCCCCTATCTCAACCCAGATTTCAGCTTTCGGGAAAAGGTACCGGGCAAGGCGCCTTGGTTAAAGAACGTCTACTGCTTCAACTACGGCGCTTCGGCGAGCCTTGGCAAGGTGAGTGGTGACATTCCTGGCGTGTCCGAGGGCGCCGAATGGCTGACCCGCGCACTGTCGGCAACGCTTTACTCCGAGGACATCGAATCCCATTGGCAGGGCATGCTTGACTACGCCAAGCCTGAACTGGACGGCAGTGAATGGACAGCTACCGAGATGCAACTGACGGAACGGAAAGGGCAGGTGGCATGAGTGCGAACGAGACCATGCTAGCCACGGTTGGCATCGGCGATGCGGGACCAGCGGCCGAAATGGTGGCGCTGCGGTCGAACATTTTCGAAATGACCGCGAAGGCAGAAAGGGCGGTTCTGCGGCCAAAGGAGACGGGGCGATGGTCGCATCCGCTGCGAGCTGCGCTGGCCGCGCGGATCGCGAATCTGAACGGGGTCGGGGACCTCGCTGTCCGCTACGCGGCGGAGGCAGGCGACTTTGTCGGGCTGGCCAACCCGGCCAGCGACGGCACGGCGGAGGGGCTTGGCCCGGTGCTTGCATTCATGGACAAGGTAGCAGTCAACACGCGGAACGTGGTGGCACCCGGCGTCTCCACGCTTCAGGACGCGGGTATCGCGGATGCCGACATCGTGCGGCTGTCCGAGTTGAACGCATTCCTCGCCTATCAGATCAGCGTGGTCACCGGGCTGCGGCTGATGACAAGGTGTAAGCCATGAGGCGAGTGGTCAGAAAATTCTCCCGCCGTGTGCCGGAATGGCGTCCGCGCGTGGTGCCGGTGAAGCTGGAGGAAGCGAGCGAGGCGCAGCTAGAGGCGCTGAGCGTAACGCCTTCCGACACCAAGGTTTCGGATTATGTCCTGACTCTGGCGCACGATGTGGAATCGCTCAGGGTCCGTTCGCCTCTATTCAACGCGATCATGTACGATAAGGGAGGCATGAGCCGGTCCGAGCGCGAGATCGGGGCGATTGGTGCCTCCATGGTCAATCGTTGCATTTATTGCGCCGCCGTTCACGCCGCGCGCCATGCACAGCTCGAGAACAGCACCGAGATCATCGACCGGCTTTCCCTTCATGGCCGCGCGGCGGCGCTGCCAAATCGCGACCGGGCGATCCTTGATTTCGCCGTAGCGCTCTCCGAAGCCCCGCCCAAGGCTGGACCGGAACAGATGCACGCCCTGCGCGAAGCGGGCTTGGAGGAAGCCGAGATCCTCGACCTGATCCTGTCCACGGCACTGTTCGCCTGGGCAAATCGGCTGATGCATGTGCTCGGTGATCCGGTGCGGTCTGACGGTGGGGATGCATGACTTGACGACATCAGCGATGTGGCGCTTTATGGATTGCGGGGGGCACGGCGTCTGATGGGAGACGAGATCCGGATCGGCATTGCGGGTGCAGGCTCGATCGCTTTCGGAACGGCAGCGCTGGTTGCCGGGAAGGGGCATGATCCGATGCTCTGGTCGCCTTCGGGCACGGGAACAGCGGCGTTGACCGACGGCACTCCGTTGACCGCAGAGGGGGCCCTTGACACTGTTCTGACTCCGCGAATTGCCGCCACTGCCGGGCAGCTGGCCGAGGAGAACGACTGCCTGATGATCGCTCTTCCTGCCTATGGCCATAGACCGGTGATGGACGCGCTTGCGCCTAAAGTCCGAAACGGTCAGCACGTTATCATCTCGTCCCACGCTTCGCTTGGCGCGATCTTTCTGAGTCAGCAATTGGCGGCGCGAGGAATTTCTGCACCTGTGACCGCCTGGGGCACGACCGCGGCAACCGGGCGGCGACAGTCGCCGACACGGGTGCGGGTCAACACGGTCCGCAAGCTGGTTGACCTCTGCACCGTGCCTGAAGACCGCTCTGTTGAGGCTCTGGCGCTTTGCCAACGGCTGTTCGGGGACCGGTTCCAACCACGAGAAGGGTTGCTGGCGATATCGCTCTCGAACCTGAATCCGCAAAACCACATGGGTATCGCGCTGTGCAACATGACCAGGATGGAGCGCGGCGAGGACTGGAGTCAGGGCCAGAACGTCACGCCCAATGTCGGTCGCCTGCTCGAAGCGCTGGATGCTGAGCGGTTGGCCATCGCCGAGGCGTTGGGGGTGAAGGTACGCACGATCTTTGAGCACTTCCACCTGTCGTTCCATGTGCCTGTGGCCTCGATCTCCGAGATGAACCTGGAGATGCATGCCGAGGGAAACGGCGGCACCGGACCCGCGACGGCCGACAGCCGTTATGTAACCGAGGATGTGCCTTTCGGGCTGGCACTGACCGTCGTGCTTGGTCGCATGGCCGGTCGACCGGCGTTGCTGCACGAGGCCGGCATTCGCGTTTTCTCGGCCATGTATGGCCGGAACTTCATGGCCGAGAACGCGCTTCTCGATGCAATCGATTTGTCGAGCCATACGCTCGACGACCTGAAGGAGGCTGCGAAGACTGGCCTTCTGAACCACTCGGATGTCGTCATGGCGTCCGCTGATCAATAGCCAACCAAACAGGAAAAGGGAGAAAGAAATGTCCAAACCGAACATAGACCGTCGTCGTTTCCTCAGCACCACAGTCGTCGGGTCGGCCATGCTGGCAAGTCCGGCTTATCTGCGCAGTTCCAATGCGCAGGGTAGCGGCGAGGTGAACGTCTGGACCTACAACCAGTTCGTGCCCGACGCCTTCAGGGAGCAGTTCGAGGCCGATACTGGCATCAAGGTGAACGTCCGTCTTGTCGACGACCAGGGCAAGCAGTTCAACCTCCTGGCTGCCGAAGCACCGAACCCGACTGTGGATATCGTGACCGTCGCCGGTCATCGGTTCCTTCAGTTCATCGACAGCGAGTTGCTGGCGCCGATGGACACAAGTCGACTGTCGAACTGGGGAAGTATCAATCCGACTTTCTCTGAAAGCGATTGGGCCACAATCAACGGCAACAAATGGGGCGCACCGATCCTCTCTGGTATGGAGGTGTTGTCCTACAATACCGAATTCGTTTCCGAGGAAGAGGCCCAGACCTGGGACACGCTGTTCAGCGAGAAGTACAAGGGCCAGACCGCCTATATCATCCAGGACATGATGTCGATCGTAATGCTGATGATGGGTTATGACGGCAATATGGTCGCCTACTTGGATGACCCGGACGAGGCCGCCCGAATCGTTGAGGAAGCGAAGAACTTCCTGATCGAAAAGAAGCCACTTGTTCGCAAGTACTATGACAGCGGTGCCGAAGTGCAACAGATGTTCATAAATCAGGACATCGTTCTGGGTCACTCGTGGAACGGTCCGGCTGCCGCGTTGATCAATGATGGCTTCCCGTTGGGCATGTCTATCCCGATGGAAGGTTCGTATGGCTTCGTGTATACGCTGAACATTGCCAATAACGCTCCGAATCCGGACAACGCTTATACGCTTCTGAACGCGCTCCTGGCGTCCCCCGAAATCGGTGCCTCGATGACCAAGGCGTCGGGATTCATCTCGACATACAAGGACGCCTCGCAATACCTGACCGAGGCAGAGAAGCGGTCCACGTCCTTCCCGGAGGAACAACTTGCCAACCTGCAGTTCTTCCGCGCCGAGGCGAATGAGATGAAATACGGTCTCGTCGACCCTGCTGTGGAAGCCGTCAAGGCGGCCTGATGTCCTGACACGCCGCACGCTCCCTCTCACCGGGGGCGTGCGGGCTGGCACTGATACCTCCGTTTCCACCAATTGGAAGCCGCCCCTAAACCGAGGGCGTGCGGGCCGACCTGACCGGCTAGGGGAACGCCATGAACTCAGAAGTCGCATCCGCGCCTGAACCGCGGGGCGCACCGGGGGAGAACCACCCTCCATTTTGGGGCCGAACGACCCGTTGGGGGCCCTACAAGGCCCTGTTGACGTTCGTTTACGCGTCTCCGCGGCGCCAGTTCTTCATTCTCGCCGCGCTGCCAGTCCTATGGGTCCTGACGCAGCATCTCGGGCCAATGCTTCAGATGCTCCGTGTCAGCCTGACCGATGCGTATCCGGTTGCCCAGAACGCCCAGACGCAATTCACTCTGGAACATTACGGGCGGTTCTTCGGGGACAGGCTGTTCTGGATGCCGTTCTTCCGGACGCTCGTCTTCGCGAGCACCTTCACCCTGGCGACGCTCATAATCACATACCCCGTCGCATATTTCCTTGCCCGGCATGTCAGCCGAAAGAACCAACTCCTATTCCTGCTACTGCTTCTCGTGCCCTTTTGGGTCGGCGAGATCGTGCGGACCTATGCGATCATGATCCTGTTGGGCAATACTGGGGCGGTAAATCTAGCGCTAAAGTGGCTGGGGCTGGTCGATCGACCGATCCCGTTCATGTATACGAGCTTTTCGATGGGCGTGGGCATCGTCTATCTGACGGCGCTTTACATGCTGCTTCCTCTCTACTCGGCACTGGAAAAGCTACCGCAAAGCTACTGGGAGGCGGCGGCCGATCTCGGCGCAGGCGCGTGGACACGGTTCCGACGCGTGACGTTGCCCCTGACGATCGAAGGCATTTCCTCCGGGTGTACACTGGTCTTCCTGATCTCGACTGGATTCTACGCAACGCCGGTGCTTCTTGGCGGCCCCTCGACCACGGTCTTTGCTGAGACCATCGCTGGCTTTTTCCACGTCGCGGGTGACGAATGGCCGACTGGCGCGGCCTTTGCGACGATCATGTTCCTTGCCGCTTTGGCGATTTCGGGTGTCTTTCAGCGGTTGATGTACATGCTCAGAAAAGGTGATACCAAGTGACCCGCAACACGCGCATCTTCCTGTCCTGCGTCTACTGGGCCTTCGTCCTTTATGTGTTTGTGCCACTGATCCTGATGATTCTCATGGGATTCAAGGATTCGAAGTTCATTGGGTTTCCGATCAAATCCTGGACGCTCGACTGGTACCTTGGTGTATTCGAGGATGCCGAAGTGATCTCGGTCTTTGGCTATTCGATCGCGATCGCAGTGTGCGCATCCGTGATTTCAATTGCAATTGGGCTTTGGATCGCGGTGTTGCTGGAGGGACGGAAGTTTTGGGGACGTGCGACGGTGTTCGGTCTTGCCATCCTGCCAGCGCTTGTGCCCGGCATCATCTCGGCGATTGCGTTCCGTATCTATGCTCGCCTTCTTGGCATCGAACCGGGGATGTTCGCGATCATCTGGGCCCACGCGGTCCACAATGTGCCCTTTGTGGTGCTTGTGGTCATGGCGCGTCTCTCCACCCTGCCGAAAAGCCAGATCGAAGCGGCGCGCGATCTTGGCGCCGACCCGTTGGTCGCCTTCCTGAGGATCACCTTGCCCTACCTGACCCCCGCCATCATGGGTGCCAGCATCTTCTGCCTGTTGCTCAGCTTCGACGATTTTGTTCGCTCGTTCTTTCTTGGCAGCTACGAGCCTACCCTGCCGGTTCTGATCTTCGCCAAGCTGCGCTCTGGCATGTCACCGGAAATCAACGCAATCGCCACTGTAGCGCTGGTCCTAACTGCGGTCCTCGGGATCTGGGCCGAGCGATATGTGCGCCGTACGAACAAGGACTCCGGACGATGACCTCGCAGCCTCCCGTCGTCAGCATTGAAGGGGTCTCGAAGACCTTTGGCAATGCGGTCGCGCTTGAGCGGATGGAACTGGATATCACCGAAGGCGAGTTCGTCACCTTCTTGGGTCCCTCGGGTTGTGGCAAGTCGACCACGTTGCGCCTTCTCGGCGGGTTCGAGCGTCCGGACGCCGGACGAATTGTGCTGGAGGGCAAGGATGTAACCCGGCTTCCGCCAGACCGGCGCAACGTGAACATGGTGTTCCAGGACTATGCCCTGTTTCCGCACATGACGGTCCTGCAAAACATGGCCTTCGGACTGGAACTGACGGGCATGAGCCGAAGCGCCATCAAGGACCGACTGAATGAATTGATGACGTTCCTTGAGCTTGCCGACTATGGCGACCGATATCCTGGCCAGCTTTCCGGTGGACAACGCCAGCGTGTTGCCCTGGCGCGCGCACTTGCCCTTGATCCCGCGCTTCTTCTGCTCGACGAACCGCTTGGTGCGCTGGACGCGAAGCTTCGGGGACAGGTCCAGCAAGAGCTAAAATCGATTCAGAGGCGGACCGACAAGACTTTTGTCTTCGTCACCCACGACCAGGAAGAGGCGCTGACCATGTCGGACCGGATCGTGGTGATGAATGCTGGGCGCGTCGAACAGGACGGCACGCCCGAAGAGCTCTACCTTCACCCCGCCAACCGCTTCGTCGCGGAGTTCGTTGGCGAAACAAATCTGATCTCGGGCAAAGTCCGCAGCCAGGAGGGTGCAGAGGTGGTGATCGAATGGCACGGATCGATCCTGCGCGGTCACAGACGGCCAGAAGACCCGCATTCCGACGGACATGCCACTGCCTCCGTCCGTCTGGAACGGCTGGAGTTGCACCGCGAGAAGCCAGAAAGGGTCAACGCGGTTCGGGGCCGGGTGGTCGGCAAGACCTTTCTTGGCAGCCGGATGATGGTGGACCTGCTCGTCGAACAAGCCGCGGGTGCAACTCTGAAGGCCTATGTCAATTTGGAAACGGGTCAGGCGGTTGGCGACGCGCCGGTCTGGATCTGTTGGGACGCCGACAGCATGGCCATTTTGAGCGACTGACCCTGTGGGACTGCAGTGCCAATTGAGTGCTTGGCAGTTGTTGATGGCGCGGCAGGTTGCCAATTGGGGTAGTCAGATCTCATGTCCATTGCTCTGTGAGTTGAATTCAGCCGACCCTTGGGCATGAATCGTGCGCTGCAGTATCGACCGGAATTCAGGGTGAAGGCGTGCCTCTCTTTAGCGGATGAGCAGGCTCCAGTCATGGGTTGCGATCCAGGAGCAATGCCGAAATCGAAATGCCCTTCTCCCGGACTGTGCCACTCCTTGCTTTTCTGGCTGGCCGTGTCCGGATGACCCCGACGCGCGCTGCCGGGAGAATGGGAAACGCCATGACAATGAATGGCTACATGACGGTCTCCGCCGCGCCGGCGCGTGCAATGGGGCAGGTGAAGATGACCAGCTATGCCGAAGGACACGCACGCCGTGCCAGCAGAAGATCCCACGCCTCACTGACAGAGTCCGCTGGGATCCCTCCTAGGTCAACGCGGAGCACGTGGACGGTTGAGTGCTTAGAGCGTGTCCGACCTAGTTGGAATCATTGGGGATTCCCATTCTGTCGGAGGTCTGATTCGATGCGTGCATCGCAATCAGGAGACCCCCGAGATGCCCAGAGCCTGCTCCATCGATCTTCGCATGCGCGTCATTGCGGCCATGCAGGCCGGCGCAACCTGCCGCGCCGTCGCGGCCAGCTTCGACATCGCACCGTCCACCGCCGGGAAGTGGAACCGCGCCTTCGCGAGATCCGGGTCCGTGGGCCCGGCAAGGGTCGGCGGCCACCTCAGGTCC